>NZ_PQDH01000003.1:360397-720795 GCF_002964605.1 Vallitalea okinawensis
TTCACCTGTAAAGATAATGAGCCCTTTTCCACCAAGGTTATTCGCCAATGCTATTTTTACGAGCTTTACTTCAGCTGCTTTAGCTGTCTGATCCGCTGCAAAGAGTATAGAGGGTACCGCACTGGTTTCAATAATTCCCATAGCATCCACCTTTTCATACGTATACTTTCCATCAAGTGCATCGTAAAGGGTTTCATGAGGATTACCCAAAATGAAGGAATCGCGGACATTTGTATCATATAACATTTTACCTTTTTCAATAGCAGCTTTTACTGCTCCAAGTTTACCTTTTACTAGGATGAGAAATCGACCTGGACACATGGTCTGAGCTAATACCACTTTAATTTCAGCAGTTTTGACCATGGCATCTGACGCTTCTAAGCCTTTAGCTATTGTTTTAAATTCGATCATTCCTAAAGCTCTATCCATGACTAACACCCCGAATTATTCTATCTCTATTTAATGACAATTTCATTCTCATTATCAATGATTCCAATAATGGCAGCATCAATAGGAGCATGCTCTTTATAGTGAGCTATACGAGCACTACTTCCCTGTGCCACCATAACGAGATCACTAATACCTGCCCCAACAGTGTCTACTGCTACCATACGTTGTTGCCCCATTTCCTCAATAGTTTCTACAATTAGAAACTTGCATCCTGTTAAGGTATCATGCTTTCTTGTTGAAACTACTGTTCCTATAACTCTTCCAAGAATCAAGGCTATCACCTCATTTTCTTATAAGAAATTCTGGGCTTCAAGCCCATCTTCTTTAATATCCATGTTATATTTTATCTGCATAACTTTCCTTATTCATTTACTTAACATGATAGGTACAGAACCTATATAAGGAGTTCTATAGAGCTATTCTTTAAATTCAATGAATGATTACTACAGGATCATTACACTTAATTCCCATTGCATTGGCTTCATCTGTATCCAAATGCATTTCCAATCTAAAGGATTCATGAACTCTAACTTGGACATGAGAGAGAGAGCCTCCTCTCCCTCCCAGCACTTCTACTTTGACGATTTCATTATCCTCCACTCCAAGTCTTTTGGCATCCTCTGGTGTCATATGTATATGACGTTGAGCTACTATACACCCTTCCTTGAGGTTAATAGCCCCCTTTGGTCCTACAACCGTTAAAGGAGCAGAACCACTTATATCACCAGATGGACGAATTGGTGGGTTAACACCTAATCGAATAGCATCTGTTTTAGAAACCTCAACTTGTGTAGCTGAGCGTATCGGTCCAAGTACACGGACATTTTCAATAGCTCTTAACTTAGTACCTATGATGGTCACTAATTCTCTGGAAGCGAACTGTCCCCCCATCAATTCCTTCATAGGTGTTAATTCATGTCCTTCGCCAAATAATCTCTCTAAATCTTCTTTGCATAAATGGATATGTCTAGCTGAAACACCGACTGGAATAAGGTTATCGTTGGTATTGCAATCCTTCTCTTGAAGCTGATGCAATACTAATTTTGATATATCAGCAATTAATTTTTCTTTATCCATTTATTTCACCTTTTCTTATCCAATTATTGATATTAATTTGGATTTATTTAATAGCTGGTAAAATCTTTTCTACATCTGCATGAGGACGTGGGATTACATGAACTGCTACAACTTCGCCTAAGCGCCCTGCTGTTTGTGCTCCTGTTTCAGTAGCTGCTTTAACAGCTCCAACATCGCCTCTAACCATAACGCTTACTAAACCTGAACCTATTTTTTCTGTTCCAATTAATTGAACATTTGCAGCTTTCACCATTGCATCTGCTGCTTCAACTGCTGCTACTAAACCTCTTGTTTCTATCATACCTAATGCTTCCATCTTATGGACCTCCTTGATTGTTTTGCCTTTTTTATTATCTTGATCAATATCAATGACCTTTACTTTTTTTACATCTTTCGTTTTCTCTTCTACTGCATTTGTAGTATCTTTTACTTCCTTTTTACGAGGCATTTCTTCACCTTCTATAATTTACTTTTACTTACTTTGATTTGCTTGATTATTTCAGGATGAGGATTAGGAATGACTGCTGTTGCTGCAACTTTTCCAATGGCATTTGAAGCACCTGCTTCTATAGCCATCTGTACAGCAGATACTTCACCCTCAATAATAATCGTCACTAACCATCCTCCAAGTTTCTTTTCCCATGTTAAAAATTCAACGTCGCTTGTTTTAGTCATGGTATCGATTGTACCTATGGCAGGGACTAACCCCCTGATTTCTATAAGTCCTATAGCTTTCATGTATACCTACCTTATTTAAGTGTTGGTAAGATTTTTTCTACGTCTGAGTTTGGTCGTGGGATAACATGAACTGCTACTAATTCTCCTAAACGAGAGGCAGCGGACCCACCAACTTCCGTTGCAGCCTTTACTGCACCAACATCACCTCTTACCATGACACTTACAAGACCTGAACCTATTTTTTCTGTTCCAATTAGTTTTACGTCTGCAGCTTTAACCATTGCATCTGCCGCCTCTATTGCTGCTACTAACCCTCTAGTTTCAATCATTCCTAATGCTTCATTCATCATAAATTCCTCCTTCATTTTTCTTAGATATTAATATCATTTATTTTAAACAGTTCAATTCTAAAAATGGTTCGATATTTCCTTCTGGTCGCGCAATGATATGCTTTTGATAGACACCTGTCATTTGCTCTGCCTCTACAATCGCCGCATCCATTGCAGCTTTTACATCTTCTACGCTTCCCCTAAATTTGATGCATACTAACAGTGGTACAGGAAGTTTATCTGCCCCTAAAGGCTTATTCTTATCAAATGCATCAATGGTCACATTACCAGCTTTGCAGCCTGCGTCAGCTGCTTTAAAAGCACATGCAAGACCAAAAACTTCTAATAATCCAATTGCCTGACCCATCGGTTCGTGCTCCTTTTGATCATCCATTCTGTATTTGGTATTCAAAATAATCTAAAGCTTTTACTTGTTAATGTAGGCTATTTTAATACCTGCCTGTTTCATATTAGTTGCCATAGCTTCATTCAACTCGTTTAAGCCGTACTCATGAGTAATAAGTTCTTCAATTGGTAAACCAATACCTGTTGCTCTTCTTATAAAATCAAATGTGATAGGATAATCCGTTACTTTATAAACCCATGAACCTACTACTGTTATTTCCTTATTACAAATATCAAAATGCGGGTTAATACTACAATGACCATTGTCAACAAAGAACCCAACTTCACAGAGCCCGCCGCCACGTTTAATGAACTTCCATATGTTCGATGCAGCTGCTGGAACCCCTGTACATTGGAATGCAAAGTCTGTTCCTCGACCACTGGTTATCTCTTTGATACGACGAGTCACTTCATCATTATCTTTGTAATTCTTAAAATTAACTGTATACTTAGCTCCTAATCGCTTTGCCATAGCTAAACGTTGTTCATCACCATCTACAGCAATGATGTTTTCAATACCCATGGTTCTTACAACAGCTAGTAACATAAGTCCAATAGGACCGCAACCTTGAACAAGAACAGATGAATTAAAACTTAAGAGACCAGTTGATTTTGCTCGCTCTACAGCGTGTACAGTGACAGCAGCAGGCTCTATTAAGATTCTTTGTTTTAGATTCATATCATTAACTTTAAAATATGTAGAGCCTTTACGTATAACTAAGTACTCACCAAACCACCCATTTAAGTGAACATCATCATCTGGAATCAAACCATAGATACCAGAATTCTCACACAGGTTGTCTTTTTCTGGCATGTTGAGGCATGCATCACATTCACCACATGGTATGGTACATGTTACAATTTTATCACCTAGCTGTAACGATTGTCCCATGGTGTCTTTCTTGATGTTCTTTCCTATCTTAACGATTTCACCTGTTCCTTCATGACCTAAGACTACTGGTATTAGATCAAAAGGATCATTTTTATACTCATGAACGTCAGTACCACATATTCCACAACCTTCAACTTTAACGAGCATTTCATCATCATTGATTTCTGGTATATTAAATGCCTTAACGTCTATTCGTTTCTTATCAACAAGAACAGCTGCCTTTGCCATTTGTGGTACCGCAGAAAACTGATTATTTTTCATGCCAGTGTCTTGAACTGAATTAACTTTAAGCTCAGATACAACTTGCTTGACTATATCTTCAATATTGATATGACTAATTTCCAATCTCAGCGCTCCTTTCTTATTACAGTATGGAATCGTTTAACGAATACACAAACTTTCCGCCATAACACATCTTCTACTTTTTGTAAATGTTCTTGCAGATGTAAGCCCTTCTCCAGTACGACTGGCTATGGTAAATGTACAGTACCCTTCACCACCAAAACCTAAAGCCGCATAAGAAGGTGCATTTTTGACAAAAATGGCTGTATCTACTTGCTGACCAAAACGTGTAAGATGATCCACATTTTTGGAATGCATATGTGCTGAATGTCGATTACCATGTTCTAACCTTATAGCTATTTCTATCGCCTCATCCACATCTTTAGCTCTTACAATACCAAGTATAGGCATCATTAATTCTTCTTCAACTAAGATGTGATCTGCACCAGCCTCAAAAATAATACATCTTACTGATTCATCAGCATCAACGCCAATGGCTCTTAATATCTTCCAAGCGTCTTTACCAACCCATTTTCTATCAATGACATACTTGCCATTTTTATTAACAAGAACAGTCTCAGCCAATTTTTCAATGAGTTGATCTTCTATTTTATAGCAATCATTTTGCTCCATGTAATACATGAGTTCATCTGCTACTTCACCCACAACAATAACTTCCTTTTCTGCGATACATGGTAAATTATTATCTAGCGTAGCGCCATTAACAATATCAGCTGCTGCCTTCTTTATATCAGCCGTTTCATCTACAACAACTGGAGGATTACCCGCACCTGCACCAATGGCTCTCTTCCCGGATGAGAGTACAGCTGTTACAACACCAGGTCCACCAGTGGCAACAAGCAACGGCACCTCAGGGTGTTTAAATAATATATCTGCACTCTCAAGAGTTGGCTTTAATATGGATGTAGCTATGTTATCTGGACCACCAACTTCTATTGAGGCTTCGTTAACGAGTTGGACGGCAAAATTTGATATACCAATAGCACCTGGATGAGGATTAAATACAACAGTATTCCCTCCAGCTAACATACCTATGGCATTACAGATAACAGTTTCACTTGGATTAGTTGATGGCGTTATTGCCCCTATAACACCAAAGGGTCCTTGTTCGATAAGCGTTAACCCTCGATCACCGGACCAAGCTGTTGTGACTATATCTTCTGTACCTGGCGTTTTTTCTGCAACTAATTGATGTTTAATAATTTTATCACCGATACGACCCATACCAGTTTCCATGACACCTAACTCAGCCATCTTGGTTGCATTCTGGATGGTTTTTTTACGGATATTTGCTATGATTTTTTCTCGGAACTCCATTGGCATACGATGCAGTATCTTCTGTGTACGGATACTTGCTGCTATGGCACTATCAATATTATGGTAAATACCAGTCTCTTCTTGTATAGACCTACTTGGTGTATCTGACAATTGGTTTAAAACTTGTTTAACAATATTCTGTACATCTACATCTGTTATTGCCATTAAATCCCTCCTTCCTTAAATACTCTAGCTCCTAACTCTGCTAGTTCAATATCTTGGTGTGCTGAACCGCCACTTACTCCAATCCCCCCTACTAATTCATTACCTTGAAATAATGGAATACCTCCACCAAAGTTAACAATTCTACCATTATTAGAAAATTGAATCCCATAGAGTGGTTGCTTAGGATTGGATAGTTCACCAAGTTTTTCTGTAGACATTTTAACGGCTACTGCTGTAAAAGCTTTATTTACTGCTAATTCAAAACTTGCTATCAATGCATGATCCATAGAATGAACTGCAATGGTATGCCCTGCTGAATTAGAGACAGCAATGACAACAGGAATACCTCTTTTCTCTGCTTCATATTCTACTATTCTTATAAGCTCAGTGGCTTTATTAAGATTGAGTACATGTTGTTTCACGAGTTTAACCTCTCGATTACTCAGTTGTTGCTTGACCTTTTCCTCTACCTCTTCTATAAAATCGTTATATCTAGCCATTGTATATAAGAGATCTGATAGACGGTTAATAAACTGCTTTATTCTATCCGATATCTCATCATTTTGATCCACCTCATAAAGCTGTCTTTCAGCACGTCTAGCTACGGTTCTGGCCAAGTCGAGAAATGCCGACTTTTGGTAATCACCAGGCGTAATAAAGGTTTCATGTTTTAAAGAACGATTTTGATAGTTATCGATAGCATTCTCAATTCTTTTCACATGGACCATCGTGATCTTACCTATGGAAGTTTCATGTTTTGCTATTTCTCCCATAACGAGAACTAATTGTTCTTGGATGAGCTTAATTTCTTTTTTCATGTTCTCATCTGTTAAATGGCTTCTTGCAACACCCAGAGCAGAAGTCAGTTCATCAATATCTCCTAGAAGTCTTATGTGGGCTTGATTTTTACTTAATCTTTCACCATTCCATAAACTCGTTTGACCTTTATCTCCAGATCTTGTATATACTTTCATCCTATCACCTTCATTTCAAGGGAAGTCCTTTAGCGTATCTAGCAGCATTACATCCAATTAGCCTTGCTTCTTTCAACTCTGCATTAGGAACTTTTATGAGCGGGTCACTTATCTTATCAACAGAAAGATTAATTTCTTTATATCTTATACCTATCCCAATTCCTAATAATGAGTTCCTAGAAGCCTCACTAGCAAGTGCTTCACAGTTTAGTCCTTCATATTTTAATACTTCATAATAGACACTTTCTTCTTCAATCCCTGCCTTTACTTCTCTTAAAAGCCTAGTATCTTTATCATAATAGATTATAATGACTGGTTGCTTATTCATATTATTCCTCTTCACTATCATTCTTATAGGACAGAACTAATCCTGTAGCAACAGCATTTCTTGGTCCACATCTTCCACGAATGTTGCCACTACCGACCACATATCCTTTTGATGATAAAGCTTCTAAAATTAATCCAGGGATTTCAAAATCCAAAGTTGATCCACCAACTAAGACAATATGATGTGGCTGTAAATCTTCTTGAACTAACTTTTTGAGTCCTCTTAGTACATTGGTAATGAAGACCTTCTTTTTAGCTTCCTTTCGAATGTGGATTATTTTATCCATCGTTAAGGATTGATTGATTGGTATCATATTGTTTTCTTCAAGTACAACCAACTTACCAAATAAATGAGGTGAAAAGGGGTGATCAAAGAACTTAACTGTGCCATTTTCTAGTCGTATATGAAATAAACTTTCCACTTTTGCAACAGGATATCTTTTGATATTTTCAGCCAGATATAAATCTCCTAAACCCAATTCTGAGTTGATTAGCATGGTTACCATTTGTCCTGCACCAGCAAAGTGCTCTGAAAGAACTTTACCTTCTTGATTTAAATACGCAATATCTGTTGACCCTCCACCAAGATCTAATATTGTTTGTGGAAGACCAGTTCCAGGTGTCGTCAATGCACCTATTGATGCCATAACGGCTTCAATACCAGCTACTTCTGTATGAATACCCGTGGTTTCTTTTATTGCCGTAGCTATCTGTTCCATGGGTAAATAATCGGTTTTTACCATTGCAGCCATAGCGACTGCTTTTTCCATGGCTACTTCCCCAGCTATACCACCCTGAACTGTTATTGGAAGAATAGTATCTAAAGCTAATAAATCTTTTACATGGATATCTTTAACCTTTTTATTAGTCAACTTTGCCATACCTGATTTCATACGACTGAACATGTTGCCTACATTGGTATTCTCTTCGCCATTAACATCTAAGAGCTCGTTGAGTCCATTAACTGCTTCCATGATCATTTCTGCACCATGGTCCACATCAATGACGCTACTTTTATTTTCAGTCATAAGACGAATCTTTCCAGCTGGTATGCTACGTTCTGCTACCTTTCCTTCTGGTGTTCGTATAACAACAGCAGAGCGATTACCAACTAAACTTTTTGCAATAGGGATAATCAACCTTGTTGCTTCCTGATCCAACTTAAAGATAGTTGCTATACCGTAAGGATTGGATAACATCTTAATAGTACGTTCTTCTGTTGCTACTTCAATGGCACCTAGCATGTTAATAGGAATTTTGTGAAGCCCTTTAACTTCATCAATAATAGGTATCATATGTGTTAGCCGATTAGATACTAAAACGGCTTCATCATTTTTTAAGATAGCCCCGTTAATTCTATAGCCCTTTTTAGTAAGATCATTGATCTTACATGCAACTTTCTCATAATCCATTTCATTAACTAGAACCAGATAATCTCTATCTATGGCACTCTTATCAAGATCCAGAATATCCACTGTATAGCCAACAGCTAATCCAACTCCTGCAGGTGTATCTGGATTATGACCAACCATGGTCGATTCTGTTATGACTGTTTCAGTTATCGTCTCCATTGCAGAATCTCCTATAACAGGTGCCGCTTCGTTTAACCGAATAACATCTAAATCTTCTGTTTTTAAGTTTAATTGATGAAGAACTTTTTTTAAGGCATGCAAAACTCCGTGAACATTTTCCAATGTTCCCTTGGTTCCAGTTGTCTTTACTTCAGAACTACCTAAGAACTGAAGTTCCTTATTCCTATAAGAACCTAAACAAATCTCTGTTGTAGAATTTCCTATATCAACACCTGCAATAATAGCCATATTGATCACCTACGCCATCAAAATTCCTCTACGCTCATAAACCTCTGCCGCCTCCCTCACCAGCATAGCTGTTTCAAAAGCCATGTATTTTGTTTCAAGATGTACAGCATAATCCATGAGTTCTTTTTTTGTTGATCGATTGGGTCTAAGTTTGTTGTATATTTCTAATATCAACTGATCATTTACTTCTACAAGTTCGCCAGCTCTAGTGAAATTTCTAGCCATCTGCTTCTTACCGTGATCTTTGGCAACTTCTCCCTGCATTTTCAAGGTATCCTTAGAAATTTTAATATCTTCAGCTGTGACCGTTCCAGCTAAAACATCTTCAATGTATACTTCAGAAAGTCTTTTACCTGTTCTCGACGTTAATGTATCAGTATGGTTTTCAGATAAAGGATATTTAATCATAATATTTCCTCCTGAGTTGAGCCAGCATTTTTACGTACAAGTTCTGTTTCTTTGGTGTGCATTAATGCAGCTTTTACTTGATATTTCGCACGCACCATATGGTCGTTTTCAGTTGGAATAGGTTTCACGTTGATCCCTTTAGCATAACGGGCAGCATTTTTTCCGATGGCACGATAAGTCTCGAGTGATAATAGAGGTGCTTGCGGGAATAATTCAAGATTTGTTAATGGATAGAGGTCCTTTTGATGAATAATCGTCGTTCCCTTTGATTGTATACCTATACCTATTCCAGAACCACTCAGTACAGCTGCTTCTTTACCAATAAAGCTTACATCAGAAGTCTTATGAACTCTTATCACTCTAGGTACCATACCTTCTTCTTCTATGCCTGCCATGATTTCTTTAATCACTTGTGAAAGGGGTAATCCATTGATGGTCTTGTTGATGGTCTTAAGAAATGCTGGACCAAGACCAATGACTACTTCCTTAGGATCTTTCCCCTTGATCGCCTTCTTCTCGGTAGAAAGATCATCCAAACTTTCTATCTTCTTAAGCTCTTGTACTACAAGCTCTGTGATTTGTTCTATTAATTGATTGGATATTTCCACTTATTCACCACCTCACAGTTCATCAACTTCGATGATATGTGGAATGTCTTTGATTTCTTCCCAACGTTCTTTAGAAATACGGTATCCTGTACCTGGTCCACTGTAATCATTAGGTTGATTAATGGCACTTATAACATGAAATTCTTTATTGAGTATGGCAGAAGTCTGTAAATAGTCACCAGAAATTCTTTGCTTTAGCATATTTAAAACATTCTCGGCGACTCCTTTAAAACCTGAACGGTATAATGCTTTAACAATATCAATTCCTGTAATGCCTCTTTGCAATAACTCTTCAGCATTTGCAATATCCATCACTACATCTCTGTCGGGCATATCGTCAGAGCCATGAGCATATGTAGCCGCTTCAACTTCTGCATCTGTCACAATCCCTAGACTTAGTTCTTTAAAGACAGCTTGAACAGCTTTTGCTGCTTTATTCCTAACTTTAATGACTTCTTCTTCTTTAACAGGTTTTAACCCTCCATCAACCATTAAGTCCCTTTGAAGGATATTGTACAGATCAAAATCTTCAGCATCAAAATTTGATCCTGCAAACATATTGTCATAATTGGGTGTACCACTATAACCAGAGAAAATAAAGTCTGTTCCTGGTAAAAACTGCATCATGGTTCTGGCAGTCCGTCGCATATCTGAGTGAGTGAAGCTTTGATCATTTGAAGATGCTACTTCTAGATCTAACATTGCTGCTGTTAAGTTTTCTGCCAAAACACCTCGAATACCACTTGGAACAGAAGCAGGAATACCGATACAACTTACCGAACCATTTTGTAGACCTTGGACACCAGCACCTTTTGTTAGCATGATGCATCGTACCTCTAAGTACAACATGGACTTACCTTCTGCATTCCCCATAAGTACTTCTGATCCAGAACCTGAAGTAAATCGCATCTTCAGACCTCGTGATGCATAAGCTGAAGCTAAAAATGCTTTTGAGTAAGGTGTATCATCACCATCTATGAAAACATTTTCTGTACCGTACACGGAAATGGTTTCAGCATAGGTTGTAAACCCTCTTATTCCTAAATCCAATTCTACAGCTTCTTCAACAGAACATTGGGTTAACACTCCCGGGCGACCCACTTGGGCTCCAATTAACAATGCAATAGCATTAAAGGGTGCATATCTAGCAACAGCTACGGTTGTTTCTTCTTCGGCAAATCCTCTAAGCGCTCCTTCAGCTGCATCAGCTGCAATTTGTACAGGATTATCTCTTTTATTGGTTATATGGGCTTGATTGGCTGGAATCTTTCTTGCACGCATCTTTTGCATCGCCATCATCATTTCTACCACATTTAAATGATTAAGAACCTCAACGATCTTAGCTGGTGTTAAGCCACTAACAATATGTAAGATTTCTTGTCGACTAACATGAATATCCGTCAACATTCTTGCGATATCCAAACTACCCATTGCCATCATTTCCTCAGCACTTGAAAGATCAATGGCGTAATCTGCTATGAACTGATCAATAAAATCGAAATCTTCACGTTTAGTTCCATCTAGCTCTATAACTTTATTGTCTCTAATTTTGATTGATGGTCTAGGATCATGGGGACTGGACATGGCTACAAAACCTTTATCAGCCCATTCTTTAATGTAACCATCCTGATTTTCAGGACGTTTATCAAGTATTTCAAACCTTTTAGAGCGTTTCATATCATTCACTCTCCATAGATTACTTCATTTGCTCAATAACTCTTCTTGTAACTTCACTTACAATCTGACTAATATCTGCCTCTTGACTTGTTACTGCGGCTTTCTGTGGTTCAGTGCTACAAGCACCACCATAACAACGCATACCAGGATGTACTTCAGTTAATCCATAATTTTTTCTAAGATCAATCAATCTTTTAACTTGATTTTCAGGTAACTCATTAGGTCCACCAATTTGTTTTGAGATGGCTAATAACTTCGCATAAAACTCCAAACCTTCCATTTTGAAGTAAGCACCCATCAAAGAATCTCCCCAGCTTAATGCACCATGATTTTCAAGTAATACCGCATTATAATTATCAAGGTATTTTTCAACTGCATCTGGAATCTCTTCTGTAGATGGTGTACCGTATTCAGCTATAGGTACGCATCCTAATGAAATAACAGCTTCTGGCATGATAGGTTGAACAAGTGGTATACCAGCAATAGCAAAACTTGTCGCATATGGCGGATGAGCATGTACCACAGATTTGACATCTTTACGTTGTTTATAAACACGTAAATGCATTTTTACTTCTGATGAAGGTTTATGACCACCAGATGCTGATAAGACTTTGCCATCAAGATCTACTTTACAGATCATATCCGGTGTCATGAATCCTTTTGATACACCTGTAGGTGTACAGAGTACTTCGTTTTCACTAATTCTAACAGAGATATTACCATCATTAGCAGCAACAAAGCCATTTTGATAAACTCTTCTACCTATTTCACAAATTTCTTTTTTTATATCGTATTCTCCAAACATTATGTACCTCCTAAATTTGAATGTTGTGGTTTTTATTTGTTTTTCTTTGATTTATCTTTATTTTAACAGGGTTCATCTTTATAGTCAACATTTATTTGTTTTTTTGTTGTCATATAGTTTTGCTTTCATTGTATTCTCTTTGAAACACAGAAATCTTCAGAAGTATATCTTATTTGCAAACTATTAGTAATAGTCATCATAAAAAACCCATGATCCGTTTAGAATCATGGGTTTTAATCACTTTATGCATATATGATTTCTATGTTTTTTTCTTTAAAAAATTCTTGCCAAGTTATTGGAAGTGATTGATCTGTAATGATGTAGTCAACATCTTCAAATTCATAAGACTTCACAAATGCCTTATGGTTAAACTTGGTATGGTCAACTACCATAATAATTTTTTCAGCGGACTTAATCATTCTACGTTTTATTTCCGCTTCCATCTCATTAGGTTCAGTTATACCTTTATCTTGACTTATACCTCTACAACTCACTATAGCTACATCAACAAAGTAATTATCAAAAGCTCTCTCAGCTAAATGACCAATGAAACTCATGGATTTGTCATTGAGCGTTCCACCTGTAAGAATGACTTGGCTTTCATCGCTACCAAGCAATTCATTAGGTATCTTCAATGAATTAGTGATTATGACATGATGTTTGTTTTTAAGAAACTTTGCAACATAAAGAGCTGTTGTACTCGAATCCATGATGACAGTAGCTCCATCTTTGATCATTTCGCTTGTCTTCTTTCCAATCCGATTCTTTCCATCCATGTTAGTCGTTTCTCGAATAGTAGCAGATAAATCCGCATTAGTGCTTTCACTTAATACAGCACCACCATATGTTCTCTTAACATGACCATCCTTTTCCAACTTCTCTAAATCACGACGTATGGTCTCCTCTGTCACTTGATAGAGAGAACTAAGTTCAGGTACCTTAACACTTTTCTCAATTTGTATTTTCTTTAATATCTCATTTCTTCTATCTATCGCAAGCAAATTCTCACCTCGCTTATTAATAATTATCTTTCAATATATACCGAAAGCATCTTAGGAGTGCTATGGAGTAGTGACTTTAATATTCTTCTAACTCAAAGGAATCTCTTACAATCTGTCGGCACTCTTTTAAATTCTTAACATGCCCTAAAGCCTTTAATTGCATAAGAACATTACCTGTCACGGATGCTTCTATAGGACCAGCAATAACTCTTTTTCCTATTTTCTCAGCTGTTAAAGTGCATAAAAATTTATCTTGAATACCCCCACCAACCATATGCAATACATCAATGGTTTGTCCTGTAACCTCTTCTATTCCTTTAATTTCTTCTTTATACTTATCAGTAATACCATTATAAGCAGCCAAAGCTATTTCACCCATAGACTCTGGCTCAATACCTTGGTGTTCTCTACAATAAGCTTTAACTTCATTCACCATATTCTTAGGTGCATTGAATCGTTCGTCATTAGGATTAATCACAAAGTCTCTTCTTATAGCATTTTTAGCTGCATTGATAATTTCTGGATAACCTAAATCAGGTAAATCTTCTGACCACTTCTTCTTTAATTGTTGTAAAATCCATAATCCAGTGATGTTTTTAAGGAAACGTATCTTCCCTTCTACACCGCCTTCATTGGTAAAATTATGTTCATAGGATTGATCATTAATAATTGGTTCTTCACATTCCACTCCTAATAACGACCATGTTCCACAACTTAAATAGGCACTATTTTCTGATGTTAACGGCGATGCACAAACAGCTGAAGCTGTATCATGACCTCCAACAGCTATAATAGGTACTTGACAAAGACCAACTTCTTCAGCAACATCAGCTCTCAAATGACCAACAACTGTACCTGGCATTATGATGTCTTGTAAAATGCCTTTAGGTATATTTAATTTTTCAATAGTTGTATCATCCCAAGTTCGCTCCCTAGCATTAACCATCTGAGAAGTGGAGGCAATAGAGTACTCAGAATACTTTTCACCACTAAGAAAATACCCAAATAAGTCGGGCATAAACAATAATGCATCAACATTCTTCATTATATCACGTCTTCTTGTGGCGTCAAAGTATAATTGGTAAACGGTGTTTAACTCCATGAATTGAAGTCCCATACGCTTATAAAATTCTTTAAAAGGTAAGATATCTTCTACTTCATTGATCACTTCGTGAGTACGTGCATCGCGGTAGCATACAGGATTAGAAATCAAATGCCCTTCTCTGTCAATCAGCCCATAATCAACACCCCAAGTATCAATAGCAATACCTGATGGGTCAATACCTTTCTTGGCTAACTTTTTTAAACCTATTTTTATTTCATTAAACATTCTAGGAAAATCCCAAAACAAACGCCCATTCATACCTACTGGTTCGTTAGCAAATCGATGTATTTCCTCTAAATTAATTTTCTTTCCATCAAAAGTCGATAACATGAGTCGACCACTGGATGCCCCAAAGTCAAAAGCTAAATTATATATTGGTTGCTCCATAAAAATACCCCCTTGGTAAACGTTGATCATGCATTATTTTTGTTGTTTTATGTTTGTTTTTCTTCATTATAGCATTAATCATTACCCTAATCAAGAAAAATTAACATCCTCTCTTTAAGCTTGGTGGAATGAGTCTTGATCGTTTGTATTGCTTTGAAAAGGTATAAACATCAGGATATCCTAATTTAACGGCTATTTCAGTAAGTGTTAATGAGGTGTTCTCAATATAATAATCAGCTTTTTCTAATAATGATTGAATCAAATATTGTTTTGGTGTAATACCATAGTAATCTTTAAATAATCTATACACATTTTTACTAGACGTACCGTAAAGTGCAGCTAGTTGCTCCATTTTCAGCTTATGATTGCCCTTCTTATCGATATACTCCTTTACATTCTTAATCATTTTATCTCTTGAGTAGTAATTGTTCTTACTCCTCATCAACAGATCAGAAAATATTTGATAGAATAGACCATGACATAAATGTTCTTTCCCAATCATATCTACTCGGTTATGATAGTCATATAGCTTCTCAAATCTATCTTTAAACTCAGTGTAATTATATACGATCGTTGTATAATAAAAGGGTTTTCTTAACATTTGAATATATTCTTGGCTGAAGTTATATATACCGAATCGTATTGGAATAATTGATGGCAAATGATGAGTATCTGCGTATGCACTATGAAGGCAATCATGGCTGACAAATATGAGCCTTCCTGGTTTTAATTCAATCTCTTCACCTTCCACATCATAGTAACCATGACCTTCTTTAACAAATATTAAATGCAAATCTTGATTTTTACGATTCTCTATTCGCCACTCCTTAGATACTTTTAGATTATATATTGTGTGAATCTTATAAAAGTACTTATGAGGTATCACTCGAAGCATTTCTTCAAAGCTATCTTCAATCTCCTTGTCCATTATTGACATCACATCTACTCCCTTTTGACATTTTTTATTTTGTGAAAAACCTTTATAATATACTATTATAACATATTTTGCTCTAGTAAATAATAAAGTAGTCTAAAAGGAGATATGATAAAATGACAAATAATCCAAATGTTTTATTCTTTTTCACAGATGATCAGCGATTTGATACCATTCAAGCTCTAGGCAACGAAGAAATCCATACCCCTAACCTTGATGAATTAGTGAAATCAGGTACAACATTTACCCATGCCCACATACCCGGCGGTACAGTAGGAGCAGTATGTATGCCAAGTAGAGCCATGTTGCACACAGGAAGAACCCTCTTTAATTTAGAAAATAACGGCAGTACAATACCAGAGAATCACTCAATTTTTGGAGAAACACTAAGAGAGAATGGCTATGAAACCTTTGGTACTGGTAAATGGCATAATGGGAAATCTACATTCAATCGAAGTTTTAACCATGGTGCTGAGATATTCTTTGGAGGTATGAATGATCATTGGAATGTTCCAGCTTATCATTATGATCCAACTGGAAAATACGCCTCTAGAAAATTCATAAACAACTGGTTATATAATAACAAAGTGGATCATCATGATTGTGATCATATATCGGCAGGAAAGCACTCTAGTGAGTTATTCAGCGAATGCTCTATTAAATGGCTACAGGAGTACGATTCTGATAATCCATTTTATATGTACATATCATTTATGGCACCACATGATCCTCGCAGTATGCCTGATGAATTTTTAAACATGTATGATCCTGAATCCATTACATTACCTAATAATTTCATGGAAGAGCACAGATTTGACTTTGGTATAACAGAAATACGTGATGAGTTACTTACCCCCTATCCACGCAGGAAATCTGAAATAAAACGCCATATAGCTGAATATTATGGTATGATTAGCCACTTAGATAATGAGTTAGGTAAGGTCATTTCTGTATTAAAAGAAAAAGATCTCTATGATAATACAATCATTGTATTTGCAGGCGATAACGGGTTGGCTCTAGGACAACATGGATTAATGGGGAAACAAAGTTGTTATGAACATAGCATCCGAGTACCGCTTATATTCTCTGGTCCATCTATACCAGTTAATAAACAGTGTAATTCCTATGCCTATCTATTGGATATATTCCCAACAATTTGTGATCTACTAGAAATTGAAGCACCGGACTCTGTAGAAGGGTGCAGCCTACTTCCAGCTATCCAACATGACAATAAAATCAGAGATTATCTCTATTTTGGATATGGTGATTGCTGTCGCGCCATAAAGAATGATCGTTTCAAATTGATTGAGTATCGTACTGAAGAACTGAAGGAGACTCAATTATTTGACTTGATTAACGATCCATTAGAAAAGATTAACTTAAGTGAAGATAGTACATTTCACTACATATACAGCGAACTGACTGGTAAACTTCTTGAGTTTTCTAAAGAATGGAATGATACCAAGCATCCAATTGGTAAGGACTTTTGGGATAAATACTAATTAATCTCAGCTATTATTCATTAAGGTACCTTAACTAACACATCAATAAAATTTCATTACATTATAAAAAGGTAATTCTTTTTCATATATGAATTACCTTTTTATTGAAAACATTATTTGTTCAGTTTTTCGTATATTGCTTTAGCCGCAGTTTTACCAGCACCCATGGCGAGTATAACTGTAGCAGCTCCTGTAACTACATCACCGCCAGCATATACATTTTCAATACTTGTTTCCATGGTTTCATCAGTAACAATGATACCACCCCATTTAGTTACATCTAGACCTTCTGTGGTTTGACGAATTAGTGGATTAGGTGTCTGACCTATAGCTATAACTACTGTATCGACATCAAGGATAAAGTTACTATCTTCAATTGGAACTGGGCGTCTTCTACCGGAATCATCGGGTTCTCCTAATTCCATTTGAATACATTCCATTCCAACTACTTTTCCTTCTTCACCAATAATTCTTGTAGGGTTATTCAACAGTTTAAAAATAATTCCTTCTTCTTTAGCATGTTCAACTTCTTCAGCCCTAGCTGGAAGTTCTTCCATACTTCTTCTATATACGATGTAAACATTCTTAGCTCCAAGACGTTGTGCTGTTCTAGCAGCGTCCATTGCAACGTTACCACCACCTACTACAGCTACATTCTCACCAACTTTAACAGGTGTTGGTGTCTTTGGGAAGCTATATGCTTTCATTAAGTTAGAACGGGTCAGAAACTCGTTAGCTGTATAAACACCATTAAGGTTCTCACCATCAATTCGCATAAAACGAGGTAATCCTGCTCCAGTACCAACAAATACTGCCTTATAACCTTCCTCTTCAATGAGTTCATCAATGGTGATAGAACGACCAACGACAACGTTCTTTTCAATCTTAACGCCGAGATCTTTAAGGTTACTTATTTCTTCTTCAACTAACTTCTTAGGCAATCTGAATTCAGGTATACCATACATTAATACGCCCCCAGGTGTATGTAATGCTTCGAATACAGTAACTTCATAACCATACTTAGCTAAATCAGCTGCGCATGAAAGTCCTGCAGGTCCTGCTCCAACTACAGCTACTTTATCACCATTCTTAGTTATATCTATATCAATCTTCTGACCTTTAGCCATCTGGTAATCTGCTACAAATCGCTCGAGACGACCAATGCCAACAGGTTCACCCTTTTTAGCTCTGACACATAGACCCTCGCACTGACTTTCTTGAGGACAAACACGTCCACAGATAGCTGGCAAACCATTTTCACTCGTTATTATCCTGTAGGCCTCTTCGATATTACCTTCTTTTACTTGAGTAATAAATTCAGGAATTGGTACATTCACAGGACAACCTTTCATACAAGGTTTATGTTTACAATTCAAACATCTTTCAGCTTCTTCTATAGCTTGTTCCAAAGAATACCCTAATGCAACTTCCTCAAAGTTCTGTACTCTAACTTTAGCATCTTGCTCAGGCATTCCAACTTTTACAGTACTCATATTAGGCATAATTTTCCCCTCCTAATCCAACTCGACAAGCGTGCTCTTCTTCCTTATACATGTTCTGTCTTCTGAGGCATTCATCAAAATCTACTAATAAACCATCAAAATCTGGCCCGTCTACACAAGCAAATTTAGTTTCTCCTCCGACTGTGACACGACATCCACCGCACATGCCTGTACCATCAATCATTACAGGATTAAGGGATACACCTGTAGCAATTCCTAATGGTTTGGTAACATCAACTACAGCCTTCATCATTACCAATGGACCTATAGCAATAATCTCATCATAGACATTCCCCTCATCTAATAACTCTTTCAATACATCTGTAACAAAACCTTCTTTACCTCTTGAACCGTCATTAGTAGCAAAGTAAACATTCTCTGCAAATGCTTTCACTTCATCTTCTAGTATAATAAATTCATCACTACGACCACCTAGTATAACGTCTACTTCAACACCCATCTCATGAAGCTTTTTTAACTGTGGATAAAGCGGCGCTATACCAACTCCACCACCTATGCCTAATACTCGTTTGTGCTTTTGAAGATGTGTTGGTTGCCCTAGTGGTCCAACAAAATCTTCAACGTGATCTCCTATTTCTTTCTTACTCAGCTGTCTTGTGGAATACCCTACAACTTGGTAAATAATTGTTACGGACTCCTCATCTCTGTCATAATCAACAATAGTAAGGGGTATACGCTCTCCATCTTCATTAACTCGTAGAATGATGAATTGCCCTGGTTCGCATTTTCTTGCAACATAAGGTGCCAATATCGTCATTTGCTCAACTGTAGAATTCAATACTTTCTTGTCAATAATCTTATACATCTAATAGTACCTCCTTACTGAACTGCCTATGTCTTGTTGTCTTATTGATGTTCTCTTAACAAAATCTCCTGGGCCAAAGTACATATTCTCCCCTAAATTGTACTCATATCATTAATCCAACGACAACATAGGTGCTATTACCTATCATTATACTATATATTCAATAAAATTGCTTTAATAACTTAATAATTTTTTCACTAAATACTGGATATTCCACTCATCCTTTTTATTAAAAATTCATTATAATATTATGATATTATAATGAATTTTCTTTTCACTGTCAACTTCCTTAATCATATTTTTAATTATCTAACCTGTGCCTCTCATTTCTTTATTCTCTCATTTTAACATTATTTCATCGAAGATTAATAAACATATCTCAGTCAAGTATATACATTTACAGATAATGATAAACTAAAATACTCAGTCTCTAACTAATTTTTTTCTAAATTTTATCTAATTCTAAGAAAACTCTAATGTAAAATACATATTTATACATTATAATATATATAGGTAATGGCATTAATAGATTCACACGCTATATATTACATTATCTGTAATCAACATTTGATTTGAGGTGTGTTTATGAATATTGGTATTTTTACAGACTGTTACTACCCACAAATTAATGGTGTTGTGACTTCAGTCAGAATTTTAGAAGAAGAATTATTAAAGCGCGGTCACAACGTAACGATTATTACTGTAGATATTCCTGGTTACATAGAAGAATCCGATCATGTTATTCGGGTAAAATCTGTCCCATTTTCAAAATGGAAAGAATTTAGAATAGGTGTACCTTTTCTACCACTAGCTTATAAGACCGTTAAATCCTTGAATTTAGATCTTATTCATACACATACAGAGTTTTCTATTGGACATTTAGGACGTTATCTAGCCAAAGTTCAAAATATCCCTATACTTCATACCTATCATACGATGTATGAAGACTATACCCATTATGTCTTTAACTCAAAATATGGTAAGAATATGGTAAGAAAGCTTATCAAACAAGGCAGCAAACTCTACGTAAAAAAATATGATGCAATTATTGTGCCTACTGATAAAACTAAGTCTGCTTTATTGGGTTATGGTGTGACTAACAACATACATGTTGTCCCTACTGGTATTAATATTGAACATTTTGATCAACATGATCAAGATCATCCAAAGTTAAAGGAAATTCGCAATGAGTTAGGTATTCAACCAGATGATTATGTCATACTATCATTAGGAAGAATCTCTGAGGAGAAAAGTATTGATTTGACGATCAAGCAAATGAAAAGGCTCATTATCCATGAACCTCATGCTAAGCTCATTATTGTTGGAGATGGACCCTATAGGCAGACCCTTGAAAAACTTACACTTGATATGAATTTAGATAATTGTGTTCATTTTGTAGGTCGTGTACCTTTTGATGATGTCTCTTATTACTACAGTCTAGCAAAAGTCTTTGTAAGTGCTTCTAAAACTGAGACACAAGGTCTCACAATAATGGAATCCATGGCTTCTATGCTACCTGTAATTGTCTATGATGATGATAATGTCAAAGGTATCGTTATAAATGGTTACTCAGGAAGATTATTTAACACTGAATCAGAATTAACCACTTGTATCATTGATGCCATCAGACATCCAGATATGACAAATCAAATGACTCATCATGCCTTTGACATTGTTCAAAGTCTATCTAAAGAAGCTTTCGGAGAGAATGCTGAGAAGGTCTATCAGGAAGTTCTACGCTTGAATACAATTGAAAAAATCGCTATTTAAATATAAAGCCTCCAGCTAGTCTATTATCCTCTAATGTCAAGCTGGAGGTGTTTATTTTTTCTCATTACTCTGATAATATTTTAATATCTGCGCGAATAGCGCTAAAATGTTCTTCTAAATTTTCATAACCTCTCAATAGGTGTTCAACCCCTTTTACAGTAGTAGGACCATCAGCAATTAATCCAGCAAGAACTAGTGATATCCCCCCTCGTATATCATGGGCTTGAACGTTACATCCTTTTAATTCATCAGACTTGTTAATAAGAATATGTCCATGTCTGACTTCAATATCTGCTCCCATCTTGATGAGTTCATAACAGTTTTTAAATCTATCTGGAAAAACAGTATCCACAAGTTTACTTTTGCCTTCTCCCTTTAGAAGTAGTACTGTAAATGGTTGTTGTAAATCTGTAGGAAATGCAGGGTACATGCCGCTTAGTGTTCTACAGATACTGACTTTACCTTTTCTATATCCTCTTATTGTATCCCCATCAATATCAAAGTCTATCCCTACCTCATGCAGTTTATTTATGACTGCCATTAAATGCTGGGGGATGACATGTTCAACAGTGATATCGCCTTGGGTCAATCCAGAAGCAATCAAAAATGTACCAGCTACTAATCGATCAGGGATAATGTCATGATGAGTACCTTTTAATGATTTAACACCTTCAATTATGATTTTCTTGGTACCTGCCCCCTTTATTCTTGCTCCCATTTTATTTAAAAACACTGCTAAGTCAACAATTTCTGGATCTACAGCAGTATTATTTAATACGGTTATTCCTTCTGCTAAAACAGCTGCCATCATTAAATTAATGGTAGCACCACAAGTTACTACATCAAAATATATTTTGGCACCTTTTAACCCATTACAAGCAGTGATGTGATAGTTGTTCTCCTCATAAATCACTTTAGCTCCCATAGCCTCTAACCCCTTGATATGTTGATCAATAGGTCGTTTTCCAATGTTATCTCCACCAGGACTACCGATAATTACTTTCTTGAAGTGATGAAGTAATGCGCCAACAAAATAATATGAAACACGGACATTTTTACATAAATCTTTCTTAATAACTGCACTTTTGATGTCCCTTGTATCTACAATAACTTGATTATCATGATGTTTGATCTTTGCCCCCAAATCCTGAAGGATGCTGATGACCGTATCAACATCTGTTATGTTTGGTACATTACAAATAACACTGATATCTCCTGTTAAGCAACTGGCAATTAGGATGGCTAAAGAACTATTTTTACTTCCTTGTACTCTTATATGACCAGTTAATCTATTAGAAGGCTGGACAAGCAACGATGGCATAGACATTTCCTTTCATAAGTTATCTCATTATCTATTATATTGACCAACCTCTTAATTTAGTATAGAAGAAGTGAGAAAATTAAAAGAGACGGCAATTTTTATGCCGTCTCACAAATAAATATATTATTTTTTTACTTGTTCAATCTTTTCTACTATCTCTGGTTTTACATCTTTTGTTAACTCAACTGCAGATGTAACTAACCCTGCAAGTCCTTGAATCTCAGAAGGAATGATGATCTTAGTAGCTTTACCATCTGCAGCTTTAGTAAATGCTTCAAGACTTTTAAGTGATATAACACCTGTATCAACTTGAACGCCTTTGATCATATTTAAACCTTCTGCAGTCGCTTGTTGAACCTTAATAATCGCTTCAGCTTCACCTTCAGATTCACGTATAACAGCTTCTTTTTTAGCTTCTGCTCTAAGAATTGCAGATTGCTTCTCACCTTCTGCTTGTAAGATCATGGACTGCTTCTTACCTTCAGAAATAAGGATACGTGACTTTTTCTCCCCTTCTGCTTTAAGGATAGATTCACGTCTTTCCCTTTCAGCTTTCATCTGTTTTTCCATAGCATCTTGAATCTCAGATGGTGGGATAATGTTCTTAACTTCTACTCTATTAACTTTGATACCCCATGGATCTGTTGCTTCATCCAAAATCGCTCTCATTTTCGTATTGATAGTGTCTCTTGAAGTTAAGGTTTGGTCTAACTCTAGATCACCAATGATATTACGTAATGTAGTAGCTGTTAAATTAGAAATAGCTTGCATTGGGTTTTCAACGCCGTATGTGAATGCTTTTGCATCTGTTATCTGGAAATAAACAACTGTATCAATTTGCATAGTTACATTATCTTTTGTGATAACGGGTTGTGGTGGGAAATCGACTACTTGTTCTTTTAAGTTAATTTTTTTTGCAACCTTATCAAGTAAAGGTACTTTAACGTGTAGCCCAACTTGCCATGTTTGATGGAAAGCACCAAGTCTTTCGATAACATATGCATTTGCTTGTGGTACAACTTTGATATTGGTTACAAATAATAAAATTACAATTACCAAAATAACCATAAAAAATATTCCGCCCATTTTATACCTTCTTTCTTATTTATTCTTCATCCGCAATTTTCTCGACAATGAGTTTAACTCCCTCAATGCCTTTTATAATGACTTCTGAATTCTTAGATACCTTATCATGATCTGAGGTTTTGGCTGACCAAATCTGTCCTCCAATTTTTACTTGACCCTCGTTTTTCAAAGGATCAATTGACATGATAACAATCCCTTTCTTGCCTATTAAACTGTTAGCATTGGTTCTTTCTTTGCCAACTTTTAAATACTTAATTGCAACTGGTCTAGTGAAATAGAGTAATACTAATGATACAATTAAAAATATTGCAATTTGTACTGGAACGCTTTTAATAAAAAATGATGAAATCCAAGCAACAACTGCACCGATAGAAAACCAAATGGATGCAAGGCTTACAGTAGCTGCTTCAACTGCTAATGCAATAATGATAATTAAAAGCCAAACAAAATTCATGCTATAAAAAAACTCCATATATACTGCCTCCCCTCATTTAACTTTTATTACCATGCTTCAATTATAGTATAACAGCTCACTAATGTCAAAGCGTAGAACAGATAAAAAATCGCCCCGAAGGACGATTTTATAGTTCAGAATGACATCTGAATCAAGTTTCTGTATTTTTCAGTACAGTTACTTACTAAATTTATAGACTGTGCTGGTCTTTTAAGTATTTTCTACTTAATGCAAGTGTCTCAAAAGCACCTACATCGCCAGAATCTCTTTCTACGGCAGCATACTTAACACCAGCTTTTTCACATGCATCTATGATAGCACTCCATTCTAGATTACCTGTTCCCACTTCAGCAAAATAGTTTTCATTATCCTTAACACCCATATCTTTAAAGTGAACGATATCTAATTTTCCTGCTAATTTATTGATCCAAGCTACTGGACTCGCTCCACCTGCTTGAACCCAGTATAAATCTAGTAAAAATTGAACATGCTCATTGAATCCTTCTAAAAGTATTTCCATACCTGATTTTCCATCATATTTCTCGTATTCAAATCGGTGATTATGATAGACAAACTTCATGTCAAAAGAAGCTAATTTCTCACCAATTTGATTGGCTTCTTTAATAAACGTATAGTAACCTTCTATGCTACGTAATTCATTAGGCATTGAACCAATACCAACATACTTGCAATTCCACATTTGATGATACTTTATAACGTTATCCAAATCGTTAATCAGCTGATCGTAACTCATATGAGTAACACATATTTCTAGACCGTGCTTTTCTGCTAATTCTTTAATGTATGTAGCCTTTTCATCATCGACAACACCCATACCAGACATTTGAACAACATCATAACCCATTGCTTTTATTTTTGTAAAAGATTGGTCCATATCTTCTTTTGATTGGATGTAATCTCTAATCGTATACAGTTGCGCAGCAATTTTCATTTCTTTACCTCCTACACATAATATATTGTTTTTTACAGTTTTATGCCTTCTTTTCCTTTACTCCGATAAATGCCATCTATCATTTTTAAAGCTGTCAGTCCATCATCAAAATGTATATAATCCTCTGTATTATTAATAATAGCTTGATAAAATTTGTCAATTAAAATACTGTGACTCTTACCCCAATAGGATTTTGCATTTCCTGATACTTGATCACCAATGAGCTCTTTCATTTCACCCTTTTGGATAAGGTAAAGGCTGTTATTAAACATACGTAAACTTCCATTTTCGAAAGTAACCTCTAACTCTACTGGGCTATTAACCACATTACAATTAGTGGCGTAGAATAAGCCAATAGTTCCATTCTTAAATTGAATTGTGGCATCTGCAGTATCTTCAACCTCTATAACCTCATTCAGCAACCTTGTTGATGTATTACCTTTTATCCATTCTATGTCACCACCAAACCATTGGAGTAAATCCAAAGTATGAATGGATTGATTAATCAATACTCCTCCACCTTCAGTAGCAAAGCAGCCACGCCAGTCAGATTCCCTATAATATTTTTCATCGCGATACCAAGTAACATAACCTTTAAGTCCAATCAACTTTCCTAATGTGTGTGCTTGAATAACATCTTTTATTTTCATTGATGTAGGATTAAAGCGATTTTGAAAACAAACAGCTATCTTACTGTTTTCTTGACCAATATTCTTAATCTCCTCTGCATCCAGCATATTCATAACAATAGGCTTCTCACATAGGACATGCTTCTTAGCCTTAATGGCTTCTATAATCATTTCTTTATGGAGGTAATGAGGTGTACAAATATGAATGACATCAACTTTAGCATCTTTAACGAGCTCATTAAAGTTTTTATAAGCTTTACACTTATATTGATTAGCTAGATTCTTCACCTTATCTTCCTTAATATCACATAAGGCTACTAACTTTCCATTAATACTGTCTTCTATAGCTTTTAGGTGTGTGTTTGATATAGCACCACATCCGATTAATCCAATACCAAGCATAATGTCCCTCGATTCTATCAAGTATAAGTAACAACAAGTTTTTACTAGTTTATTTATGCATCACTAGAATGTACCATCCACGTTAAGTACTTCAGGTTTCTCAACCTTTTTCTGAAACTTGGAAGTCTTAATACATTCTTGTAAATGCTCATAGAATAAATCTCCATTAATAGGTAATTCAACCCAATCATCTAACCATGTTGATAAATGCATAGCATTAGAAATAGTTAATCCATTAATTCCTTCAATACCTGGTGCAATGAGTTCTTTTCCATTTAGTATAGCATCTACGAAGTTTTTCAAAATAGCTATATGTTCTTGATCCTTAGACTCTTCAATAGGAATCTCACACTTCCAACACTCAGGTTGACCAAATCCGCCTTTAAATTCTTCATTAAATTGTCGTTCAGAAACTCTTAATCGCCAGAATGTAAGTTGATTACCTTCTAAAACAATTTTACCTCTATCTCCAGTAATCTCAAGTCGATTCGTACCTGGTGCATCAGAAGTTGATGTAATATAGACACCTGTAGCGCCATTCTCATATTCCATATAAGCTGTCACGTCATCTTCAACTTCAATGTCATGCATCTTACCGAATGCACAAAAAGCACGTACACGTTTAGGCATACCACATAGCCATTGAATAAGATCCAACTGATGTGGATTTTGATTGATCAGAGTTCCACCACCTTCTCCTGCCCAAGTTGCACGCCAACCACCTGAATTATAGTAGCTTTGTGGACGGTACCAATTTGTGATGATCCAGTTTATTCTTCTAATTTCACCTAATTCATCACCATCAATTAATTCTTTTAATTTAATATGAGCTGGTCTTGTACGCTGATTATACATAATAGCAAAAACTTTATCTGTCTCATTAGCCACATCATTCATTTCTTCAACTTGTTTTGTATAAACGCCAGCAGGCTTTTCAATAAGAACATGCTTGCCTGCATTCATAGCTTTAATTGCTAAAGGAGGGTGGTCATAATGAGGCGTAGCGACTACTACTGCATCAATTTTCTCATCCTTCAAAAACTCATCTACATCCGTATATAAACTGATATTTTCTCCATAAATCTCTGGAGCCTTATCTAACTTGTCTTGATCGATATCACAAATGGCTACTAATTCACCATTAGTTACTTTTCCAGCTACAATGTTTTTAGCATGACCGCTACCCATATTACCAATTCCTATAACACCAATTCTTACTTTATCCATTCTCTAAACCCTCCACTGACTATAATCGATTTAATATCGCTTTCAAAGCATTAGCTGCTACTTCAAATTTAGCAGGACCACTGTTTTCTAATGTCTCATCAATATCAACATCCTCAAGTTCCGCAAATCCTGTAAAATTACCTAAGTGAGGTTCAAGGGATAAAAACCCTTCATAATTAGCTTCTTTCATTATTGTTAAAATAGTTTCAATATGACCTTTACCATAACCAGATGGAACTACTTTTCCACTATCATCCAATGCATCTTTAATATGAAAATAAACAATATGCTCTTTCAATAGATTAAAGGCATGAGGATAAGTTTCAACACCGCATTGAATAAAGTTGGCTGGATCAAAAATTAACTTCATTTGATCATTCTTCAAGGTTTCAACCAGGTCTAAGCAACGCTCAGCAGTATCACCATAAATTCTTTTTTCATTCTCATGCAATAAAGTAACGTCATACTTCTTCGCTGCATCAAGAAAAGCATTCCATCTCCTCATGACTTCATCTCTATGCTCCTCAGGTGTATCCCCTTCAGGAATTAAAAAACTAAACATTCTAATATAAGGTGCATCTAGAATGACTGACAATTCTAATGTATGTTTAAATTTCTCCAAATGGGGTTCAAAATCATCGACAATACTAATCTTTCCGATAGGTGAACCAATTGAAGATAACTTAAACCCTCTCTCATCCATGTCTTTCTTGATGTTCTTTGCTTCTTCAATGGTTAAGTCAGATACGTTTTTCCCATTCACGCCACGCATCTCGATATATGTTATATTATTTTTTTCTAGAACATTCATTTGAACTTTTAAATTTTCATCGATTTCATCAGCAAAAGCTGATAAAGTAAATTTAGCCATCTTATGCCCTCCTATTAATTAAATGAATTTGTGTTTTAACTAAAAACTTATTTATATCTTAATTATAACGAAATATAATCAAAAAACATTTCGATTATTGCTAAAAACATTGCAAATCTTGCTTAATCCTTTATAATAAAAATAATAGAGTTTCTACAACTTTTTTTATCTAAGATTGGTAATTAGTCAAAGAGGTGAAAAGGATGGCAAAAGGATTTAGCATATCTCATAATAAAAGTGAACGACTTTATAACTCACGCCCACATACCCATAATAATTATGAAATCTTCTATTTTCTTTCAGGAGATATAACTTACTATATTGAAGGTCATGTTTATGAAATAAATCCTCATGATCTGTTGATGATCAATAACCGAGAAATTCATAAACCCATCTTCCATTCAGATGCTCTTTATGAGAGAATAATCGTCAATTTTGATGAATCTTATGTGAAACCGCAGTTTTCAGATTACAACCTAACTTATTGTTTTGAGAATCGTAAGTTAGGACATGGTAATAAAATTGAAGGGGAGTTTGTTCTTCAGCACAACATTCATAATTACTTCATTAATATATTGGGAAGTATAAAGAATGACAACATTGAAGACCAACTATTAGCTAAGACATATTTTATTCAGCTGTTATTACAACTGAATAAAATCTTTAAAAAAGAGAATGAGAAGTTTACAAAAGGTTATGCCAAAGATGAAAAACTGGATCAAGTTATACATTTTATTAATAATCACTTAAGTGATAAGCTGACTCTAGACATTATTCAAGAAGAATGCTTTGTGAATAAATACTATCTAAGCCATCTCTTTAAAGAGATGACAGGTATGACTGTTATGGAATACATTACACATAAACGCATTCTATTAGCTAAGAATTTGCTTCAGTCAGGTATGTCAGCTACAGATGTAGCCCATGAATCAGGATTTAACGATTACTCCAATTTCTATAAAAGTTTCAAACGTGCTACTAAGCAATCACCTGCAAAATATAGAAAAGCAGATACTGAGAAAAAAAGAAAATAAGGTATACATCAAAAAGACTTGCTATATTCTAGCAAGTTCTTTTTAACTATCTAAAAATGGTTATTACCAAACCATGACCTATATTCGGCAGATTAATCTCTTAAGTTCTGAAGACTTGGCTACTAATTCTCCGTCTATATATAATTGTAACCCTTGCCCCTTCTTATAATGATCACCTTTTTTGTCATATAAAATTGTTATAACACGTCCATGATAAAGTACATTATCTAAGCTAAAGTAGTCCCATGTATCTTCTGGTACTAATGGATTTACCTCAATCCTGTTATCATGGTGAGGTTTTAAACCAACTAGACCATTAATAATCAGGTCGCAATAAGAGGAGTGATTATAATCTTTTGCCCTTTCCTGTCCACCTTTATTATCAGGCCAGCCTCTCTTTTCTAGTATTGACCTTGCTAACCATTCACCAGTATAAGGATCTAGATTCTCATCAATCCAAGAGACAGTTTCTCCATTATTTTTCTTTCTTTTATGGCACTTCGTATAGATTTTCAATAGCTTAAAATAATCGTTTTTATTGACATAAGTACACTGATGATGATTTAATAAGTTAGCTAATCCACCAATCACAAATGAAGTTAAAAAAGGCCAAGAAGGTCCATTCCACAGACACTGATGCTTAGCTTCAAACATAAAACGTGGATGTCTCTGTTCTGCAGTAGTCGGTCCATAGGGAGCATAGAACCCTTTTGAGTCTATCAATTGTTTCCAAGCAACATCATATTTCTCATCAAGCACTTCAAAATACCAAGGAATATAGCCATGTAACTCACGAACATTATGTTCCTCATTAATACTATTGAAAGACCAGCCTTCTATCTTTTCATCTTTTGAGTCTAGAGGGAATACTTTGAAAAATTCATCCCTGGAATCCCATAATTTCTCTTCGATAGATTGCTTAATAGCTAATGCCTTTTCTCGAAATTCATCTGCTATTCCTTGATAATTTACTATTTCAGCCACATTCACAATAGCCATTGCATCTGCAAACATATAGGAATTGAGTGTAGGTCGTAAACCATTTCCGCTGATGGAAAACTCGCCTCCATCTCTGTCATCAATTGACCAAAACAGGCCACTACTATGAAGATGGCTCTTTTCCCATTCATAATAATTTTGAATAAATTGAGGTAATAATTCTTCTGCTAGAGAAAAATCACCACTAACTAAACACTGCTTCCAGACTGAATCTGATAACCATGTACTATAAGAACGTAAATCTCCACCTTTAGCAAACCAAAATCTGGCATAGTCACTTAAATAGGTTGAATCATGAAGCCAGCGCCCCTCATAAAAGTGATGTCCAGCAGGACAGACAATCGTATTATACTTTCCTGCCCATGGTACATCTGGATGAAACTCTGTAATGACGAATCCATCCTCAGTTTGCTTGATATGCTTACGAAATACCCACCATCTAAAATAATAAGCTTCTTCAATTTCTTTATCAGGACACTCTAACAAGGGTATATTTTCTTCTAGCCATCTAAAAGCTGAATCATTGTTTATATGTTGAATGACATTTTCCTCATCATTTTTATTGAATAATGTAATATAGTCTTTAAACATTTCTAAATTAAGTATCATTTCGATCCCCATTTCCCAAAGTTTATCAACAGGTTGCATCACACATAATTATAGTATGGTTAAATAAAGTCAAGATGTTTTTTAAGTACAAAACTAGGAGTAAAAAGTAGTATTTTTTATGCCATAAAAGGGAGGAGGAATCCTTTTACGGAGTCCTCCCTTTGGCAAAGTGTTATATATATGAAATAATGAGCAAGCTAAATAAAGTTATCTCTGTACTCTACCTGATGCATCCCCATTTGCGAGTGTTTCAACTTCATCCACTGTTACGTGGTTGAAGTCACCAGGTATAGTGTGTTTTAATGCTGATGCTGCAACAGCAAATTCTAGCGCACCTTTATAGTCTTTACCTGTTACCAGACTATAAATTAGCCCTCCAGCAAAAGAATCGCCACCACCAACGCGATCTACTATACGAATGTCATATTTCTTTGATCGATAAAATTCATTACCATCATAAATTAAAGCAGACCAACCATTATCGGAAGCTGAATAACTTTCTCTAAGAGTTGTTACAACATATTTAAAATTGAACTGGTCTTTCATTTGCTTGAATATATCTTTATATCCATCTAATTCAAGTTCACCCTTTGTGACATCAGTCTCCCCAGGTTTGAATCCAAGGACTTTCTCAGCATCTTCTTCATTTCCAATGCAAACATCCACATATTGCATAAGATTTGTCATGATCTCTTTAGCTTTTTCAGGTGTCCACAATTTCTTACGATAATTTAAGTCAACAGATACAGTTACCCCATGACGCTTTGCAGCTTTTAAAGCCTCTTCAGTTAAAACAGCTGCCTTATCACTAATAGCTGGTGTAATACCACTAAAATGGAACCAATCTGCTTCCTTGAAGATTGCGTCAAAATCAAAGTCTTCCACATCTGCTTCGGCAATTGCTGAATGAGCTCGGTCATAAACAACTTTAGAAGGACGCATAGATGCTCCTGTTTCCAAGAAGTAAATACCTACACGCTCACCACCACGAGCAACATAATCGTTATTCACTCCAAAACGTTGCAAACTATTGACAGCAGCATCTCCTATAGGGTTCTTAGGCAATTTCGAAACAAAATAGGCATCTAAACCATAGTTTGCGCATGAAACAGCAACATTAGCTTCTCCACCACCATAAATTACATCAAATGAATCTGATTGTATGAATCTTTCATAGCCGGGAGTGGATAGACGTAACATAATCTCCCCCATGGTTACAACTTTTTTATTCATGTTTTTCCTCCTCATAGATGTTTATGCTCTTGCTTCTTTTATTTTCTTAATAAACGCTTTAGCTGTTTCAGTGATTAATTCATAATTACCTGTCTTTGCTCCTGCAGTTAATTGTCCACCAACACCAACTGCTACACATCCATTTTTAATCCATTGATCAACATTATCAATACTTACGCCACCTGTTGGCATTAAAACGGCTTGAGGCATTGGTCCTTTTACAGCCTTAATGTAATCTGGTCCGACCAAGTTTCCAGGGAATACTTTAATAACGTCAGCTCCAGCTTCCATAGCTGTAACCATCTCTTTAGGAGTAATACATCCTGGCATATAAGGTATTTGATATCTATTACATAACTTACAAGTCTCTTCATCGAAGGATGAACTAACTATGTATTCGGCACCTGCAAGTATAGCTATTCTAGCAGTCTCACTATCTAGGACAGTACCTGCACCAACAATTAACTCCTCTTTAGAGAATTTTCCTTTTAAAGCTTCAATAACTTTATGCGCCCCTGGCACTGTGAAGGTAACTTCTATAGCAGGGATACCACCTTTAATACAAGCTTCTGCAATTTTAGTAGCTTGTTCTTCTGATTCTGCTCTTACAACAGCTACAATCCCAACTTCAGAGATTCTATTTAACGTATCAATTTTAGGAATCATTATTGCACCTCGTTTCATATCGTGAATTATGGTTTCATTATACGGAATGTTGTTTCATAATGCAAGACTAATCTAATAGTCAAATATACCACTAATCCTGATTAGCTTTATTTTGCTCCATTATACTTATTATATCTTCTATTTTCATCTTACTGCATCAAAATGAAACCCATATAAATGGCTTTCAACACCATCTTTTTCTGGGCAAAATGATTGCACCAAGAAAAGTGACTAGCGTCACGTTTCAAGTATGTGCAGGAAAGTATGGTACCTTGCTTGATCATTTCGTGTAACTAAATGTATCAAAAGTAATGAGGTTCGATGCCTCATTGCTTTTATTAGCAAAACGCAGTACTTTCCTACACAAAAAAAAGCCCGTAATGGGCTTATTTTTTTCTGCTAGCTTTGATTCTATCACCTTCAGAGAGGATTTTTTTTCTTACACGAATAGAATCAGGTGTTACTTCAACTAATTCATCATCTTCTATAAATTCCAATGCTTCTTCAAGGGAAAAGATCTTTGGAGATATTAATTTGATAGCATCATCAGACCCAGCAGCTCTTGTATTGGTTAATTTCTTGTTCTTACATGGATTAACCGTCATATCTTCTTTTCTACTGTTCATTCCAATGATCATACCTTCATAAACATCTGTACTTGGGTTAACAAACATAACAGCTCTATCACTCAAATTAAATAAAGAATATGCCATAGTTGTCCCATTTAACTGTGATATTAAAACACCATTACCACGTCTTGGTATCTCACCTTTATAAGGTTCAAAACTCTCGAAAGATCGTACTAGAGTACCTTCTCCTCTTGTATCATTAATAAATTGACTTCGATAACCAAGTAATCCTCTTGTCGGTACTAGGAACTCTATTCGTGTATATCCATTATCAGTCTCCATAAACTCCATAAGACCTTTACGCAGGTTAAGTTTATTAATTACTGTACCTGAATACTCATCTGGAACGGTGACAATAACACGCTCAATAGGTTCTAATAACTTACCACCATCTCTTTTCATTAAAACTTCTGGCTTGGATACTGAGAGCTCATAGCCTTCCCGTCTCATGTTTTCTAGAAGGATAGAAAGATGTAATTCTCCTCTACCTGATACTTTATACCCATCTGAATTCTCTAACTCCTCTACCTTTAAACCTACATTAACTTCTAGTTCTTTTTCTAATCGAGCACGAATATGTCTCGTCGTTACATATTTTCCACTCTTACCAGCAAAGGGTGAATCGTTAACAAGAAAATTCATTGATAAAGTCGGTTCTTCGATTTCAATCATTTCAAGAGGATCAATGCTATAAATATCGCAAATTGTTTCACCTATTGATATATCAGCAATCCCTGCTATAACAACAATATCACCACTAAACGCTTCTTCTTTCTCTACACGATTAAGTCCTTCATATACAAAAAGTTTGGTAATCTTACCAGTAGCAACAGAACCGTCTCTTTTAGAAATTGAAACTTGTTGACCACTCTTTATTGTGCCTTTTGTAATACGACCTATCCCAAGTCTTCCAATGTAATCATCATATGCTAATGAAGAAATTTGAACTTGAAGGTTCTCATCATCCTTATCTTCATAGGCCTCTACATGATTGACCAATAGTTCAAAAAGAGGCTCTAAATCTTGACTGTCATCAACCATATCTCTTTTAGCAATACCGTCTTTAGCAATACCATAAACAATTGGGAAATCTAACTGTTCGTCATTAGCATCTAAATCTGCAAAAAGATCAAAAGTCATATCAACTACTGCTTCAGCCCTCTGATCTTTTTTATCAATCTTGTTTATAAAGAGAATTGGTCTTAATCCTCTTTCAAGAGATTTCTTTAATACAAATCGTGTTTGAGGCATTGGTCCTTCACTGGAATCAACTAATAGGATCGCTGTATCAACAGTTTTGATGATTCGTTCAACTTCCGATGAGAAGTCAGCATGACCTGGTGTATCTACAATATTAATTTTATAATCATTATATTCTATAGAGCAATTCTTAGAATAGATAGTTATACCTCTCTCGCGCTCAAGATCATTACTATCCATTACGCAATCAACTACTTCTTGATTTTCTCTAAAAACCCCACTTTGACTTAAAAAAGCATCTACTAATGTAGATTTCCCTGCATCAACGTGGGCTATTACTGCTATATTGATAATCTTTTTCTTAGACATTTTATCGTTCCTTCCATATTAAACGCGTATTATAACGCCTATATAATAGTACATGTAAATCCGTAATTTATCAAGTCTTTAGTTAGGATTTGTCATTTTGAATCTATTCTAGTTCAAATTTGTCATCGTTATCAATATTATGCACAAAAAAAACAACCTTAATATAGGTTGTTTTTTTTACCAGTTGTATTCTGCTTTAAAATAGGAAGTACACAATTCTCAATTCATGTGCTTTTACTTTGAATATTTTTAATATGGGCGTTAAATATGAGGTAAAGGTCTAGACTTGCAAAATTGCTAGGAGTATTATCAAGATAGATATGTTCATCTTCCCAGTTATTAAACTTGAACCTTGGCTTTTTATCTTGCACTACCTGTTTACCTTTGCTGTCATTAAGTCGCTGATGACCACCACATTGTGGGCAGACAGAATAATATTCAATATGATATTTAAATAGTGGGATAAAAACGAAATTGAACCAATTTCCTATTTTACAGACATAAGCGTTACCCTTATAATCACAATTTTTGCATTTAATTAATGTGGTTGATTGATAATAATGATAGGTCGTATAAGGATATCTAGCTCCCCACATGTAAATCATTAAATCACCTCCAATATAACACTCTACATACCATACATTTTAACGCTAATTACCATTTTAGACAATATATATTGTCTCAACTCATCATATGTGGGTATGAAAACGGCAACATTCATGTTGCTTATTTTTGGTATTTAATTTGACAAAAACATGATTTTCATATATACTTTGATTATCAAATTATTTGATTTACTTATTATGTAGGAGGAATGAACTTGAATATACCAAGTTTAAAAATAGGCGATTTAAAAGCTAAACTGCCAATTATCCAAGGCGGAATGGGTATTGGTGTATCCGGAGCAAAATTAGCTTCAGCCGTTGCTAATGCTGGTGGAATCGGCATTATTTCAGGTGTTCAAATAGGCTATAAAGCTAAGGATTTTTCATTAGATCCACTAAAAAATAACTTAAAAGCACTAAAAGAAGAAATTACTAGCGCTCGTAAGTTAAGTCCAGAAGGAATCATTGGAGTCAATTTCATGGTTGCTATGCGTCATTATGATGAAGTTGTTAAAGCAGCCGTTAAAGAAAAAATAGATTTAATTATTTCAGGTGCTGGACTACCAATTCAGTTACCCGAATTAGTAAAAGGGTCAAAAACTAAAATTGCACCTATCGTTTCTTCAGGTAAAGCTGCACGAATCATCATTAAAAGGTGGCTAAAACAAGATCGCTTACCTGATGCTGTTGTTGTTGAGGGTCCTCTAGCAGGTGGACACTTAGGTTTCAAAGCAGATGAGCTTGAAAATAAGAGTAACCAGTCTTTAGAAGAGATTGTACAGGATGTTCTTAAAGTAATTAAGCCGTTAGAGCAAGAGTACAATGTTGAGATCCCTGTTATTGCAGCAGGTGGTATTATGGATGGTAACGATATCGGTAAAATCTTATCTTTAGGTGCAAAAGGTGTGCAAATGGGTACTCGCTTTGTCGCTACAGATGAATGCGATGCAGATCAAAGCTTTAAAGAAGCTTATGTTAACTCTAAAAAAGAAGATGTACGCTTAATTAAGAGTCCTGTTGGTTTGCCTGGTCGAGCGATATACAATAATTTCATTGAAGAAACAGATCAAGGTAATATTCCAGTCAAAAAGTGTTTTCGTTGTATTGGCCATTGTGATCCTAAAACAACACCTTATTGTATATCTCAAGCATTAATTGATGCCGTTGAAGGGAAGAATGGTCTTGTATTCTCAGGAGCACGTGTTCATGAGGTCAAAGAAATTTTAAAAGTAGATCAATTAATGGCATCACTTGAACAAGAAATACTTGCTTACCATCATTAATTGATTCTCTATACAAAGCACATGTTTAATAGGTCCCTCCCCCCTTTTGTTTGGACTTCATGCTGATATATATTAAACATGTGCTTTCTCCATCAAATTTTTAGAAACAAAAGAACTTATACCCTTAATTATCGGATATAAGTCCACACCTTTATTGTTTGTTCTTTTGCTCTTCTATTTTCTCGGCAAGTACATTAAGATAAGACCATCGCTCCATTTTTTCTTCTAACATCTTTTCTGTAGCAGCTTTTTCTTCCATGAGTTCTTGAATTTTTGTGTATTGAGTTGCGTGAATTTCCATTTCCTCTTCAAGTTGTAATAGTTTTTGCTCTAGGACCTCGATGACATCATCAATCTCCTCAAACTCTATTTTCTCTTTATAACTGAACTTTAACTTTTCATCCTTATTTTTATAATTCTGTTTACCAGTCTGTTCTGGTTTTATAACACCTTCTATCGCTTGGTTAGCTATTCTTTCCATATAGTCCGTATAATTACCAGGATAGATCTCAATATCCCCGTTACCTTTATAGGAAAATATTTTTTCACATATTCGATCTAAGAAATACCTATCATGGGATACAGCCATAACAGGTCCATTAAAGTAGTCAATAAAATCCTCCAAAATTGTAAGAGTTGCAATATCTAAATCATTGGTAGGCTCATCCAATAATAACACATTAGGAGCTTCCATCAAGACACTGAGTAGATGCAACCTTCTTTTTTCACCCCCAGATAACTTGCCAATCAAACTATACTGTAGGTTAGATGGAAACAAGAAGCGTTCAAGCATCTTTGATGCAGATATACGCTGTCCATTAGCTAGAGGCAAATACTCAGCTATTTCTCGTACAAAATCTAATACTCGCATTTGATTGTCTAAATGAAAAGTTTCTTGTGAAAAATAGCCTACCTTAACTGTTTCTCCTCTATCAACTGTACCAGAATCAGGTTGTAAACGATTAGCAATTAAATTCATTAATGTGGATTTACCGATTCCATTAGGTCCAAGTATTCCAATTCGGTCATCCCTTAATAATATATAGCTAAAATTCTTAATACACGTTATATCTTCAAAGGATTTGCAAACCTGCTCCAACTCAATAACCTTTTTCCCCAGTCTGGACCCCAATACTGATATATCCATTTCGTCCTTTTTAGCGGTGTTCAAACTTTCTTTTAATGAATCAAATCGTTGAATACGTGCTTTTTGCTTGGTCGAACGTGCTCTAGCTCCTCTTTTAATCCATGCTAGTTCTGTTCTATATAGATTTTGCTTCTTACGTTCTAAAGCTTCTTCAATGGCATCTCTTTCAATCTTTTTCTCAACAAAAAGACTGTAATTCCCATCATAAGAATATAACTTTGCCCCATCTAATTCAATGATACGATTCGTAACGCGATCTAAGAAATAACGATCATGTGTAATCATAATTACAGCGCCCTTACGTCGATTAAGATACTCTTCTAACCAAGTAATACTATCGCTATCCATATGGTTAGTTGGTTCATCAAGAATCAATAAATCACTATTAGCAATTAACGCTGAAGCTAACGCAACTCTTTTTCTCTGCCCCCCGGATAAAACACCCATTTGTCGACCAAAATCTTTTATATCCAACTTTGTTAAGACTGTTTTTGCAGCACTTTCTAATTCCCAAAGATGTAATTCATCAATTTTATTTTGAAGTTTTAATAGTTCATCATTATAACTCATATCACCGACTTCAATTTTCTCAAGAATACTTTCATATCGTCTCATCAAGATCATTTCAGGACTATTCCCTTTAAAAATCTGTTCGATTACCGTTGCTTTTGGGTCAAACTCAGGATCTTGTGAAAGGTACTCAATTCGCATTTGATTCTTTCTTATAATCTGACCAGCATCTGTTGTCTCAATGCCTGCAATGATTTTTAGTAAAGTAGACTTCCCAGTACCATTGATTCCAATGATACCAATTTTATCGCTCTCATCTATACCTAAACTGATATTATTCAGTAATATTTTCTCACCATAACTTTTACTAATGTTTTCTAATGATAATATATGCATACTCGTTATGTCTCCAATTCTATTTAAAATAAAATAATTTATTAGTTTCTTTATCATCTCATCTTTTCTATTATAGCAATCTTTCCTTTTGTTCGTCTAGACATACTTTTTAGATTGCTAAAAATCCTTGCATGTATTTAAAATAGCATTTATGATTTATATAGAGGCTTTATGAATGAGAGAGTCAATTGAACTATGAGGTGAGAAAATGAATGAAAGGTTTATACGTAATTATCCAGCTGTTTCTCAAGAAGATTTTAAGAACCTGCAAGAGGCAAAAATCTGTGTTGTAGGATGTGGTGGTCTTGGTGGCTACCTTATTGAAATGCTTGCACGAATAGGTATTGGTCATTTAACACTCATTGACGGTGATGTTTTTGAGAAAAATAATTTAAATCGTCAATTACTTTCTTTAGAATCTAATTTATCGAGGTCTAAAGCAGTTGTTGCATCAGAAAGGGTTCATTTGATCAACTCAGATATAAAAGTACATTATCTTCACAAAATACTAACCAAAGATAATAGTATTGAATTATTGCAGCAACATCATCTAGTCATCGATGCTGTTGATCGTATAAGTACAAAATTATTAATACAGGATACTTGTGAAAAAATAGATATACCTTTGATTCATGGTGCCATAAACGGTTGGTGTGCACAGGTGAGTACAATTTATCCTGGCGATCGTACATTAAACATTCTTTATGAAAAAGCTGATGATACTAATGTTCAATCCATGGGCAACCCTGCTTTTAGTCCCGCTTTTGCCGCTTCTGTGCAGGTTTCAGAAGCTATTAAAGTTATCACTGGTAAAGGCCAGTACCTACGTCATCAAATAATGCACATGGATTTACTAAGTAATCGATGTACAATTATTGATTTGAGATAGGGATGGCGTTAGTTTATAAAATACTTAGTATAAGTACACCAATACTTACAACAACAAATATATATCCACCAAATCTTGCATAACTCAAATAGAAATCCGAAGGTTCCGCATTATCAATCCAAAGACCGTGTTTCAGATAAAAAAATAGCTCTGGTACAAATAGATTGAGTAAACCAAAACTCCCTGTAATAACTGCTCCAAAATAAAGCTGCATGAAGTCGGTACTTGTGGAATGGCTTGTACCATAAATAAGTGCAAATACGTATAAACATAGTAATAGTATGCTTAAAGACCAATTAATGATTTTTCTTGTTTTGTCTTTTCTAATGTCCTTTACAGCACTTTTTATAATGTAACTACTATCTTTTTCCACTATGTCAATATGACTTAAGTTTGCTTGACAATATTGACATAAAACGGCATGTGATTTATTCACTTCACTGCACTCAGGACAAATCTTAATTTCTTCTGTGTCCATAGTTGGGAATACATTTGATATAGTTTTTGATCGACTACTAAGTTCATGAGTTTTAGCAATAAAGGTACCACAGAATTTACAGTTTCTTGAATGGATATCTATCTTCTCTCCGCAGTTCGGACATACCATGAAATCGCCCTCTCTTCTAATAGCTCATTTTTGCTGCATAGATATATCTTAGTATATGTACATGCTCACCTTCACCATGATTTTCTGGTTCATGAAGTAGACCAGTATCTCGTATATCAAATCTCTTGAATTCTTTCCTCATATCATCTTCAGTATAATAATGTATGGGCTTTCCTTTTTTATGTTCAAAAGTGTTCTTTTCGAACTCCTGTCCTTTGCCATAACTTTCTTCTTGATCACTAAATCCAGTAAAAAATACAACACCATTATCATTCAACATAGATTCACATTTCTCAATAAACAATCGACGCTGCTCTTCGAAAAAAAGATGTAATACATTAAAACAATAGATAGCATCATACTTTTTCTGATTATCCAAGTCCAATATAGAACCATGGTAATAGTGAATCTTGTCATTTGTTTCAGTAGCTAAACGAATAGCTTCTTTAGATATCTCAACTCCCTCAACCTGAAAACCTTTCTTATAAAAAAAGTTCGAATGTCTTCCATATCCAGAACCAGGAATGAGAACACTCTTTATCCCTTCTTTTTTAAAAAGTTTTTCCGCTACATAGGCTGAGTAACTGGGCTCGTCACCCCAAACTCTTCCACCATTTTCAAATCGCTTATTCCAATATTCACTCATGATATTTCCCCCTATAAATCATGTAATTAAAAATAGCCAATTTATCACAGTATACAACACTCTTTAAAGTTTATCAACTTTCCTATACTAGGATAAGAAAACCTCTGCTTCACCCAGAAGGAGTAAAGCAGAGGTTTATTATTATTTCATTATTTCATTCTTACTTTTATATGCATTCCATAAATCATGAAATGGTCCCTCAATATTCTTAAGTTTCTCAAATGATCCTTGCTGAACTATTTGACCTTCTTCCATAACCCATATGCTATCAAAGAGATCTAATACATTTAAACGGTGCATTGTGGCAAGTACGCAACGCTCTTTATATTTCTTGAATAATCCTTCAATGATTTTCTTCTCATTACTAGCATCTAGATGACTTGTTGCCTCATCAAGCAGAATAATTTGCTTATCCTTAGCAAAATATAATCCTCTAGCTAATGCTAAGCGTTGTCCTTCTCCACCTGATAGATTGACACCTCTTTCACGTACATCGGTATGAATCCCTTCTGGTAATCGCTTAATGACATCTTGAAGTTGCACAAGTTCTATTACTTCATTAAGCTTTTCTTGTGATGCATCATAACCAAATGTGATGTTATAGAGAAGAGTATTTTCAAAAATCTCTTGATTTTGAGCTATCATTAGTGTGGATTCTGTTAGAGTTCCTAAATCAATTCTCTTGCCTTTATTCTCAATGATGTAATTATCATCTGCTTGAAAAAGACCTGATAAGATACTCAATAACGTACTTTTTCCTGATCCACTTAAGCCAACAATTGCTATTTTTTCACCTTTATGAATATTAAAATCTAAACCCTTAATTCCCCTTTTACTATTTTCATAGATGTAGTTAAGATTTTGAAAACTTAAGATCTCCCAAGTATTTACATCATCTTGTTTCTTAGTCAATCGTTGAGTTTCGGAAGCTTCTAGAATAGGATTAACAGATTGTATAGCAGCTTTCCATCGTAAAGTCTCATAGAAGTTACTTGTCATTTCAAAGAATGCTTCTCGCATCTGTTTGAAATAATTAACTATAATCACTAAAGATCCAATCATAATCACTTCATTAATAGAGCGGTGACTATTGATGTAGAAGAGGATCACTACAACCTCTGTTAAAATTCCACCAAAAGCAATAATAAAGCATCTGGGTTGATTGATTCTAAACTCATTCATGAATTCTTTATAATACCTGTTGAACTTCTTATCTATCTCTTCTTTTGTACTCTTACCTAGATGAAACATGATAATTGTCTTTATATTACCAACAAAGTCAATGAGCTGTGCCGTAAGCTTATGAAAGGATTCATTGATACGTCCTAATATTGGATGAATAGCTTTGTTCATGCGTGCTGCTATTAATAAATTGATGCTTGTAAGCACTAAACTGATTAAGGCAATCTCCCAGGAAATAATCATTAGCATAATGATAGGACCTAATGACATAAATATATTCTCTAAATATTTATACTGACTAAAACAGAAATCTCTAACTGCTTGCCCTGCTATATTAATACGATTAACTGTTTCGCCTGAATGGTTATCTATATGCCATTTCATTGGTAACTTATACACTTTTTTATACATACTTCCAACAAAGCGCTTTTGATTATTTAAAGCACTTGTCATCTCGAAATATCTAGCTGAATGATGAAATAATTGAAAAATAAAAAAACCTATTAAGTAGATACCAATCCATTGGTAGGCTCTTGATAGTTGGTTAAGTCCATGTAATTGCAGTGTGTTAATGAATTGGCCAAAGGCATATGGTTGAAGCAATTGACCACAAAATGATATCGTATGCAATACATAGCTGACTGCTAACTTCCAACGTTCTTTTTCTGCATATTTCCATGCTATTTTAAATAAATATATCATATTTCTTTCCTCCTAAAATTTATATGTTCATTCATACAAATTTCTTAAGGAGGTCCTCGGTAGAATCTTGAAGACTTCCACCTTACAACGTGTCAAGATCACAATTTGTTTAATCGTTTTTTCATAACATCTCTCCATCCCCATAATATTTTGTTATCACGAAATAAATATGTTTATGTTACTATAGATTAAAATTATCTATAATAAGCTATCCCATCATTAAATGCACTTTGATCATTATGTTGAATACCAAACAATGCTTCCTGCAAGGCAAATGTACCCGCATAAAACTTAGCTCTCTTAAGGTATTTTGTAATCTGAGGATATATGTCAATCATCTTATGGATAAAATCTTCACCATAGCCAAAGGGTCCTATCATAGAAGCAATATCATAAGCTGGATCACTTATGCTTACACTACCAAAGTCAATAATTCCTGTTATACTTTCAGTTACCTCATCAAATAATATGTTGGTTGGTCCAAAATCACCATGTACTAATGTAGGTTTAAACGATAGAAGCTCCTCACTGATGTTTTCTTGAAAGAACTTTTCTAGGTTATCGACAGCATCTTTTCTCATGTAGCTGTATAGCAATTCTTTTACGTTCAAGTAGAATTGATACCAATAAGAGAGATCTTTCGTTTCACAATCCAATATGTCACTAAAGGCCTTCACTTCTACACAATGAAGTTCTCTAAGAAATAACGCTAATCGATTAGCTACTCCTTGTTGATCTTTAATATTGAGAAATAACTTCTGTAATAGAGGCTTTCCTGTCAACATAGAGTAACCTGTGAATACGTCTCCAACTTTATTGGATTCGAAAGATTTGTATTGAGGATAGGGTATAGGAACAGATAACTTTCCTTTAATGCTCTCAAGAATTTTTGTTTCTAATTTTAGTGATTTAATACCTTCTTCATATTTAGGAAAACGGAAAATAACCTCATTATTAACGATAATAATTGTATTATTCTGCCCCAAATTATTTTGTCTATAATCCTTTATAATCAGCTCAGGATATATCTGCTTAATGCACTCAATATTCTTTTGTATATCCAATCTGTCACCACCCGTTAGTATCTTCCACTATAAGCAATATTATATACTAAAACTACATGTTGGAAAAGAGAAAAGTAAAAAAAAGAGTGGTTAACTTAACCACTCTTTTCATTATTCATTAGATTATTTATTCATTGCTTCTTGAATAGCAACTGCTACTGCTACTGTAGCACCTACCATTGGGTTATTACCCATACCTAAAAGCCCCATCATTTCTACGTGAGCTGGTACAGATGAAGAACCTGCAAACTGTGCATCAGAGTGCATTCTACCCATTGTATCAGTCATACCATAAGAAGCAGGACCAGCAGCCATATTATCTGGGTGAAGTGTTCTACCAGTACCACCTCCAGAAGCTACTGAGAAGTATTTCTTACCAGCTTCATTACATTCTTTTTTGTATGTTCCTGCAACTGGATGTTGGAAACGAGTAGGATTAGTTGAGTTACCTGTGATTGAAACGTCTACGCTTTCGTTGTGCATAATTGCAACACCTTCACGTACATCATCAGCGCCAAAACATCTTACTTTACCTCTTTCACCTTGAGAATAAGCTTTTTCCTTAACAATGTTTAATTCACCAGTTGTATAATCAAATTGTGTTTGAACATATGTGAATCCGTTAATTCTTGAGATGATTTGAGCAGCATCTTTTCCAAGACCATTAAGAATGACTTTTAATGGCTCTTTTCTAACTCTGTTTGCAGAACGAGCAATACCAATTGCACCTTCAGCAGCAGCAAAAGATTCATGACCAGCTAAGAAAGCAAAACATTTAGTTTCTTCTCTTAATAGCATAGCTCCTAAACCACCATGACCGATTCCAACTTTTCTTTGATCAGCTACAGAACCTGGAATACAAAACGCTTGAAGACCTTCTCCGATTGCTTCAGCTGCATCGGCTGCAACTGTAATACCTCTCTTTATAGCTACTGCTGCGCCTAATGTATAAGCCCAACATGCATTATCAAAACAAATTGGTTGGATAGACTTTACAAGTTCATGCACGTCGATCCCTTTATCATCACAAATTTGCTTAGCTTCTTCTAAAGAACCAATACCGAATTCTTTAAGAGCTTTTTCAATACTTTCAATTCTTCTATCGTATCCTTCAAATAATGGCATCCTTACAAACCTCCTATTCGTGTCTTGGATCTATCGTTTTAACAGCGTCAGCAAATCTGCCGTATGTACCAGTCGCTTTTTCTAAAGCTTCTGCTGCTTCCATGCCGCCTTTAATCATATCCATCATTTTACCAAAATGTACGAATTTATAACCGATAATCTCGTCATCTTCATCTACAGCAATTTCAGTAACATAACCTTCTGCCATTTCAAGGTAACGTGGACCTTTATCAAGAGTACCATACATAGTACCTACTTGTGAACGAAGACCTTTACCTAAATCTTCTAAACCAGCACCTACTGGAAGACCATCTTCTGAAAATGCAGTTTGAGTTCTACCATAAGCAATTTGTAAGAACAATTCCCTCATAGCTGTGTTAATCGCATCGCAAACTAAGTCTGTGTTAAGTGCTTCTAAAATAGTTTTACCAGGCAAAATTTCTGAAGCCATAGCTGCAGAGTGTGTCATACCAGAACAACCGATAGTTTCAATTAATGCTTCTTGAATGATACCATCTTTAACATTCAACGTTAATTTTGTTGTACCTTGTTGAGGCGCACACCAGCCAACACCATGTGTTAAACCAGAAATATCTTTAACCTCTTTAGCTTGTACCCATTTTCCTTCTTGAGGAATAGGTGCTGGACCATGATTAGGACCTTTTGCAACACAGCACATGTTTGTTACTTCATGAGTGTACTTCATAATCATTCTTCCCTTTCTCAATGAAAATTGTTTTTAGCGGATAGGACAATTGCGGCCATTGCCACATTTAAACTGAAATAGTATCGGCTAGTTATGTAACTAGAGCTTTACTAATTCATGATTTGAGTCATAAGTTGATACACTTTATATCTTCATGTCATCTTAACTGTTCAAGTCATTAAAAAACTCCTATTGATAAGTTTACCTATCATAGGAGTTTGAATCATGAACGCTGACTCATCCCATCTTATTATAACGGCTATTTGTTTTCTTGACAATAGTTTATCAAGAATTTGAGCAGAAAAACCTTAAAAATAGGATATTATATCTTATATTGTCATTATCTCATCGTATAAAAGGATAACCTCAGCCTCTTCATATTGATTATTCATAACTTCTGTTTCCAAGTAAGTCATGAAGATTTTATCGACGGAAGTTGTTAATTTTATGAGATAAGAATTTTTATATTTACTGTTTTCATTAAAGTTACTAAAAGCCTTAGCTACATCAAGATTTAGAGTACAAGGTAAGTATGTACGCTGTACATTAGTCCACTTTTTCTGACTAAGTACCGAATATGTCCTTCCAAGTAGCTATCATCTGACAGCATCTGATTATCAAATTCGTGAACAGCCATAAAACCACCTCCTCTATCACTGTCCAATTAATGCCATCAAGCCATTAGCTAATGTTTCTCCCCAGCATAAATAATCATGACCTCCTTTAAATTCCTCATATATAACATCATACCCTTTTGCTTGTAGTATATCTCTTAACTTTCTATTGACACCAATCATGTTATCAAATTCTTCAAGTATGCCTACATTAAGATAGAACTTAAGATGTAACTTATCTACTTGATTATATTTTTTGCTCATCCAACAAGCTCTTTCAGTCTCTTCACATCTATCTGGTTTATACCAAAATGCTCCTGATTCAGATAATACATTGCCGAAGAGATGGGATTGCTTCAAACCAATATATGCTGCAGTTAAGCCACCTAAGCTTAATCCACCAATGATACCGTCTTTAGGATCTAAAGATATATGATAATTTGCTCTAAACCACGGCATGAGCTCATCTGCCAACACCTCTAAAAATATATCATTACAGCTTAATTCTTCTTCCCTTGTATCGGTAGAATCAATAAACAGTACGACAGTGGGGGATATTCTTTTTTCAGCTATTAAATTATCAAGAACAGCTTTTGTTGAAAGGATGTTTATATATTCATCTCCATCAGTTAACACCATAAACTTATAAGGATCATTTGTTACATTATATCCATGTGGTGTATAGACTCTTACTCTTCTTTCTTCACCCAATTTATTGATATAAATCATGTACTTTTTCATTGTACCCTTAGAGATATTTTCTTTTTCCTTTACCCACACATGCTCCTCTGCACGTGGCATAATTACATGAGATAATATCTCATTGTCATCTTCATTTTCGTCCTCAACTAATAAAAAGTTCTTATTTAATTGATCATGAGACAATTGCTCTATTCTTCGATCCCAATCATCATCAAGTGGATCGTTAATTGATAAGAAATATTCAAATCGTATATCATTTCTAACTTTAGATGTTAAATACCATAGATTTGTGTCAAGTAATCTGTCCATTGAATATTCTAAGGATTGACCTTCCTCTATTTCAGGAATAACCAGTACATTATCAACCGTTTCATCCCCTTTATAGATAAAGGTGACAAGACTGTGCTTTTTATCATCGGATAAATTTTCAATAATGGGCGCGCCATGATCTTCAATCATAGCCCAAAATTCTGCTAAAGCAGTTGTCTTTCCTTGATTTAAATTCCCTTCCAGTTCTGCTATAACAGAGCTTCTCTTAAGAGCCTTTTCTATAAATGCTTCACCTTTTAATCCAAGGTTTTCTATAAAAAAACGTCTGAATGCATCTGCGATTTGATCACTCTTTAACTGGACATATTCATCCTCTTTAATATCATAGAAGTAATTCCCTGACCGTATATCTTTACTAATTGAATCCAGTGGAAAGCCGACCTGTCTCTTAATATGAGGAACAGACGTCAGAATAAATTTCTCATAGGAAAGATCATCACCATGGTATTCATAAATCTCTGTCTCACTGAGTACTAAACATATGGCATTCTTATACTGTGCTTTTGCTTCTCCACCTAGCCCTGCAACAACTGCACAGTAATGACTAATCATTTCTTCATCACTGAGATTCTTCCCACCTACTCGGCGAACATGAACACCAGGTTGAGACTGATTATCTAATCCATCAATAAATAATCCAGAATCACAAGAGAATACAGGTATTCCTGTTGCCTTGTAATATGCCAATGCCTTTTCTCTTGCATTCTCCACAGGTAGATTACCGTTTTCTTCAACGTCCTCTACTTTTTCATCAATATCATTTATGCTCAAAACCTCTAATCCTAAACCATCTAATTGGGTTCTCATGTAATTTAACTTACCTTGATTGGTCGTTCCATATAATATTTTCATTTTTTCCCCTTAATAGCCATAATTGATTAAGTCTAACTTCATACTAATAAATTCATATTGTCCACCATTGGTTTCTTGAATGAATTCTTTCACAGGCTTGAATCCAAGTTTCTCGTATGCTTTAATGGCACGCTTGTTAAACTTTGCAACAGATAACATGATATAATCTTGTTCATATTTGAAATGTTTCTGAGCAAATTGGATTCCTGAAAATACAAACTCTGAACCCAATCCTTTTCCAGTCAATTGAGGTTTCATGCCAAAACCTAATTCCAATATTTCATTGTTATAAAAATAGCTATAAAAACCGATTAGTTCATTTTCCTCGTTAACAACTGCAAAAAGATTTTCCCATTGTTTCGGGTCTAAGAAAAGTTGTAAATCTTCCTCATCAGCTGTCATATCGTAAAAAGCGTATTCACCATCATATTTCCACTCATAGGCTATCTCACTAGCATAAGCTTGTGTCATTGGTACAAATATTTTTTTCAAAACAATCCCCCCTATCTATTAATAGTTAACAACTAGTCTAGTTTCTACTAATGATTAATCGAATTAATATTATACCACTTCATCATATTCTCTTTAATAGTATCAGCAATCATTCTTCCTTTTTCTTTTGTCGCAGCTGTTGCGTAGCCATGATTACCAGGCATTTTATCCGTATCGAAACACAGGTTATTGGCCACAAAATGATCAAACTCTTCTTCTGGCATGTAAAAGTCTGTCATCATATTTTCTCTAACTCTGTCTGGATATAAAAACATCATCAGTGATGTCTCTCCTTCACAGGCATGCATAACACGGTTTTGCTTCTCTAATATCCCTTCATAATCACCTTCGTAAAGTTCTAAAACATGACACTTATTATGAATAGTCTTTAGTGCCTGAATATGTTTGGGCTCACCATGATAAGATAATAGATAGAAGTCCTTAAACCCTTGATGTTGCCACCACTGTACAATTTCTTTAACTGTTTGTGTAAGCGTTTCAGCAGATATACTAGTGGTTCCTGTATAATTTTTATCGCAACTTAAATTTACTCCATAATTAATCGTTGGAGCGATTAACATTCCTGATTCTTCTGATAACACCTTTGAAAAGTATTCACAAACCAACACATCTGTATTTAGTGGAAGATGATGACCATGCTGTTCACAAGTACCAATTGGTATAATTAATCCTTTCTGTTTTTCTGTATAGGATTTTAATTCTTTCCATGTACATTCATCTAGTCTCATATACACTCCCCCTTTTCATTTCTCACTCACACCATTATACATTATTTGCTAACTCCTATCAATTAATATATAATTTTGTAATATAATTCTAAAATAATGAGCTTCATCAAATAATTATGAACATAAGAAATGCACATGATAAATGGATCATGTGCATTTCTTATGTCACTTCAGACTAAGGTAATCGCGCTGACAGGACATGCTTTATCGCATAATCCACAGCTGGTACAACGCTGATTATCTACTAATCCAGGATAAGCTTTTTTATATTTATCAATATCTGCCTTCACTAAATCTAAACAACTGAACGGGCATGCTTGAATACAGATACCACAAGCCATACAGGTCTTATAATCAACTACTGGTTTTCCTTTATCCATTTCCATCACCCCTATACGATTTCTTGTAAGTCTAGTGTTTCAACGGTACTTTCAAGTGGTCGACCTGTTTCCTCATCCCAGCCAAAATTTTTCCAATGAAGCATCATCATTTCTTCAATAGGCACCTGTCTACCTGTTAATGGACCTTCTTCCAGAGGTGGCTTTCCAGCCATTCTATTATGTAGTTTAAAATCCATTGGATTGATACCGTGCTTAATATTAAACAATTGACGTAATGTTTGCATACGCTTACCCATTTCCATGTATTCATCTGGTGTTTTATTCCATCCTGTCGCTGCATTAAGCCATTCAAACATTTTCCAATGATGAACGCCTAGTATCATACCAAATAAACATCCTCCAACACCATCTGTTAGTTGTTTATAACAACTACCTGCAACACTCTTTAACGCTTCTTCATCCGAAGGTACATATTCTTCATCTTTAAGATATTTTGTAACCTTAGGAGCCCAAGATACTTTATCCCATAAAGACATGGCATTATAGTAGACAGCTGCACCAATAGTATGTCGTCCAGGAGTAGGATCTGCACTATAATGTACACCAGTCATTGGATCAAATCGTGAATCATGCATACCCGGCTCTTGCCCGCCTGCATGAATTGCGAAACATTCACTACCTTGACCAATCCTCTGCGTTGCACGTTTTACTCCATCTGCCAATACATCGCCGATTCCTTCACGTTGAATCATTTTTTTTATAAGAGCTACAATGGCCTCTGCATTACCCCAGGTTAGTTCTAAACCACCCGTATCTACTTTGGTGATAATACCATTCTCATAACATTCAATCGCATAGGCTACAGCAGAACCACCAGAGATTGTATCCATACCAGCTCGGTTCATAAGTTCATTAATGTAATAGATAGCATCTAAGTCTTTATTCATTACTAAACCTGAAAAAGCACATACCGTTTCATATTCAGGCTTGTGGGTATGCTTAAACTCCCCCTTAGTATTGGACTTGATATCACATATACCGCCACACCCTATTGCACATGAGTAGCAGTGGTACTTTCTCATTTCATTTTTATTAACCTTATCTGCTGTCACTTTCTTATAATAGGACCGATTGTATTCTTTACATGAACCACCCCAGTTTTTTATGGGAGAATCTCCACTTGTTGCTGAGTATGTATTACCAAAGCCGGTTCCCCACTTTTTCCATAATGATGCCATCAGCATTGGGTCATTAGGTTTGACTTCTTTTGCCTTTCCCACTTGCTTACCTATTAAGGCCAACATGTTACTGCCAACAAAACTGGGGAAATTAGTATGCCTTACTTTTTCTGCAAATTGAATACTAATTGCTTTTACAGCCTCTGGGTCATTACATTTGATAGGTTTTGAACCAGCAAGAACCACTGCTTTTAGTTTCTTTGAACCCATAACCGCACCGACTCCAGATCGTGCAGCAATTCTTCCACGATCATTCACGATCCCAGAAATTAATGACAACTTCTCTGCAGCTTGCCCAATAGTTGCTATAACAGGTTTTTTCTTAATCCAATTTTCTTTTTCAAGTATCTCTTCTGTCATAATAGCGTCTTTTCCCCAAAGTGCAGAAGCATCCCGCAACTGAGCTCCTTTATTATCCATATAGAGATAAACAGGTTTCTCTGATGATCCTTTAAAAAAGATAGCATCTACCCCACACTGTTTTATTGCAGGTGAAAAAGTACCGCCACAGTTTGCATCTCCCCACCCTCCAGTTAAAGGTGATTTACACACTGCCATCCATCGTCCTGTCATAAAACTACCTGTTCCAGTAAGGAGACCACTAACAAAGCCTAATATATTGTCTGGACCTAATGGATCAGCCCCAGTAGGTATATTCTGATAAAGATAGTAAGCACCTAACCCAACTCCAGATAAAAAGTTCTCGTATACGCTATCATCAATTTTCTGTGTTTCAATGTCACCTGTTGTCAGATTTACAATGAGTATCTTCCCTTGATAACCCTTCACAATGAAATACCTCCCTATAAATAGTGGCCTTTGAACTAATCTTATCCCCCTGAAACAATATTGATAAAAGTAATAATATCCCCATCTTCTAATGGTGTACTCACTTTTGCGGGTTTGTAATTCACTGAACACATAAGAAGCGGGCTTAAAGGTACTGGGATTTTTATTCTTCTAAGTAATTCTTTTACTCTAGAACCATCCTTCAATTCAACATAGCCATCATCATCAATATTGACTGTCTTAATAAACATTGGTGCATACACTTTAACACGCATGCTCTCACTTCCTTACCTCATAGAGCTTCCATTTATATACTTTAAGTAGGCCACCGTTTCTTACTACATTCTTCTGTTCCTAAATCCTTAAATCTGCCATCTCCTCCTTTATTATTTTAATAATCATGTCAAATAATTCTGACAATGACTTTTGGTCAGTTACTTTTGAAAAAAATACCTAAATGAATAAAGAACCTTAGATGGATTGGTATCTAAGGCTAATCATGTAGGTAATGGTATATTTTATTTAACTATATTTATTATAACATAGATCATTGTAAAATCAATAGCCCATTATCACCCTACCCCTATTTTGCTTTTAATCTCTTCAAGGAAGGGTTTTGCTAATTGACGTGCTTCATGGCGACCTTTCTCTAAAAATTCATCAATAAGCCATGTCTTATCCGTATAATTTTTATAGCTTTCTCTGGGTTCTTCTAAATAATCATTTATTTTATTAAATAGAATTCTTTTTACCTCACCCCATCCAATACCTTGATGATATCTTTCTCTTAAATCATTTATTTCATCCTGGGTCGCAAATTGCTTATACATACTAAACAGATTTGAGTTGTCTGGATCTTTTGGATCAGTAGGCAGTGATGAGTCTGTCTTCATACTATAAACGTATTTCTTTAAAACCTTCTCCGTTTCGAATATTTCTAATGTATTATGATAACTCTTACTCATCTTCCTTCCATCAGAGCCTGTTATAATAGCAGTTTCTTTATTTAGAACATATTTAGGCAATGAAAATGTATTCCCAAAAGTTTTATTAAAATTTTCTGCAATATCTCTTGCAATTTCCACGTGCTGAACCTGATCTTTCCCAACAGGAACCACATCTGTATTAAATAGTAGAATATCAGCACTCATCAAAATAGGATAGGTATAAAGCCCCATATTGACATCTGTATCTGGATCGATCTTTTTCTTTATATTTTCACTTACCTTGGCCTTGTATGCGTGTGCTCTGTTCATTAATCCTTTAGGAGTCATACAAGCTAAGATACTGCTTAATTCAAAGATCTCAGGTATATCAGACTGTTTATAGAAAATGACTCTATTAGGGTCAAGTCCTAATGCTAACCATGTTGCAGCAATACTGTAAGTATACTTTTTCAATAGATTTCTATCTTTTATTAAATTCAATGCATGATAATCGGCAATAAAATAGATATGCCGTTCGTCTTTATTATGTGATATTTTCTCTAATGCAGGTTTTATAGCACCCAGATAATTACCTATATGAGCAATGCCAGTAGGTTTGATTCCAGTTAAATAAGTTTTGTGCTGCTTCATAAAATTACCTCCTCCTGTTTCTTTGATTATATGTTACTTCATGTGTCTAGAAACTAAAACCTAACACATAGATTAATATATTGTCGCTTTATTGGCTAAAGTTTCGTCTATATCTATGTTATATTTTTCTAAAACTTCTTTATTGAGTGATAATTCCGTTTCTTTAATTGTCTCAAAAGGATTATCTTCAATGCTTTCACCGTCAAGAATACGGCTGATCATTTCTCCGGTCTGATACCCAATAGTATAGTTGTTGATACCATCAGTTGCTATAGCACCTTGAGTAACATAATCTTCAACCCCGCCAATAACAGGTACGCTTTTTTCGTTAGCCTTAGCCATGACCATCGGGTAGGCTGCTGCAATAGAATTATCAACTTGCGTATATAGGATATCCACTTCTTCTAATACTGTATCCATGGCTAATGCCATTTCATCTGTATTGGTAATCCCAGAGACAATTAGATCTAAGCCCATGCCTTTAACGATCTCTTTTGCCAATTGAACTTGAATCTCTGAATTGACTTCATTAGTATTATAGACCATACCTACTTCTTTAGTTTCTGGAAAAAGTTCCATCATAAGATCAAATTGTTTTTGAATAGGTGTCATATCACTGACCCCAGTAATGTTAGCTCCTATTAGCCCTGCACTCTCTGGAGCTGTTACACCTGAGTAAATAATAGGTATATCTTCTAATGCATTAAAAGCAGCCTGTGCACTGGGTGTTGTTATCGCAATAACTAGATCCTTGTCACTAAAAGAGTTGGCAATCTGATAGGCTATATCCATACTTCCTTGAGCATTCTTATAGTCAATTTTTATATTTTCACTATCCACATAGCCATTACTCTCCAAAGCATCTCTGATACCTTCATTGATCATATCCAAAGATGGGTGTTCAGCAATTTGGGTTAATCCTATTTGTGTAACTTGTTTCTCGTTCCCATCTTGACTGCATCCTGCCATAGCCACCATACTTGTTACTAAAATCATTATTCCTACCATAAACTTTTTCATCTTCTTTTCCTCCTTATAATGACCTCTTGGAGAAAAGTGCATCAAAAAAGCCCTCTATATGCGTATGCATACAGAGGGCGAACTAGCGCGGTGCCACCTCATGTTTATAGACTAAGCCTTAAACTTATTCTATCACTTTTTCAGATACGGGATCAAAATCCGATATCCTATCTCTATAACGGGAGAAAACCGTGACCCCTACTCACTTTAATAGCTTTCAGTTTCCGCTCATGAGTCCATTCAGTTCATATACCATTGCTAAACTCTCACCGCCGTTAGCTCTCTGTAAATAGATCTATCAACTTACTACTCTCAATCTACACTTTTTCTTAATGAGGTTAAAAATGTATGTTTCTGATTATACGTCAGTGAATTAGATTTGTCAATATCATTTTGTTTAAATTATTGGATTAATCCCTTTTCACGTAATATATCTTCTGCTACTTGTTTTGGATCTGCACCTTCATCTACCAATAAGTTTAATGCCTGCATCTCTTCATCAGTAAACTGATTATCTAGCATGTTTAACGCATCCACAGCTTCTGGGTAATTAGCCATAAAAGCTTCATTAACCAAAGGCGCAGAATAATAAGGTGGGAAAAATTGTTTGTCATCCTCTAAAGAAACCAGGTCCAATTTCTTAATACGACCATCTGTTCCATAGGCATCATTAACATCTATTTTCCCCTCTTTTAAGGCCGCATAGGTTAAACCGATATCCATACCCTTTTCCTCTTTAAATGAGTCAATCCCATAGACTTCTTTAAGTCCTGGTAAGCCATCTGATCTTTCTAAAAACTCCATCTCTGCACCAATAACTAAGTTAGGGGCATGCTTAACTAAATCAGAAATTGTTTTAAGGTTCAATTCTTCTGCCATATCTCTTCTTACAGTCATTGTATAAGTATTGTTGAAACCTAGAGGCTTAAGCCATGTTATATTGTACTGTTCATTATATTGCTCTTGACAATAATTATAAACTTCCTCTGGATCTTTCAAAGTATTTTGTTTTAAAACTACAGAATAACCTGTCCCCGTATACTCAGGATAGAGATGTATATCTTCACTCTTTAATGCCTCAAAACATACAGATGTTCCCCCTAGTTCAGTTAATGTTGTTTCATAGCTTGTTTGATTTTCAATCATAATTGAGAACATATTCCCTAGTATGCGTGCTTCGGTATAATTCTTATGTCCAATCTTGATAACATTCTCATCCTTACCGCAACCAGCTAGTGATAATAAAATACTTACCATTAATCCTACTGTAATCAACTTTTTTAATAATCTCATCTAAAATCTCCCTTATGTATTTTATATTTAAATAGAACCATTAACAATCAAAAGTACCTATTAATGGATTGAGCTTATTTACTAGATACTTTTATCCCTTTAGATGTAAGGGTATTTTCAAGAAGACCCAGACCACCATCTGCTAGAAGTGCTAATATTGCTGTAGGAATAGCTCCCGCAAGAATCAAATTATAGTTAACCATTGAAATACCTTTATAGATTAAGTCACCAAGTCCGCCGGCGCCTATAAAGTTGGCAATAGTGGCTGTTCCTATATTAATGACAGTTGAAATCCTTATTCCACCCATGATAACTGGTAGAGCTAATGGAATCTCTACAATCCTCAATATCTGCGATGTTGTCATACCCATTCCTCTTGCAGACTCTCTAATAGATGGGTCGACACTTTTTATTCCAAGATAAGTATTCTTGATGATTGGTAATAATGCGTATAAAAATAAAACAAAAACTGCATTGGTCATACCTATCCCCAATAATGGTAACATAATACCAAATAAAGCTAAACTAGGTAATGTTTGGAGTATATTTGCAAAACCTATTATAAAATTTGCAACCTTCTCATTACGGGTAATGAGAATACCAATAGGCACGCCTATTAGAATTGCTAGTGCTACTGCAAAAAAGGTAATCTTTATATGCTGCGTTAGTGCTACTAATATATCCATTTTTCTATCGATAATAAACTGTATAAACTCCATAAAACCCTCCTAATAATTCACATTTATTATTCATCAATCTCTGGTACAACTTCTGTTAATATATTTAATATGCTTGTTTGAGTAATTATACCTTTTAAGTTCTTTTCTTTATCAAGTACTGGGATATTTCTTAATTTATGTTCTTTTCTAAGATTCAAAACTTCTAACAGGTTTGTATCTTCATAGACAAATTCCATATCTGTTTTCATGATATCTTTCATTTTAATCTCGTGATTATCAGCTTTACGGAGCTGTCTTATTCCGACTATGCCTAATGGTTGTTGCGGCTTCACAGAATCTCTATCAACAACTACTAGTACATTCGTATTTTTTTCCTTCATTAATTCAATTGCATGTGCTGATGATCTTTTAGCTCCAATTTTTACTGTTTTCTTATTCATAATATCCTTAGCATACAGCATTTCAGGTGTTCGCCATAGACGATCTTTTCCAACAAAATACTCAATAAAATCATTGATAGGATTTTTTAGTATCTCTTCTGGTGCATCACATTGAATAATCTTACCATCTTTCATAACTGCAATACGATCACCGAGCTTAATAGCCTCATCCATATCGTGAGTAACAAAAACAATAGTTTTATGTAACTCGTCTTGTAATTTTAGCATTTCTTGTTGCAACTGTTCCCTTGTAAGAGGGTCCAATGCACTGAATGGCTCGTCCATTAGAATGATGTCAGGATCCACCGCTAAAGCTCTAGCTACACCAATCCTCTGCTGTTGACCACCACTTAACTCGCTTGGGAAACGACTATAATACTGCTCTGGTGGTAAATCTACTAAATCCAGCAACTCATAAGCACGTTTCTTCTTCTTCTCATCATCCCATTTGTTGAGGGAAGGAATTAATTCGATATTTTGCCCAACCGTAAGGTGTGGAAATAAACCGACTTTTTGAATAACATAACCAATGTTTCTACGCAATTCAATCTTGTCGATACTGGTGATGTCTTTTCCATCAATTTTAATGGTACCGGATGTTGGTTCAATTAATCGATTGATCATTTTCATTGTTGTTGTTTTCCCACAGCCACTCTCTCCTATTAACACCATGAACTCACCATTATGGATTGTTAAATCAAGATTATCAACAACATTATTGCTTCCATCAAATGTTTTAATAATGTTCTTTAATTCAATCATCTTATCTTATCCCTCTCTTTTCTGTACCATACTATTCTTGCTTAATGATGCATTAGCAGCTTGGTACTATTAAAGCCAATTGGTTAGTATATCTTTTATTTGTAGAATGCTTTCTTTTTTTTCTTTATGATTTATACCTAAATCTTTTGTTTTTATCAAATAATTAAAGATAGCAATTGCTTGTTCATCACTTAAATCATGATTAGTCTGATTGGAAATCTTACTTTTTTCTTCACTAATTTCTTTTTTAGTTAGCTGATTCTGAGTTTGGCGTAAGTAATCTATATTTTCTTTTTGAAGTTCAAAAAGTTCTGTATTACTATCAAAAGTGGTAATAATTTCTTTAGCTTCTTCTAAGGTAATTTTTGAAAACTTTATCCCTTCAAAGAGTTTTGAGGTTTCTCTGGAATAAACTGACCAATTTTTTTCTTTATTTAAATAAGCAGTAAAAGAACGAATTTCTCGTGTAGAAACTTTTTCTTTATCTTTCTCAATAATAAGTACTAGGTTAAAAAATTTATCTTCAATTTTAGTGAGTATTAATCTCTTGCTCCATGAACGGTACTTTTTATTAAATTCTTCTAATGCTTCTAGTAAATCCTCTTGATTATTTTTAAAATTAATTTTTTTACCCTTTTCTGAAGGTGTTTTTAGTTTTAAAGAAATACAATACAAACTATAGACCATCATTTCTCACCTCATTTAAAACAATTTTCATTCATTTTTAGTAAATGCTTCTTATAAAGTATAGCTTATAAAATAACTTATGTCAAATTACATACTCTTATATAGTTCTATATTGCACTATATAATATCTATAAACAATTACACCTCCTCCATTAATATAGTCTTTAGCAACATGACTATATTAATGTAAATTAATATAGTTCTATATAACTTAAGGGAAGATTATAGAAATAGAGACCGATTATACTAAAGCATAATCAGTCTCTATTTATTGCTTGAAAAAAACTATTCTTAGATCATAACAGGTGGAACTTTTACTTATAACTATATTTTTTTGGTTCCTCATAAAAATTGATAAACTGTCTAGCTATAACATGAATTCGTGTATACTTCCTTATAGCTTTATTCATTTCAAATAAATTATCTGTATTGAACTCTTGCATTCCTTTTTCTTCATTAATCAACTCTTCAAAGATCTCCTTAGGTTGATTCTCTACCTCTTTACTTTGATAAATATCTTTAGCTCTTAGTACTAATCCATGGGCTAAATTCTTAGCTGCTTCTACTGTAACTGCTGGCTCATCATCTAATTCTATATCCCAGAAAGCATTTCTTTCGTTTAAAATAGATATGGATAGATCAGGACTTATAGGTGCAGCTCCACGAATAGCTGGCCCTGTGCAAAGTGAGTAAGATCCTTCACTTGGCTTCATTGCTACGACTAATGCATTTGAAGCATGCGCTGCAGATATGACACCCCATTCTCCTCGTTCAACATATGCTTGCTTGACATACTTAAAATCTCCTACAGGCATTGTTCCAGTTGTTCTGTATATACGCTTCATGCTATCAGTTGATAGCTTACCATGATGTACTTTACCCATTGTATTTAAGAATAGATTCCGATTATAGCTATTCCAGTAAGCAAACATCATCCCTCTTGACATTAATTCATCTGTTTTAAGCTTTCCAGTAAACCACTTAAAAATCATAGCTAAGTTTTTAGTCATACCTTGTGGTTCCTTCGGTCTCCACCCGCCATTGGCATCCCATGTCCATAAATCATCAATTTTCCTCATCCAATCAGATTTAACAGCCTCTGGATGCATAACACTGTTATTCGAAAAGAGATAGTCTGTCTCCCCTAGAAGTCCTGTTTCACGTACACATACTGGACTTTTTCTTGACTCAATCACATAGCCATAATTACCATCAGCATAAAATCCTCCTACTGTAGCTTGATCCCCATAGCCAATATCTCCAATCGGCCATTCCATTTCCTGAGTAAAAGCCTCCTGAGCAGTCTTACTATACCTTAAGTTGTGTAAAACTGAAGCTCCTCGTCTTATACCATAACCCCACTCCGATATTGGTTCTAATAACTTTGGCCCTCCACCGTGGTGGACATAAGCAAGACCTTCAAGATTCATTCCAGGATGACCAAAGAACCAGTTAGGTCCCATGGTTGGTAATGTTCCTGTCGCTTCAAAAGGTGTGAAGATCAAAGGTATTCCATGGTCTGGATACATGACTATGGTAATTTGATAACTCATATCATGGTCACCTGTAGCTGCAACAACTAACTCACCATCTTCAGTAGCGCTATTCCAAGCTGCAATGGCTGTACATGCAAGAGGTGGTAATTCTGGTATTCCCGACTCTGCATTGAGATAAGATGAAGCTGGGGGCTTATGCCCTACCCATAAATCCATTACTTGATTGTGACTAAGATTAATCCCATGATCCTTGCTATAGTCAACCCATCCCCTTACGAAATCAATGATCTCCGGTGTATACTTTTGATGCATCTCTTCCCACTTTTTAATTTCATCTATTTCATCTTGATTGAACTTTTTTTCTGTATGCCTTTCAAGCATCCAATTACCGTAAATGGTAACGAGTTGCTCAGCATACTGAAACCCCATCTCATAACTTGACCCTTGTAATAAAACAATAGGTGTTATGTCTGGTACTAAGGGAATATCATTAGAAAATAATATTTCTTTTTCTTGATGAATATCCGGTGTTTCATAATGAATTTCATCATTGCTCTTTGTGTCTAGATGATGATGTAATTCATCAGCAATATGAATTGCTTTTTTGAAAGCATCAAAAGCTTTATACCATGTTTCTTTATCTTTTGTTTGTAGTGCTTTAGTCGCTAGCCATTTACCACTGTAGTGATAAATCATACCATCATTGAATTCTTTAACTCGAAGTTGATAGATCTTTGAAAGTGGATCAAGTCTTGCTATTTTCAAGTTGGCAAGTGTTAGCTTTATTCGTGATTTATCTCTTAATGGATAGGCTTTAAAAGCTTTTCCATTGTCTTTATAAAATTTAATGAACTCCATCATTCCAGTTTTCTTCTTATTCATAATAATACCTCCTTCTTTATCCTTATGAAAAAGTATAAACTACTATAGGCAAAGTTCTTTTTGTTCACTCTCACATGAACATACTAACACATTCTTATTTTTATTTCAATATAACAAATTCGGTAATTAATAAATTTTATTACTAATTTATGTATAAAATCCATAATTTATTATAATTTGATAGTCATTCAAAGCCTTTAATCTCTAGGCCATTTCTAATATAAGCTTTAAAATATCAAGAGATAAAGATAGTTAAAAACTATAATTTTTTTTAAAACTTTTATATTTTTAGTTGACATATCGCATTATTTGAATATAATAATATATAGATTAAATTGAACTTAGTTATTACATCTTGGAACGAAAATTAAACTTATTTAGGAGGAACTTATTATGACTAACAAGAAAAAGCATAAAAGTCACATGAAATGGAGCTGGATCATTATCATTACATTCTTTGTCCTTGGTATTATTGATATACGTTTTGGTATTCTAGGCGTTCTCTGTATGGGCGCACCAATCTATCATGCACTTAAAGGAAGAGGTAAAATTCATTGCTCAAAATATTGTCCTAGAGGCTCATTCCTTGGTAAATTTTTAAGTAAAATATCATTAGGTCATACTTTACCTAGTTGGCTAAGAACTAAGAAAGCTAAAAACATTATATTAATCATTATGTTATCTGTTTTTGGAACTGTCCTCAGCTATGCTGTTATCGTTCACGGTTTCCACTTTATCGTCATAGCTAAAGTCTTTTATCGCTTTATGCTGATGTCCTTTATTGTAGGAATTGTTATAGGCATTTTCTTTAAACCTAGAAGCTGGTGCCAAGTTTGCCCAATGGGTCATGGCTCAGCGCTTATTAAAGAAGCTCAATCAAAGAAAGAAAACAGAAATGCAGTTGAAGCTTAATAGAACTAAAAAAATAAAGGACCTATACTTTTAAGCAAGTATTAGGTCCAATTATTGTATAACTTCATCAATGATGCCCCCACCTAGGCAAAGTTCTCCTTCATAGAAAACTACAAATTGCCCCTCAGTTATAGCCTTCTGGGACTTATGAAAGATAACTTTTACTTGGTTACCTTCTAAAGGCTCAACTCTAACATCTTGATCCAATTGACGGTATCTAAATTTAGCAGTACACTTTAGTGGTTTTTCAATGTTCTTACCACTGATCCAATTCACATCTGTAGCTATCAAACCCTTAGAAAAAAGTTTTGGATGATTAGATCCTTGTACGACATAGAGGGTATTATTTTCTAGATCCTTTTCACTAACAAACCATGGTTCTCCAGATCCAATACCACCAATACCTAAGCCTTTTCTTTGACCAATGGTATAGTGCATTAACCCATAGTGTTCACCTAATATTTCACCTTCGTAAGTTTTTATGTCACCATTTTGAGCTGGTAAATATTTTTTTAGGAACTCATTAAAGTTTCTTTCACCAATAAAACATATACCTGTGCTATCTTTCTTCTTTGCTGTATGAAGTTTATGACTAATAGCTATTTCTCTAACTTCAGCCTTTGTTAAATGCCCTATAGGGAACATCGCCTTAGCAAGTTGTTTTTGATTAAGGGCGCATAAGAAATAGGTTTGATCTTTATTGTTATCTTCACCTCTTAACAATTTAAATTCGCCATTTTCTTCTCCAACACGTGCATAATGCCCCATTGCGATATAATCAGCTTTTAATTTTAATGCGAAATCTAGAAAAGCTTTAAACTTTACTTCTTTATTACATAATACATCTGGATTAGGTGTACGACCTTTTTTGTACTCATCTAAAAAATAGGTAAAAACCCGATCCCAGTATTCTTTTTCAAAATTAACCGTATAATATGGAATACCTATTTGGTCGCAAACTTTTCGAACATCATCATAATCTTCAGTAGCAGTACATACACCATTCTCATCTTTTTCATCCCAATTTTTCATGAAAACACCAATCACATTATATCCCTGCTCTTTTAATAATAATGCAGCGACAGATGAATCCACGCCACCAGACATCCCCATAATAATTTTTGTATCCTTTGGTTGCTTTTTCAATTGATTTGCCTCCTTTCTCTTAAACTCATAACATCTTATCACATTTGATTTTCATTTTCAATATCCAAAGGTGCAAAAGCCTGTTGGTAATATTATGACTACCTACAGGCTTTTCATTCATCTAAATCTTACTGACAGGAACTTGTATTTCAGTAAGCCACTCATTTTGATCTTCTTTATTCCAAACGCCATCAATATAGGATTCTCTTGGCATACCTATAGCTTTATAACCGTTATCTTCAATCCACTTGAAAATAAACCCATATGCAAGGTTAAAAGTCGTATAGGGACCTTTATGAAGTGTACATACTGCTGTTGGCACTCTATCCATCTTTTTAAATTTCACGTCCTCTGAATCTTGAGCATAGTCAGTTACAGCTTCACAAATTTCAATATCAATATCCTTATCCTTATATTCTCCATCATGATAGATCGTAAAGCAGTATTCAGGAACAGCACATGTTACCTTTTGCTCATGCATGTACTCACCCATCTCAGGATAGATCGTAAAATAGGCTCCATGGTCAGGAACAACTCTCCTCATGGATGCCACAATAACCTCAGGTAGTTCTTTTATAATAGCATTATAAGGCATATCCAACTCACCTTTCATTCCCTTTATATAATTTTGAATCTGCAATAATTTAGTTTTTTCAAGATCTATATTCGTTTGAATTTCCTGTTCTTTTAGTTTGAGGTACATATTAATACTTATAGGGTTATCAATAACTTCCTTTATTTCACAAAGAGAAAGCCCCATCTGTTTTAATGTTCTGATTTTATAGAGCCGTGGTAATTGATTAGAAGAGTAATATCTATATCCTGTAAAATCATCTACGTACTCCGGTTTAAGTAGCCCAATTTCATCATAGTGCCTCAATGTTTTTGTTGTAATTTTATTAATGCTTGAAAATACCCCAATGGAAAACATTCTATCACCAACTTTTCCTCATATAATTGTGACATGACATAATGTGCTTGCAAGAACAAAGTCTAACCACAGTGTAAAAACGATACGGTTATAATCAGTATAAACTTTTACCTTAGGGTCATGTCAATATTTTTTTGAGTAATTATACGAATCATCTATTCCCATTTGAAATATTTTAGAGAAATGACTGTTCCAACTAGAGCTATTAAGACTAATATGACCATCTCTGTTGAAAAGGCTTTAATGGATTGATTAAGGGAGACACCTTTTAATAACTTTATGCCGTGAGTTAATGGAAAAATATGAGCTGCAAGCTGTAAACTCTTTGGCATGATCTCAAATGGAATGGTTGCACCTGATAAAAATAACATAGGAAAATAAAACAAGGTGCATAGAAAGTTAGCGATTTTAATATTGGGAGCAACACTTGCGATTAACATGCCTAGAGCATAAATGGATAATGTAACTAAAAAGTATGCCAATATGAAATGGCTTAATGTACCTGTCATCGTATATCCGAAAATAGTACTGCTAACAAGAAAAACAGATATTCCAGATACAATCGCTGTCAAAAAGTTAACAGCTACTTGAGCTATGAGAAGTTGTGCAGGACTAATTGGAGTTACTTTAAATCTTTTGAGGATTTTGTTATGTCTATAATCCGATAGACTAAGGGGTATCCCCATTAAACCAGTTGCACATATGCCAACGGCTACAAATGCACCAAAAGATTGTTGCATCATGGTATAAGATGCTCCTTCATAAGCTACCTGATCACCGTATATGGCACCCATTAATAATACAATTCCTACGGGAAATATTATCCCAAAAAATATAGCAGAAAATTCTCGGATAGCTAGTTTAAGCTCTATATAAAAGAGTATGCTCAGTGATTTCATCTTTACATAACCTCCATCTCTGTATAGTATAAATAGGCATCTTCTAAGGTTTCTTTCTCACTTTTCAATAGAATATTTTGAGGCGTGTCAAAGGCTACAACAGAACCTTTTTTTAAGATACAAATTCGATCACACAAATACTCTACTTCATCCATATAGTGAGATGTTAGAAAAATTGTGACCCCCTCATCTCGGAGCAACTCAATGTATTTCCACATATCACGACGGGCTTTGGGATCAAGCCCTGTGGTTAATTCATCAAGAAAAACTATTTGTGGTTGATGTAAAAATGCTAGTAATACTGATAACTTTTGTCTTTCACCACCTGATAATTGAGATACTAAACTCTTATGCTTATGATCCAATGAAAAGTCTCTAAGAAGTTTTTTCCAATCTAAAGTCTTCTTGTATAATGATTCTGTTATTTTGCATATCTCATCCACTCTAATTTTGCTTTGATAAGATGATTCTTGAAATTGGACACCCACGTTTTCAAATAATTTTTTACGCTGTTGTCGGGGATTCAGTCCAAGTAACGAGATACACCCTCCATCTACGTTTTTAGTGCCTAAAATGCATTCAATGGTTGTGGATTTACCTGCACCGTTATGACCCAACAAACCGAATATTTCACCTTGATGAACTTGTAAACTCAGGTTATTAACAGCTGTGATATCTTTATACGTCTTGCTTAACCCTTCAACTTTAAGAACAATCTCCGCCTCATTGACATACTCATTCATGCTTACTGCCTCCTTTATCCCTTAATTTGACGATAACATGGTGAGTATAAACCTTTCCCTTAGGTTAAAGTCAATAGGTTCAATAAAAAAACCTGATGGAATTTTTATTATCCATCAGGTTAAAGATTTGGTTATCTTAATAATTTTCTCAGAACTGCTATACAATCCTCTTTACTCATGATCTTTGGAACAGGATATGTAGGATTACCTTCTTTCAAAGCTCTTTCAGCAATTATATCTATATCATCAGCCTTTAAATCTTTGATCTTCGTAGGGATTTGCATTTCTTTATTCATAACCTTCACTTGATCAATGAACTTTGTGGCTAATGCTTGATGAGACTCTCCTTGTTTACCTATACCTCCAACAATTGCTAGCTTAGCTAACTTTTCTTCTATGGTTTCCCCGTAGTATTCCAGTACATAAGGTAAAACAACAGCATTTGCTAAGCCGTGAGGCACACCGTACATACCTCCTAAATTATGGGCTATTGCGTGGACATAACCTACAGATGCTCTTGTAAAAGCTAATCCACCGTGATAAGCTGCCAGAGCCATTTGCTCTCTAGCTTCTATATCTTCACCATTAACATAAGCTCTTTCGAGATAATTGTATATGATTTGAGTAGCTTTTTCTGCATGCTCATCTGTAAATTCAGTTCCATGTATACCGATATAAGCTTCTACTGCATGGGTGAGTGCATCCATTCCTGTAGCAGCTGTAATATGTGATGGGAGACCTAGGGTTAATTCTGGGTCTAATACGGCTACTTTAGGTACCAGCTTCAAATCACCAACGATTAATTTTTCATGAGTGAGAGTATCTGTTGCTAAGGCAGCCACAGTAGTTTCTGATCCTGTTCCTGATGTTGTAGGCACTGCAAATAAAGGCGCAAGAGGGATTTTAACTTTAAAATAACCACTCATATCTCGAATAGTTTTATTAGGGTTTGCTACACGAGCTGCCGCTAATTTGCAACAATCCATTGGTGATCCCCCACCAAAACCAATGAAGCCTTCACAATGATTACTTTCAAACATCTCTTTTGCACACTCAACATTTTCAATAGTTGGATTTGGAAGTACCCCGTCATAGATTATGAAGTCTATTTCTGCCTCTTTCAATCCTTCAATTAGTTCGTCTAAAAGTCCTAAACTCACTAAAACTTTATCTGTCACAATAAGAAGTTTATGAACGCCATATTCTTTAACTAATTCAGGTAAGTTTTTTAGACACCCAGCCCCAGTTAATAATTCTGGAATAGGGAATTCCTGTTTTGCAATGATTCTTTTTGCAATCTTGTGATACCCTCTGTACATTGCCTTTTTCAATGTCCAAGTCATCTAACTCCTCCTTCAGAAAACATTTTATTCACTTTTACGCACCTTTTATATGAGTTAAGAGTTTATGGGATCTAAGTTATTTGATGAAGTGATCATATTGGAAATCTTTTAGACATACTGAGTAGAATTTTTCATGAAAGTTTTAAGATATGCTGTGGTTTGCATCTACTTCTATTTTATAACTTTTTCAATACATGGTCAATAATGAATATCAGTCATTTTGTAACAGTTATATGTTATTATTGACTTATTGAACAAAGTTCAATATAATAGATATGAACTTTGTTCAATATACAAATATAAGCTGTATTTTAAACATGTCTGTACATAATTGCCGCAATACTACTTAAAAATAAGCAAAGATGAAGGAGAATTGTAATGAATGAAGATAAAAATAAGATTCTAGGTGAAGGTAACGTATCAACATCTATTTTAAAATTAGCGATACCAACGATAATAGGTTTATTGATTACGGCAATCTATAATTTTGTTGATACCATCTTTGTGAGTTGGGCTGGTACCGATGCACTCTCTGCTGCTACAGTTGGGTTTCCCATTATCATGTTACTAGGTGGTCTTGGTTCCATATATGGATTAGGTGGAAGTACTTATGTATCCCGTCTACTAGGGCAAGGAGATGTAAAAAGAGCTAGCCGAGCCGTATCCACATCCATCATTACTTCCATAATCACTGCAGTAGGAGTTACCCTATTAGGTTTATTATTGCTCAACCCATTGGTAAGGTTATTTGGAGCTACTAATGACAGTGTATTACTATTATCTCGTCAATATGTCGGTATATTAATCATGGGTAGTGTTTTTACAATGATTAATATTACAATGAATAACTTATTAAGAGCTGAAGGAAGTGCCACTTTTAGCATGGTTGGATTAAGTGTTGGTGCCATTCTTAATATTATTTTAGATCCTCTTTTTATATTTGTTTTTAATCTAGGCGTAGCTGGTGCAGCAATAGCAACTGTATTATCTCAAATTGTTTCAACAGCTATTTTAATTTCCTTTTACATAAGAAAAAAGTCATCTTTAAAATTATCGTTCAAATATTTCTCGCCTGATAAGGTGATGTATGCAGAGATTTATAAAATTGGTATTGTTAGCTTTTTAGTTCAGATGCTTACCAGTGTAGCCATGGGATTATTAAATAATCAAGCAGCTCTTTATGGGAATTCAGAAGCCTTGGCAGCTATGGGTATTGTTTCAAGAGTGTTTATGATGGGCTTCTACATTATGTTTGGATATTCACAAGGCTTTTTACCTATTGCGGGCTACTCTTACGGTGCTAAAAACTATGACCGCCTTTTAGATGCCATTAAAGCTGCTTCCTTGTGGATTACAGGCTTTTGCCTTTTTCTAACTATCATATTTCAGTTCTTTACAGAACCTATTGTCTTATTATTTAAAGCTTCTGAATCTGTAACGAAGATTGCTGTAACCGGCTTACATTACTACGCCATCTTCTTACCTGTTTTAGGCATTTTTATGGTAGCAACTGCTTTGTATCAAGCCCTTGGTCATGCTGGAAAAGCTGCGATAGTTTCTATTTCCAGACAAGGATTATTTCTTATACCCCTTCTGTTTATACTGCCTCAGTATTTGGGTTTAACAGGTGTATTAATAGCTCAGCCTGTAGCAGATGGTTTAAGCATTATGATAGCTTTAGTATTATTTTATTTCAGCATTAAAGAAATCAAGAATGAAAAATTAAATAATATCCATTTAGAAGATGACATTTTAGATGCCGAATCAGCTGTTCATGAACAGTAAAACCTTAATCAAATCCCCCACTCAATCATCAATGATGATGTAGTAGGGGATTATTTTATGCTAAAAATCTATTTTGAGTTGTATAGAGATTGTAGTAATGACCTTTACGCTTAATAAGCTCTTCATGATTGCCTTCCTCTTCAATTCTTCCATGATTGATAACCATGATTTTATCAGCATTACGGATGGTAGATAGTCGATGAGCTATGACAAAAGATGTTCTTCCTTTTAATAATTTTTCCAGTCCCTCCTGAACAGCTTTTTCTGTTTGAGTATCTATACTTGATGTTGCTTCGTCTAAAATCAATATTCTTGGGTCAGCAAGCAAAGCTCGTGCAAAAGAAATCAATTGTCTTTGCCCAACAGAAAGTCGACTTCCTCGTTCATTAACTTGTGTTTCGTATCCCTCTTCCATCTCCATAATGAAATCATGAGCTTTAACAGCTTTTGAAGCGGTTATAACTTCTTCATCACTAGCTTCCAACTTACCGTAACGGATATTATCCATAATAGTTCCAGAAAAAATAAATGAATCCTGAAGCATGATACCCATCTGTTTTCTTAAGGACTGTAATGTAACTTGAGATATATCATGCCCATCAATAACGATAGACCCATCATTTACATTATAAAATCGACTGATTAGATTGATTACTGTGGTTTTACCTGCTCCTGTTGGACCGACTAGGGCAACGGTTTCTCCTTGTTTGATATGGAAACTTACACCATCTAATATCTTTTGCCCCTCTTCATAGCCAAACGTGACATGCTGAAAGGTGACTTCTCCATTTAAACTAGGCATCTCATAGGCATTGTCAGCATCTTTCACATCAGGTTCTTCATCTAATGTTTCAAATATACGTTCTAAATAGGCCATGGCTGATATAAGCTGGTTATAAAAATTGCTAATATTAATGATGGGTCCCCAGAATCGCCCCACATAGCCAATGAAAGCTACTAAGACCCCTGCAGTTATACCTTCACCAATCATCAAAATACCAATACCAATTACAAGACATCTAGCAATCATTGCACTATTATCTACTATAGGCCAAATCAAAAAGGCTATTTTGCGATTATTCATCCAACTATTTTTATAGTTGGTCATCAGTTCTCGGAAGATTCCTAAATTAACTTCTTCTCTAGCAAATGACTGAGTTACCTTCATGCCACTAATACTCTCATGAATATAAGCATTCATATTGGACTGTTTATTACTTAAGGTTTGCCATGATTTTCTCTGAGCATTTTTAAGCCATAATATTAATCCACTCATCACCGGAAGAACCAATAAACAGATTAGGGTTAATTGAACATTCATAGCAAACATAAACCCAATTATGAGTACTAAGCTAAATAAATCAGTGATGACATTGATTAAACCATTGGATAAGAGGTCGCTTAATGCATTCACATAATTAACAACTCTTACAAGTATTTTTCCATGAGGTCGACTATCGTAATATGTAAATGGAAGTTTCTGAAGATGTATAAATTGATCTTTTCGTATTGTTGCTATAATTTCCTGACCCATTCGACTCATAATCTTTATTCTCAAGTGTAAGCAGATGCCACTAACTAGAATAGCGAGAATAAAAAATGCCACCATTATAAAAAGTTGCTTTAAGTTCCCCTTAGGAATGATATCATCAATAGTCACTTTCATTAGTAAAGGCACAAGGATGTTGGATAAACTAGCTATTAACATAATACCTACAGTAATCAGTAGTGTTTTCTTATAGGGAGTTAAGTAGCCTCCTATGCGTTTAAGATGCTGAAAGTTGAATTGAGATTCTAATTTTTCGTCCACATTGAATGTATTTCTCGCCATCTTAGCCAACCTCCTTAACGAGTTCATGATCAAAGTCGCCTAATTGATTAATAAACACATGGTAATAATGTCCCTTATTTTGAATTAACTCTTTATGGGTACCCTTTTCCACTACCTTCCCCCTATCCATGACTAATATTAAATCCGCATCTTTAACAGAAGATATCCTATGAGCTATGATAAAGGTTGTTTTCTTCTTGCTGATTTCCCTTAGGTTCGTGTATATTTTAAATTCTGTCTCCATATCCACCGCTGATGTCGTATCATCTAATATTAGTATTGAGGGATTTCTCAGCAATGCTCGTGCTAAAGCAATTCTTTGTTTTTGTCCACCTGATAAACCAACTCCGCGCTCACCTACTATGGTGTCATAACGCTGCGGAAACTTACTAATAAATTCTTCAACACCAGCCAATCCAGCAGCCCACTGAACATCTTTCATGGATGCTTCTGGATTACCAAAGGCAATATTCCCCTCTATGGTATCTGAAAAAAGGAAAATATCTTGCATAGCTACCGCAATATTACTCCTTAGTTCTTTAACATTAATATCTCTAACGTTCCTTCCATCAATCAACACCATGCCATCATCACAATCATAGAATCGACAAATCAGATTAACTAATGTAGACTTGCCAGACCCTGTGGGTCCTAGTATGGCCACTGTCTGCCCAACATGTGCTGTAAAATTAATATCTTTAAGTATGAGGTCATCATCATACTTAAAGGATACATGATTAAAAGTGACAGTGCCTTTAAGATTTTTTTCAGATTCCTCTTGTTTATTTTGGATCTTTGGAACTGTTTTAATGATGTTTGATAATTTATGATAAGAAGCAATAAATCGTTGCGTATCATTAATTAGCCAGCCACACATTCGTAATGGTCCGTTAATCGCCCATAAATAGCCGTTAATAATAACTAAATCACCGATACTCATTTGTTGATTGATACACATAATGCCACCTGCTAATAGCATGACAACAGTCATCATCACAGCTAATGAATCTAGAATCGGTACATATTTTCCCCACACCGCTGCTGATTCTAGATTTCTATCTCTAAAAGCCCTGTTTTCTCTTTCAAATTTTTCTATTTCATAGCTTTCTTTAGCAAAAGCCTTAACAACTTTATTTCCACTAATATTTTCTTGTACAACAGAGTTTAATTTTGAAAATTGATTTCTTATGGCAATAAAAGTAGGTCTAACACTCCTTGAAAGCTTAACTGCAAAAAAAGCTATAACAGGTGTTAAACATAACATGATCACAGTGATCTTAAAATTAACATGCATCATCATCATGATAGCAAATATGAAACTAAGCAGGTTGAGAAAAATTTGATAAACAACCCAAGCCACAAAATGCCTAATGGCTTCAATATCACTGGTCATTCGTGACATGATATCTCCAGTTTTATTGTTATTAAAAAATTCAAAGTCTAACTTTTGTATTTTCCTATATAAGTCCTCCCTAATATTAAAAACAACTTTTTGTGATATACTTTCAAAATTCATAAGAAACACATACCTTAGAACAGCTACTACTAAAGTTACACCTATCATAACAGTAATAATCACTGGCAATATATCTCTATGGCCATCGTAAATGACGTGGTCAATAACAACACCTATTAAATAGGGGTTGATCATGGTTAGTACAGCTACTATTACTGTTAAGGACAAAGCAAGAAGCAACTGCCATTTATAATGTTTGACAAATGACCATAGGTATCTTAAAGCCTCTTTCATATCAATCACCTCAAGTTTTTCATCTACATCCATATGCAAAAAGCTTAACTCATGGAATAAGATTTATTATGATTTCTATTCTATTATGCTCTTTTAGCTACAAAAGAAAATGGATTTTTCTATTTGATTAATGGACTTTTCTAAACTAAAGTCCGACTTGCGATGCATTCTAAAGCATTATCAAGTTTAATTATGAATATAAGCATTAAAAGGACCCAATGGGATGTCATTACAAATAATAGATATGTTTAGGCGATTTTACATGTTGCAATTATAAATGGTTGCTTATAGAATAGAAAAGAATTTATATGAGGGGGATTATATTATATGTATAGCTTAGGTATTATACCTAATGATTTTAACCCACAAATTATGTTTTCATTTAAATGTAAATTAAATCATTCAAGCAAACTTGCTCAAGTACATCAACATGAATTTTTAACCATCAACTATATCACATCAGGCACATGTGACTATATTATTAATGATAAAAGTTATTTGGCGAAAAAAGGTGATATCATTATCCTTAATCCCTTTACAAGTCATTATAAAGAAATAACTTCAACTGAAGATGTTAGCATATTCCACTTTGGACTCAATGATATTGAAATAAAAGGTGTAGAAAAGAATAGGTTACAGACTAGTTGCCCTGTTCTATCCATAAAAAAGTACAAACAAGAACTTTATAATTGCTACCATGAGATCATGACTGTTCAAGAAAAAAAAGATATAGGGTGGGAATTATTGAATAAAGCTTTAATCTTAAAATTTTTAATTATAATTTTAAAAGAGCTTTCACCTATTAATTCAGAAAAGATCGAACACTATTTTAATTTCGAGACATATGATAAGCATACTGTTGTGGAGACCATTATCACATACATTAATGAGAACTACATGAAAAAAGTCTCTATAGAACAATTTTCTCAGAGTACATATTTAAGTTCAAATTACATATCTAAAATATTCAAAGAAATTACAGGGGATACACTCATTAACTATCTCATTAATCTACGCATAGAAAAAGCTAAGCAGATACTTGAAGAAGGTCATTTTACCATTCAAGAGGTATCACAAAAAGTGGGTTATGAAGATCCCTATTACTTTAGTAAATTATTTAAAAAGAAATACGGTTGTTCACCATCCGAATATAAGGCTCAGAAAGAGGTTATTTAAATAAACTAAGACTATCTCAAACCTATTCAATTTGAGATAGTCCCTTTTCTTACATATATGCCTTAATCTCGTTATAAGTTAAAACCTTTGCCTCTTGTTGGATAGCTGTTAAATAAGCTTCTATTGTATCCAAGCATGTAAAGCAAGGAATGCCGAATGAGTTGGCCGTTTCTCTAAGCTTAAAACCACTTCGTTCAGGCTGTCTACCCGCAGTTGGAAGATTAAATAACATCTGCACTTTGCCCTCCTGGAGCATATGTTGCAAAGCTTCTACTTCATCCTTTTCCACTTTAAGAGCAGGATAACCCTTCTGATTGATGAATTCATAAGTTCCCTCAGTAGCCAAGAGATTAAATCCACTAACGATTAGTTTTTCAATGAGAGGTAGACATTCTTCATATCGGTTTTTTGTCAGTGAAATGAGAACATTACCCTCTTTAATAATGGGGTAACCAGCCCCAATAAATGCCTTTAATAATGCCTTTTCATAGTTGCTATCAACACCGAGAACTTCTCCTGTTGATTTCATCTCAGGAGTAAGAGCAATATCTACCTGCTTTAATTTATGGAAAGAGAAAACTGGTGCTTTAACAGCTATTAATTGAGATGAAGGATAGAGTCCTGTTCCATAACCTAAGGAAGTCAATTTATGTCCTAAGATCGTTGCGATAGCTAATTTCACCATGGGTACCTTCGTTACTTTACTAATAATTGGCACTGTACGAGAAGCTCTTGGATTAACTTCAATAATATAAACTTGATCATTAGCTATAACAAATTGAATATTCATTAATCCCTTTATTTGTAAAGCATTCGCTAGTTTTGATGTATAATCAATAATTTTTGATATAGCCGCTTGATTAATGGTCTGTTGAGGATAGACACACATACTGTCTCCTGAATGAACCCCTGTTCTTTCTATGTGCTCCATAATTCCTGGGATCAAGATATTTTCTCCATCACAGATTGCATCGATTTCAACCTCGATACCTTCTATATACTTATCAACCAAAATAGGATGTTCTGATGAAAGATTTACTGCCTCCTCTACGTATGTTTTTAATTCAATCTCGTTATTAACTACCTGCATAGCTCTACCACCGATGACGAAAGAAGGGCGGACCAAAAGAGGATAGCCTAATTCCTTAGCAACCATGGCAGCCCCCTGATAAGTAATAACTGACATTCCATCTGGTTTTGGTATATTGAGTTCTTCCAACAAACTATCAAATTGTTTACGATCTTCTGCCAAATGAATAGCCTCAACAGATGTACCTAAAACTTGAACACCTTTTTTCATCAGCTTTTCAGCTAAGTTAATTGCTGTTTGTCCTCCAAATTGTAGAATAACACCTTTTGGTACCTCTGCTCTGACAATATTAAGTACATCTTCAAAATACAATGGTTCGAAGTACAACTTATTGGATGTATCAAAATCTGTACTCACTGTTTCCGGATTGTTGTTGATCATAATTGATTCAAATCCCAGTTCTTCAATAGCCCATGCAGCATGTACTGAAGCATAGTCAAATTCTATACCTTGCCCAATACGTATAGGTCCTGAGCCAATGACAATAATCTTTTCATTTAAACTAATGTTATTTTCATCCTCTTCATCATAAGAAGAATAGTAATAAGGGGTTTTGGCTTCGAATTCTGCCGCACATGTGTCAACGATTTTATATACAGGGTAGATGTTGTTAACTCGTCGAAGAGTATCGATCTTTGTCTTAGAAACTCTTGATAATTCTAAAATCTCTTGATCTGTAAAACCCATTTTTTCACAAGCCTTAAGCAGATCCATGTTTAACACTTCATTAGCTAATCGCTTTTCCATTAAAATGATGTTATTGATTTTGTTAATGAACCACATATCAATCATAGTTATGTCAGCTAGATCAATAGGTGTAAAGTCTCTACGTAAACATTCTGCAATGACAAAAATTCGTTGGTCATTGGGTTCATGTAATTTCTTAAATACCTCGTTATCGGACAATTGACTGAGCGATTCATCTCTTAAACCTATACATCCACCTTCTAAGGAAATCAGAGCTTTGAGTAAAGAACTTTCAAAACTCCTATCTATAGCCATCACTTCACCTGTAGCTTGCATTTGAGTTCCTAAACTTCTATCTGCATAATTAAATTTATCAAAGGGTAACTTTGGTATTTTAGTTACAATATAGTCCAAGGTTGGCTCAAAGGCTGCAACTGTTTTACCTGTAACTGGATTAATTATTTCATGCAAATGCAATCCTGCTGCTATCTGAGCGGATATTTTAGCAATAGGATAGCCTGTTGCCTTAGACGCTAAGGCCGAGGATCGACTAACCCTTGGATTGACTTCAATAACAAAGTATTCTGCTGTATCTGGATGTAGAGCGTATTGAACATTGCAACCACCTTCTATATTCAAAGCTTTAATAATTTTAATTGCTGATGTACGAAGCATATGATATTCATTATCGGATAATGTCTGAGACGGAGCAACCACTATACTGTCTCCTGTATGAATACCTACAGGATCCATGTTCTCCATATTACACACAATGATACACGTATCATTGCCATCTCTCATCACTTCATATTCGATCTCTTTCCATCCTGCAATACTCTGTTCCACGAGTATTTGATCAATGGGACTATAAAGCAACCCACGATTAGCAATACTTCGTAAAACTTCTTCGTTTTCAGCAATGCCACCACCTGTTCCTCCAAGTGTAAAAGCAGGTCTTACAACAACAGGGTAACCAATTTGTTTTGCAAAGATCAAGGCATCTTCAACTGTTGATACAATTTCACTTTTTACAACTGGCTCTTTAATAGCCAGCATCAACTCCTTAAAGGATTCACGATCCTCAGCCTTCTTGATGGTGTCGATGGATGTTCCAAGGGGGGTGACTTTATATTCTTCCAGTACTCCAGCTTCCTTCAACTTAATAGCCATATTAAGACCCGTCTGTCCTCCTAATGTAGCTAATAATCCATCTGGCTTTTCACTTTTTATGATCCATGTTAGAGCTTCTACAGTTAAGGGCTGTATGTATACTTTGTCAGCAATATGGTCATCTGTCATGATGGTAGCTGGATTACTGTTGACAAGAATTACTTCTATCCCCAATTCTTTAAGTGCCTTACACGCTTGAGTCCCAGCATAATCAAATTCAGCACCCTGTCCAATAAGAATAGGACCGGATCCTATGACAAGAACTTTGTTAATATCATTTCTTAATGGCATTGATCTGATCCTCCTTTTCTATTTCTTTTATCCAGTTATCCAAAATAATATGCCCTTCTTCCGGACCAGGCCCTTCTTCTGGATGAAATTGAACAGATTTAATATTGAGTGCCTTAACTTCTATTCCTTCAACACTTTGATCGTTAATGTTTCGATAAGTGACCTTCATTCCCTCTGGGAGTTTTTCATCTCGAACACCATAACCATGGTTTTGGGAAGTGATAAAAACTTTATTTGTTTCTAGTTCCATGACTGGATGATTACTCCCTCTATGGCCAAACTTTAACTTATAGGTATCTCCTCCTAAAGCTAGGGCCAATATTTGATGACCTAAGCAAATACCTCTTAAAGGTATCTGCCCAGCTAAATCTTTACAACAGTCTATCCCTATCTCAGCCCACTTTGGATCACCAGGTCCGTTGGATAACAACAATACATCTAATTTATAGCCCAAAATAACCTTTGCTGGTGTATCATGAGGAAACTGAATAATATGACAATTCAAAGCTTTTAAGCGATCAATTATACTTCTTTTGACTCCAAAATCCAGTACACCTACTTTTGTGCCTGAACCTGAGTAATCGATAATTTCTTTGCATGATACCACATCGATAATCTCTTTATCAGCTGCATAAGTATAAAGTTGATCAAGTTCCTCATCTTTATCGTATTCACATTGAATCATGCAGTTCATTGTACCACTTTTTCTTATTTTCCGAGTAAGCATTCTTGTATCCAGATCATAGATTAAAGGGATATCTTGTTTTGCCGTATAATCGCTGATTTCCTCGGTGACTTCTTTCACTATAAAGGCTTTTACTTGAATTCGCTCAGATTCTTCTTCCCCTACTCGAATACCGTAATTACCTATTAAAGGATAAGTCATTAAAACCATCTGGCCTGCATAGGATGGATCTGTCATCACCTCTTGATATCCTGTCATGCCAGTATTGAATACAAGCTCCCCCACTAAATGATCAAAATGTATCTGAGTCTTCCCTTTCATGCTGGTGCCATCTTCTAGTAAAATATTAACTTCCATCAGTAACCTCCTTCAAAGCAACTTCTAAGATTGTTATACCTTCTTCTATCTGAGCTTTTGTTGTCACAAGAGGTGGCACAAAACGTATGACTTTTGGACCTGCATTGACTAATAATAAGCCTTCCTCCATTACCTTGTTTATTATTTCTTTCATGTCTTTCATGTTGCTTACTTCAATCCCCTGAATAAGACCTATCCCTTTAACAGACTTGATTACAGCATATTTTTTCTTTAATTTATTCAAACGATAAGATAAATACTCACCTACCTCCTTAACATGTGGCAATATATTTTCTTTCTCTACTTCTTCAAGAACAGCTTTTACTGCTGACATGGCTAATGGATTTCCTCCAAAGGTAGATGCATGTTCACCTGGACTAAAACCTCTACTTGCTTTCTCATTTCCTATGAGCGCTCCTACTGGAAAACCGCCACCAAGACCTTTTGCACAAGTGACAATATCCGGTTTGATACCAAAATTTTGAAAAGCAAACCAATTGCCTGTTCGACCAATCCCAGTTTGAACCTCATCAAAGATCAGTAAGATATTTTTATCATCACATAACTTTCTCACTTGTTCTAAAAAGTCTTGGTCCACCATGTTAATGCCACCTTCACCTTGAATGAGCTCTAAAAATATAGCACAGGTGTCATCATCAATTGCTTGCTCAAGACTGGAATAGTCATTAAAGGGAACATGCTGAATTTGATCCAGAAGTGGTTGAAATCCAGCGTGATATTTTTTTTGTCCAGTTAAGGTCAACGCTCCGTATGTTCTACCATGAAAAGAATTTTCCATGGCTATCACCTTTGCCGCCTGAGTTGATTTATACTTTTTTCCATACTGTCTTGCCAGCTTAAGTGCTCCTTCCACTGCTTCTGCACCACTGTTACAGAAAAATACTTTATCTAAGCCTGATAGTTCGATTAACTTTTCTGCTACTTCAATATTGGGTTGACTGTAGTATAAATTTGAGCAATGACATATCTTATGTAGTTGGTTCGTCACACTCTTAATAAAACTCTCATTACCATAACCCAGACTGTTGACTGCTATCCCACTCACGAAATCCAAATACCTTTTTCCTTCTATGTCTTTAACATAGACGCCCTCGCCGGAATGAAGTACAACAGGAAAAGAGTTATAAGTATTCATCAAGGCTTCTTCACCTCTAGATAACCATTTTTTCATCCTGCTCGCCTCCTTCAACCATTGTTCCTATACCATCATTGGTAAACATCTCTAGAAGCAGGCTATGCTCCACACGACCATCCAGTATATGCACTTTTTTCACACCATCTATTACTGCTTGATAACAACATTGCAGCTTAGGAATCATCCCACCTTCTACTTGTTTCTCTTTAATAAGTAGTTGAATCTCCCTCAAGGATAAAGTACTCATTAAGCTTGAAAGATCGTTTTTATCACCTAACACACCTGGTACATCTGTCAGGAAAACCAATTTTTCTGCATTCACTGCTCCTGCAATAGAGGATGCAGCTTGATCAGCATTCACATTAAATGTTTCACCTTCTTTATTAATACCAATAGGAGAGATGACAGGTATAAAACCATCTTCAAGTAATGTCATGATTAACTTTGGATTGACATCTGTTACCTCACCAACTAAACCAACATCGATATCTCCAATACTTTTTTTACAGCATTTAAGAATTCCACCATCTTTGCCACTGATACCTACTGCATTGACGCCATGTACATGAAGATGTCTAACAATGTTCTTACCTACTTTACCTGATAGAACCATCTCAGCTATTTCCATTGTTTCTTCATCTGTTACACGATAACCTTGTATAAAATCCGTCTTCTTACCTAAACGTTCTAAAGTTGTGCTAATCTCTTTACCTCCACCATGTACAATGACAGGTTTCATACCAATATAGCGCATCAAAACGATATCTTCTAAAACTGCTGATTTAAGATGGTCATCAATCATGGCACTTCCGCCATATTTTATGACGACTATCTTATCATTAAAAGCTTTAAAATATGGTAACGCTTCAATCAATACCTTTGCTTTTGAAATATACTTTTCCATTCTATCACTCCCTATGTTCTGTATTCACCATTAATTCGGACATATTCATAACTCAAATCACAGCCCCATGCTGTTGCATGTGCTATTCCATCGTAGACATTCACCAGCACTTCTACTTCATCTTCTTTCAAAATTGTTAAAGCTTTATCCTCACTGAAACTTACTGGTATTCCATTCTTAAACACTTCTATTAATCCACTTTTCGATAAAAAGCGTATATCAACTTGATTAGGATTAAATTGTGCTCCTGAATAACCCATTGCACATAATATCCGTCCCCAATTAGCATCCTCTCCAAAGAAGGCTGTTTTGACAAGATTTGAGCCTACAATGGCTTTTGCAAGAAGTTTAGCGTCTCTCTTGGTGGCTGTTCCATTGACTGTTGCTTTGATTAGCTTACCTGCTCCCTCACCATCTCTTACAATTTCTCTGGCTAAGTAAATATTTAATTCGAGAAAGGCTCCTTTAAAAATCTTATAGTCTTTTGTTCCTTTTATGATAGGACTTCCATTACTCGAACCGTTAGCTAATGCGATTACCATATCATTGGTACTTGTGTCCCCATCAACAGAAATCATGTTATAGGTATCCTCAGTTGTTTCAGTTAACATCTCTTGCAGTAGTAATGGGTCCACGTTGGCATCTGTCGTTATAAAGGATAGCATGGTAGCCATGTTTGGATGAATCATCCCTGACCCCTTTGCCATTCCACCTATACGCACTACTTGGTTCTCTAATTGAACTTGTATGGCCCCCTGTTTGATAAATGTATCTGTCGTAATAATGCCTTCTGCTGCATCTTGACCTGCTTTGTCATCACTACAAACAGTAGGAGCAACCTTCTGAATGCCTTTTATTACTTTGTCTATGGGTAATGGCACACCTATTACCCCTGTTGATGCAATAAGAACTTCATCAGCTTTTACTTCAAATGAAGTCGCCATTTGCTCTGCCATTTGCTCGGTATGCTGGTGCCCTATCTCACCTGTACATGCATTGGCATTCCCGCTGTTTATGACCAAAGCTTTTACACCTTTACCTAGTTGATGAACCTTTTGATTCCATAGTACTGGAGCAGCCTTAACTTTATTCGTTGTGAATACTGCTGCCATATTGGCCTTCTCAGTAGAAACTACCATGGATAAATCTTTTTTCTTCTTTTTAAGCCCTACATGGCTGCCAGCTGCCATAAAACCAGTAGGGTATGTGATGCCTTTATTTTTTTGTATCATATAGCTACCATCCTCTCTATTTATTAAAACTTCTTTGTAAAGATAGTTCCGTGGGATCAAGCATGTAAGGAGATCAATTACATCAGCTGGAAAGACGTCCATGTCTTAGACTGCTGAGTAAATAAATTCTTATATTGTTAGCGGTATCTGATTTAAGCCCATCTGTTCTTCTAAGCCAAATAGTAGATTCATGTTTTGTACTGCTTGACCTGCAGCACCTTTCATCATGTTATCAATTACTCCGAACAACATAAGATGTCCTGTACGTTGATCCAGTTTAAATCCTATATCACAATAATTAGTTCCTTTTATCCATTTTGTTTCTGGCATTTGCTTATCTCCACGAAACCGTATAAAGGGTTCTTCATTGTAATAATGGTCATAAACTTGCTCAATCATTTTACTTGTAACACCCTGATTTGCCACTGTGTATGCAGAGCATAGAATTCCGCGATTCATAGGAACAAGATGGGGTGTAAAATTGACTTGTATGTTCTTATCCGTCATATCCTTTATGCAAGCTTCGATTTCTGGTGTGTGACGATGTTCTGCAACTTTATAAGCTTTGATATTTTCATTACATTCTGGGTAGTGGGTACCTAAAGCTAGACCTTTTCCTGCACCTGAAACTCCCGACTTACCATCAATAAACAGATGCTTTGGATCTATTAAGTTTTCTTTTAAAAGTGGGAGAAGAATCAATAGACTGCAAGTTGTATAACAACCTGGATTAGCTATTAAACGAGCTTCTTTAATACTTTCCCTATTCCATTCTGTTAAGCCATAAACAGCCTCTTTTAAACTTTTTGATTCATGATGCTTTATTTTGTACCACTTTTCGTAGAGATCCATATTTTTTAATCGAAAATCCCCACTTAAATCGATTACTTTTACTTGATTAAGTAGTTCTTTATTAACAAACTCCATGGCTTTCCCATTTGGCATAGCCATAAAAATGACATCTGAGCGATTAGCTAATTCTTCTAAATCAACACTTTCTAAAGTTTTTTCAAATATATTCTTATATCCGCCATAAAGGGTATCATATTTCATTTCTGCGTATGTATTAGAATTAATGGCTTCAATATGAACATTTGGGTGGTTAATAAGTAAGCGTAATATTTCTCCTCCTGCATAACCTGTCGCTCCGATAATTGACGCTTTTATCAATTTTAGCACCTCCTATAGTACTTAACCCTCATTTTAATATCTATTGATCATCCACCCTGTCTTAAAGATGAAAACAGCAGTAAATAATTTAAATTGTTTATAATTATACATAATTATGAATATTATTTCAATTGGTAATGTATAATTATTTATTTTAATTTATATTTATATTTTTATGCAATTTGCTATAAATGTGTTAAAATATTTAATTTCAACGATATTTCGAATTTAGTTATTGAATTTTAATTGATTATCTGTTATTATATTTATTAATAAAAATGAATATTTATACATAGAGGTGAAAGAATATGAATGATAAAATTATTTTAGCTTATTCAGGTGGATTGGATACCACAGTCATTATTCCATGGTTAAAGGAAAACTATAACTATGATGTTATTGCAGTATGTGTTAATGTAGGGCAAGATAAAGAACTTGTTGGTATGGAAGAACGAGCCTTAGCATCAGGAGCCAGCAAGCTCTATATTGAAGATGTAACAGAAGATTTCATCGTCAACTATATTTACCCAACTCTCAAAGCAAGTGCTAAATATGAAAATAAATATTTACTAGGTACCTCCATGGCACGTCCTATCATTACTAAGAAATTAGTAGAGATTGCTAAAAAAGAAGGCGCTGTAGCCATCTGCCATGGTGCAACAGGAAAAGGAAACGATCAAGTACGTTTTGAGTTAACCATCAAAGCATTGGCGCCAGAGTTAAAGATTATTGCCCCTTGGCGAATATGGGATATGGAATCTCGTCAAGATGAGATTGATTATTGCAAGGCTAGAGGTATTGATGTGCCTATGAAAGAAGATGACAGCTATAGCCGTGACTTAAACATCTGGCACATTAGCCACGAAGGTTTAGATCTAGAAAATCCAGAAAATGAACCTAACTATAATACATTGCTTCACCTATCCAACACACCCGAAAACGCCCCAGACAAACCTACTTATATTACTTTAGATTTTGAAGAAGGTATTCCTACAAAATTAAACGGCGAAATCCTTTCTCCAATTGATATGCTAAAAAAATTAAATACTATTGGTGGCATTAACGGTATAGGGATTATCGATTTATTAGAAAATAGAATTGTAGGTATGAAATCAAGAGGTATTTATGAAACGCCAGGAGGTAGTATTCTTTACGCAGCTCATCAAGAGTTGGAGCATATGTGCTTGGATAAGCAGACTTTCGCAATGAAACAGCAATTATCTAATAAATTTGCTGAATTAATTTATAACGGTGAATGGTTCACCCCATTACGTGAAGCTATCTCTGCATTTGTTGATGAAACTCAAAAAACTGTAACAGGTACAGTTGCCCTAAAGCTTTATAAAGGGAACATTGTATCTGCTGGAAGTTCTTCACCCTATTCTCTTTACAATGAAGATATCGCTAGTTTTGATACAGGTGATTTATACGATCATAAAGATGCCGAAGGCTTTATCAATCTCTTTGGCTTACCTTTAAAAGTCCGTGCATTAATGGAGCAAAACATTGTATAATTGGAAAGGTTGTTAATTATGAAAATGTGGAAAGGTCGTTTTACTAAAGACACAGACAAAGAAGTGAACGCTTTTAATGCTTCAATATCATTTGATCAAAGACTATATTCTCAGGATATTAAAGGTAGTATTGCCCATGCAAAAATGCTTGGTAAGCAAAATATTATTCCTCCTTCGGAAGCTGAGATGATCACAAAAACATTGGAAGATATTCATGAAGATATCGAGAAGGGTAAGATTGAATTCGATATAGAAGCAGAAGATATTCATATGAACATCGAAAAACTATTAATTCAACGTATAGGTACTGTGGGCAAAAAAGTTCACACTGGTCGAAGCCGAAATGATCAGGTGGCTCTTGATCTAAGACTCTATATAACAGACGAGATACAAGAACTTTTTGCCTTAGTAACAGATTTACTAGGGATTATCATAAAAATATCTGAAGAGCATATGGGTACTTACTTGCCATGCTATACCCATCTTCAAAAAGCACAGCCTACGACATTAGCTCATCATCTCATGGCTTATTTTGAAATGTTTAAGAGGGATTATGAGCGTTTAGAAGATAATTTAAAACGAACCAAAATCATGCCCCTTGGTTCAGGTGCGTTAGCTTCTACTACTTACCCTCTTGACCGTCAATTTGTAGCTGACTCATTAGATTTTCAAGCCCTGACCTTAAACAGTATGGATGCTGTCAGTGATAGAGATTTTGCACTTGAAACTTTATTTAGCTGTTCAGTTATGATGATGCATATGAGTCGTCTATGTGAAGAACTCATTATTTGGAATACAGACGAATTTCAGTATATCCAATTAGATGATGCCTTCTCTACTGGCAGTAGTATCATGCCACAGAAAAAAAACCCAGATATTCCTGAGCTCATAAGAGGAAAAACTGGCAGAGTTTACGGTGACTTAATGGCTCTTTTAACAACAATGAAAGCCCTTCCCCTAGCTTATAACAAAGACATGCAGGAAGATAAAGAAGCTCTATTTGATGCTCTGGACACAACAAAAGCCTGCATATCAGTGTTAACAAAGCTATTAGAAACATCAAGTTTTAAAAAAGACAATATGCTAAAAGGTCTAAAAAGCGGCTTTTGTAATGCTACTGATGCAGCTGATTACTTAGTAAAGAAAGGTGTTAGTTTTAGAGATGCCCATGAGATCATTGGGAAAACAGTTTTGTATTGTATGGAAAATGAAAAAAATATCGAAGATCTAACTGTAGATGAACTTACTCAGTTATCCTCCTACTTTGAAGACGATCTCTATAATTATATAACAATCGATGCCTGTATAAATGGCCGAAATATAATTGGTGGTCCTGCCATCAATACTATGAAGACAGTTATTAACAATCATAAAAAATGGTTATATAACTCTGATGTAAATTCTATGTAACGTCTATGTAAATTAAAGGAATTCCCTCAAAAATAATGCTATAATTGCTGTGTAATTCGTTCTAAGAGTTACCATTGGTTGAGTACTTAACAAAAGATTACGGGGGAATTCTGTCTATGAAAAAAAGTCTACTTCTACAACTTAATGTCTTTATAGTTGCTATCATAATCATAAGTTTAGGCCTATGTACATCCTTTTCAATCTTTTATTATTCAAGGATTATTAAAGAAAAGACTTATGCATCACTGGATGATAAAAAGGAGTATATATCTGCTGAAATTAACCACTTTATTGATAAATATATTGTCAGTCTTGAGAACCTAGCCTACAGTCATTCAGTAGTATCAATACTTAAGGAAAAGAACCTAATGCTCAATCAAATCGGCCCTTTACCTGAGTGTGAGGACTTACAGCTATATATGAGTGAATTACAAGCCAATCATAGTGACATAAAAAAAGTGTCATTCATATTAACTGAGACAAATTGTGAAATTAATAAGGACTCTTTAACAATCACAAATTTTAATCATGATCAACTTACCAACTTTAACGACAAAGAAGTCATTATGTTATCACCTTACTTAGATTTCAACACCACCGGTTTAGTCATGACCATAGGAATCCCTATCGAGGATAAAAAGGGAGAAATTAAAGGTATCATAGCATATGATTTGGCATTAGATTTCCTTGATTCATATATCCAAGAAGTTATTAATGATGACATAACCATACTTATCATTGATAAAAAGGGAGATCTTATCTATGGTCCTGACGCCTCTTTTATCGGAAAAAAGGCAGAAAAGTTTTACGAATTATGGGATCATAAACCATCACTCTACAAAACAGAAATCTTCCTTGATGAGTTAGGTTGGACCATTGAACTCTATAATAATTTAACAAGCATGTATGATCAAATTTTATGGAGTATTATCATTTTGCTTTGTTTGTTTATTGCAATTGTGGTATTAGCATTATTATGTTCACGATTAACGCTCAAGAATACTCTAAGTGATATACCCCATATTCTCGAGATACTCAATAAGGTTTCACAGGGTCAACTCGACCTACAGATCTCCATCAAGTCACAGAATGAAATTGGAAAGATTGCACATAAAACCAACGATATGATTAATAATTTAAAGGCATTGATTGAAATGTCAACTGGGGTGTCAGAGCAGATCATCAGTATTTCAAGACAAGTTAATGAACAGTCCAAATCCAGCTTAGATTCTGCTTACACTATAGAAAATCAACTCAATGAAATCGTTGCAGGTGGTCAAGTGCAAGAAGAAGATGCAATAAAATGTTTTGATGCCATGAATGTCATTGGTAATGAAATTGATTCATTACATAGTAAGTTTGAAACAGATAGAGAACTCTATAGTTCTGTACAAGATTTTAATATTGAAAATAGAAAAATACTCCATGTTTTTCAAGAGGATCATAAGCTTAACCAATGTTACTTTAATAAGATGGAATCCCTAGTTGATCAATTAGGTCATCGTATGAAAACCATTGAAGATATACTAAATGTTATACGCCACATTGCTAATGAAACCAATTTAGTTGCATTAAATACAACGATTGAAGCAGCTCGTTTCGGTGATAGTGGTCATGGATTTAAAGTTGTAGCTCAAGAAATACAAAAGTTATCTACTCAGTGTACAAAAGCTGCAGAGAATATTAGCGGTATTGTGTCAGAAATAATGATATTAAGTAATAATACCGAAACAACAATGGAACATCTTAGAAAAACATCTGCTCAACAAGAAAAGAATGTACAAGAAATTGATTCAACTTTTCAAGAAATTGATCAGATTATTAATAATCTAACAGTCAATTATGAGCAATCTAATCAGATCATTCGAGGGGTTACCCTTCAGAAAAACGATGTCTCTAAATTAATGAAGCATATAATGGAATTATCAAAGAATCATGCAGGTACAGCCATCGAAGTTCAAGCCATAATGAAGCAATATAATGACTTAGCTAAAATAACACATAAAAGTATCCTAACATTAGAAGATGAAACCTACACCCTTGACAACCACATGCACACTTTTAAAATATAATCGACCATAAAAAATCACCAAAGCTTCCTCCCAGCTTTGGTGATTTTTTATCTCAGGGTACAAACCTGAAATCGAGATTGAACATTCTTTTACTACATTGGGTTATATCCAAGTCGCTCAGATATTTCTTGACAACTTTTCTTCAACTTTTGACTATAAGTAATAATCTTTTCATTAGTCATACGCTCTTTAGGTCCTGATATGCTAATTGCTGCAATACTTATACCTCTATAGTCTTTAATAGATACGGCAACACACTTTACACCTAATTCATTCTCTTCATTATCTAAAGCATAACCAGATAACTTAATCTGTTCAATAGTTTGATGCATCTCTGCTAATTCAATAATTGTATGTTCTGTGAGACGTTTTATTTCGCTGTTCTCCCAAATCATCTTAATTTCGTCTTCTTCTAGTGTAGACATAATAGCTTTACCTACTCCAGTACAATACATTGGACTGCGGTTACCAATTTTTGAATGCATACGAATCGTCTGATTCCCCTCAACCTTATCAACATAAATGATATCAGTCCCATCTCGCAGTACTAGATGAACCACTTCTCCGCTGAATTGAGCTAATTGATTAAGATAAGGCTTACTGGTTTCAATGACATCTGTATTTTCTACTTTTCTTGAACCTAATTGAAAGAGTTTAAGTGTAACGAGGTAGCGATTATTTAGCTCGTTTTGTTCAACATAACCTTTATAAATTAATGTACCTAAAAGACGATGAACTGTACTCTTATGAAGCTCTAATTTTTCACTAATTTCTTTGATAGCGAGACCATCCACATGACAGGATAATAACTCTAATATTTCGAGAGCTCGGTCCACAGACTGTACAACTTCAGCCATAAGATATACTCCTCTCTATGACAAGACATGATCACTATCCCATAATTCCTTTGCCTAGAGATAATCTTAGCATATCTTAACTTGTTTGTCTAATTTTAAAAGAAAAAGCCCTTACTAGATTTATTAGCAAGGGCGTATCATTATTATCGTTCCTAATACAATTATATAAGAACTTATTTATCTCCATAGAGAGTTGTAGACAAATACCTTTCCCCTGTATCTGGGAATAAAGCAACAATTGTTTTACCAGCATTCTCTTCTTTTTTAGCCAATTGAGCTGCAGCAAAAACAGCAGCTCCTGCTGAGATACCTACTAATAAACCTTCAGTTTCAGCTAGTTTTTTTGAAGACTCAAAGGCTTCTTCATTTTTTACTTTAATGATTTCATCAATAACGTCAGTATTCAAGATTTGTGGTATAAAGCCAGCGCCAATACCTTGAATTTTATGTGGTCCAGGCTTATCCCCAGATAATACTGGTGATCCAAAGGGTTCAACTGCTACAATCTTTATGTTTGGATTCTTAGCTTTTAATACTTCACCAACACCTGTAATAGTACCACCTGTACCAACCCCAGCTACAAAGATATCCACTTGACCATCTGTATCTCTCCAAATTTCTTCAGCAGTTGTTTTTCTGTGCACTTCTGGATTAGCAGGGTTATTAAACTGTTGTGGTAAGAATGAATTAGGTGTGTTATCAGCTAATTCCTGGGCTTTATCAATTGCACCCTTCATCCCCTGAGCTCCAGGCGTTAAAACTAATTCCGCACCTAAAGCTTTAAGTAAGTTTCTTCTTTCAATACTCATAGTATCTGGCATTGTTAATATGAGTTTATATCCTTTAGACGCAGCAACAAAAGCTAATCCAATACCTGTATTACCACTTGTTGGTTCGATAATAACTGTATCTTTGTTGATTTTTCCGTTTTCTTCTGCATCTTTAACCATTGCATTTGCAATACGATCCTTAACACTTCCTGCTGGATTAAAATACTCCAGCTTAGCTATAACATTTGTCTTTAATTCCTGATCTTTAGTATAGTTGCCTAACTCAAGTAATGGTGTATTCCCAATTAAGTCTGTTAAATTCTTAGCTATTTTACTCATACATAAAAACCTCCATTCAATATCTTAGTTATCCTATTGGTTTACTTGGTTATAGTTTATGCTAAAAGCGGCTGTCTTGTCAATACTTTTTGCAAAGTTATTTGAATATTTTTTTCAATTATAAATTAAATCATCCAATTAGTATTGATCATGCCGCTCTAGATATAATACATATTGGCATCATCAATATGCATTTGTCTATATTCATCAACTAAGTCTTGTAATGTGATACCACTTACTATTTCATTAATACTCGTATTTATTTCTTTCCAAACTGTTTCACTAATACACTCTTCAATAGTATTCCGATTATCAGGCTCCTTATTCGAATTGGTGACTATAGATAAATCACCTTCAAGAGCTTTTAATATATTCCCAACTGTTATTTGATTAAGTTTATCAGCAATGATATAGCCACCTTGAGGTCCTTTAATACTTTTAACGAAACCTGCTTTTCGAAGTACTGCAAAAACTTGTTCTAAATAACTCGTTGAAATGTTCTGTCTTTCGGCTATACTATATAAAGGTATACAGTCTCCATTAGAGTGAAGTGCTAAATCTACAATTGCAATGAGTCCATATGTTCCCTTTGTTGAAATCTTCATATTTCACCTCGTATTTGAAATAGGAAAGTACTTTGTTTTACACCCAACCTATTCCAGTTTTAATGTGGCGTTAGCCACATTAGTTCTATTATCTAATTCATTATAGTATCAGAAAATTTCTTTTGTCAAGGAACCCTATAAAGTTCTTAAAATATCTAGTGACAAAAAAAGTTAAGTACCAAAGGAGCTCCATAACGCTAGTTCATAGAACACTTTACGGCTTTAGGTTATGTAATTCATGATCTTCATCTATTTAAGTTTTAAAAAACAGAGCTCTCAAAGGAGCCCTGTTTTTCTATATTTCAAATTTTGATACTTCTTCACTTAATTTTTTAGCTGTGTCATTTAGTAAATCAGCAGCCTTAGCGACTTCTTCGACAGCCGATGTTTGTTGCGTTATGGAAGCGGTTACTTCTTCAGATGATGCAGCAGTCTCTTCTGAGACAGCTGAGATGTTTTCTATAGCATAAACAATCTCTATCTTTTGATTATTAATGTGACCAACGTCTTCACTAACATGATCAATGGATGCACTAATATCATTGATAGCTTCTGTTATGGTACTGAGGGCATTATAGACATCTGCCACAGCTGCTGTTTGATCTTCCATGATGTATTTAACTTCTGTAATAATGGCAACTGAATTACCACTTTCAGTTTGGATAGCACTTACTATTTGTGAAATATGATCGGCAGCTTCATTGGAATCTTCGGCAAGTTTTCGAATCTCTTCGGCAACCACTGCAAAACCTCTACCAGCTTCTCCTGCTCTAGCCGCTTCAATGGATGCATTTAAAGCTAAAAGATTAGTCTGTCCTGCAATGGATTTAATGGATTGAAGCATAGTACTTATTTTTTCAGTTTTATCTGCTAAACTAAGTATAACAGCTTCGACTTCCGCGTTGGCAAAAGTATTTTCCTCGTTCTTAGCCTTTAACTCTGTCATTTTTTTCATACCTATGTCGTTAGCATTCACAACTGATAAAGCTTTAGTCTTCATAACTTCAGAATTATTACTTAGTTGGTTCAGTTTCCCATCCAAATCACTTACCAATCTAACACCTGTTTCCGTCTCTGAAGCTTGATGAGTTGCACCTTTTGCAATCTCTTCAACAGCTTCAGCAATTTCTTGAGATGTAGCTAAGGTCTCTTCGGATATGGATGCTAAACCTTCAGCAGATTCATTAACATAATCCGATACCTCTGTTACCTGGGCGATGAGGTTTCTTACCTGAGTCGCCATAGCATTAAAGCTTTTACCAAGAGAACCTAATTCGTCTTGTCTCTTAATAAGAAGTTCAGCCTTAAAGTCCCCCTCCTTTAGTCGTAACATACCATCATCAAGAGCTCTAATAGCTTTTGTTAGTTTTCTTGAAAAACGGTAGGATATTATGACACCAACTATGCAAGTAATCAGAGCAATACCAATTGTTAATATTCTGAGTATATTAATCGTACTATAGATATCTGCCATATAAATAGTACCGACGACTTTCCACTCTATACTCTCTAGATCTTGAAACATAGCAAGTTTATCTTCTTTTTTACCATCCGATTCAACTTTAACGTAATCTTGCATGGATTCATTGTTGATAATAGCTGTATAAAGATCTTGATTAAGGTCACTAAAATTCTGACCAACTAAGTCTTGATTACGATGTACAACGATTGTACCATCATCAGCAACAATGAAAGCATAACCTGTTTTACCGAATTGGATAGTATCGATGTACTCTGTAATGGATGATATGGCTACTGTTGATCCTACCACCCCTAGCAAGCGACCATTCTTATCTTTAACAGGACTCGTTACCTCTAATACCATCTCTCCAGTTCCACTATCGATGGATGGTCCTGTCCAAATAAGTTGGTCTTTTTCTACTGTCTCCACATACCAAGGTCTAACAGTAGGATCAAAATCACTAGGGATATCCACCTCACCCTGGGATATGAAAAACAACTCTTTCTTTTCTGTTGCAAAATAAATATGTAATACATCTTCATTTGTTGCTATGTATGAAGAGAAAAATTCATTCATAATTGCTTCATTATCTTCATTGAAATTCTTTAAAAAGCTACTTTCACTTAATGTGGCAATCATTAATTCGTAGCCATTTAAATGCTCATCGAAGATACTGGCAATCTCTCTATTTATCTCTTCGCTAGTGGTTTTGAAGGTATTCTGTAGCATACCCTCCGAAATACTTGTAGCAGTAATTCCAAGTATCATAATGGGGACAAGAATTGCTACTACAAACATTGAAACAAGTTTAAACTTTACACTCATGTTACCCTTTTTACTCTTTTTGATTTTACTTTTCTTCTGTTTAATATACACGCACTCCCTTCATTAGTATTCCTAAAGTCTGTTAAAATGATAACACACCCTTTCAGTATACTAATTATTCATGAACGCGTTTATGTATTGAACATATATGCTACCAGTCAAAATTTTATAATATTTGTCGCCTAAAGTCAATGGATTGGTTAACAATTTGTTAAAAAAACCCGCTTTTTAACAAATCTTAGCAAAAAATTTACCTATGACGAATGGACATCATAGGTAATTCAAAGGGTTTTTAGTTGGCTTTTTTTAAGATTTTAGATAACTCACCAGCTGCTAATGGTATTAATGCCATTGCTATAATAATACCTAAATCGGCTAGTGGTACAAATGTCGTGCTAAAGATTGGTTGTAAAAATGGTACATAAACGACAACAAATAATAATACAAGTGCTAGTAACACGGAGTAATTCAAGTATTTATTACCAAAAACTTTCATTTTAATAAGGAATTTCTCTTCAGATCGCGCTGAATAAGCTCTTAACAATTCACCTATAATTACCGTAATGAAGCAATAGGTTTGACCTGCCACAACGCCACCGTGCTGTGAACCTAACCAAAATGAAGCTAAACCTGCTACAGCTAAGGCGACTGATTGAAAACCTATAGCAATAAGCATATCTCTATCTGTAATCGGTGCATTAGGATCACGAGGTTTTTCATCCATAATACCATCTTCTTTAGCTTCCAGTCCCAATGCAAAAGCTGGGAAAGAATCAGTAACCAGGTTAATCCAAAGTATTTGAATAGCTACTAATGGAGAACCCCAGTTAATTAACATAGCTACGAATATCAATAACAGTTCACCAAAGTTACAGGACAATAGAAATCCTACAAACTTACGGATATTACTAAATATAACCCTGCCTTCTTCTACCGCATCTACAATACTAGCAAAGTTATCATCCGTTAATACCATGTCTGCTGCCTCTTTAGCAACATCCGTTCCTGTAATACCCATAGCAACACCTATATCAGCTTGCTTCAGTGCTGGGGCATCATTTACACCATCACCAGTCATAGCTGCAATATCGCCGTTAGACTTAATGGCTTTAACAATTTTAACTTTATGCTCTGGAGAAACCCTTGCAAACACACTGACATGCTTAACTTTTTCTTTGAATTCCTCATCAGAATAACCATTAATTTCAGAACCACTCATAGCTTCTGATTGCCCATCAATAATACCTAAGTCTTTTGCAATTGCACTTGCAGTAGTTTTATGGTCACCTGTAATCATGACAACACGAATGCCTGCACGTTTACAAAGTTTTACTGCTTCACGTGCTTCTTCTCTTGGCGGATCCATCATACCCGTTAACCCTAGAAATACAAGATCCTTTTCCTCTTGAGTAATATCTACACCTTCTGTCACCACTTTATATGCAAAGCCTAAAACTCTTAATGCATTATTAGCAAATTGATCATTAATTTCTTTAATTCGATTAATATGCTCCTCAGTTAAGGTTTGAATTTCGCCGTTAATATTGATTTTTGTACATCTACTTAAAATAACATCAGGTGCTCCTTTGGTATACATGACACGATCGTCTTTTCTTTGATGAATCGTTGACATAAGTTTACGTTCAGAGTCAAAAGGAAACTCATCAATACGTGGATAGCTTTTATTGAGCTCTTCTTGAGGATAACCCCCTTTAGCTCCTAACACAACTAGGGCACCTTCGGTTGGATCACCTATGATATCTTCTTTCTCTTTAACAATTTTAGCATCATTACATAATACAGATACCTGCATAATTCTCTCTAGTGAATCAGAAGTACATTCACCCTTTTCACAAACAATTTGACCGACAGTAGAATAACCCACACCACTTACATCCCATATATGATTGCCATCAAAAAGCTTTGTAACAACCATTTTATTTTGTGTTAAAGTCCCTGTTTTGTCTGTACAGATAACAGTCGTACTCCCTAAAGTTTCTACAGCTGCAAGCTTCTTAACGATGGCATCACGTTTTACCATCCTCTGCATACCTAAGGCTAGGACGACAGTTACAACAGCCGGCAAACCTTCTGGAATAGCTGCAACAGCTAAACTAACAGATGTCATAAAGATTTCTAATAAAGGTTCATCTCTTAATATACCTAAAACAAATATAATGGCACAGACTGCAAGACAAACAACACCAAGTACTTTACCAAATTGTGTTAACTTTTTTTGAAGTGGCGTTGCTACTTCTTCTACTTCATTCAACATGTTTGCAATATTACCTATTTCTGTTTTCATACCTGTCGATGTGACAACACCTTTTCCACGTCCATAGGTTACGATTGTACTCATGAATGCCATGTTCTCACGATCACCTAAAGGGGCATCTGTATCGACAAGGGCATCTGCTTCCTTTTCAACAGGTACTGATTCTCCTGTTAAAGCAGCTTCTTCTATTTTTAAATTAACACTTTCAATTAGGCGAATATCTGCTGGTACATAATCACCAGCCTCTAATATAACCACATCTCCTGGAACAAGTTCAGATGACGCTATTTTTTCCAACTTGCTGTTTCTTATTACTTTAGCAGCGGGAGCTGCCATCTCTTTAAGAGCTTTTAATGCATTGCTGGCTTTATTCTCTTGAACCACACCTAAGACAGCATTCAATATTACGATTGCGATAATAAAGGTTCCATCTATAATTTCTCCTAGAACTATAGAAATAATAGCTGCAACAATTAAAATGATGATTAAGACATCTTTAAACTGATCGATAATCATATCTTTCAGTGTTTTACCGTCTTTCTCTTCTAATTTATTCTCACCATACTTATCAATCCGCTTCTTGACTTCATTCGAATCTAATCCCTGTGTAGCATTGGTACCTTCATCGGCTAAAACTTGTTTAATCGATTTATTATGGTAACTCATTAGCATCACCTTTCAAAATAAATATTCATATTTTTATAAGATATGTTTTATCCATTTTATAATAAAATCAACTATAGAAAGTTCCTACATTAACTACCTCATATAATATATAGTATTTAAATAAGTCCAATTATTACGCTATATATTGTATGTAAAAATATATGAAACTACTTATGAATATAAAAGAAGATTAATAAAACTATTATACCAATGGAAATTATATCCTACCTTCTAACTTTTATCACAACCTCTTTGGTTTGTCAAGGAGAATGATGTTACTCCTCAAAAATTTGCAATGAAAAATCAGGCACAATCCCAAACCTTTTGCTCCTGTGCCTGAATCTAAATTTATCGATTACATCATTATATTTTAAAATAGTTATTTCCTCGTTAAGCTTTCTTGCTAATTGATTAAGCTTGTCAGAAGACTTAGCTACCTATATCTTGGTACTTCACTCTATTACTTGATATATTTCGTATTTTCAGGATTAATAAATTTCACTTTACTTTCATAAGCATGAAGATCAATGTTTTCATGTCTTGCAAATTCTTTTAATAAATTTTCAACGAATTCTTCAAACTCGTCATAGTGTTCTTTGCCTATGACCTTAAAGCCATGAGCAAATATACTTTGATTTCTAATCTTACAAAAATTATATAATTCTTGGATATAGCCTTCTTTATCCTTCTCTCTAAACAAAGCATCATTGATCGTTCCTAGTATGATATACCCATCCATTAATGTAATATTACGTCTAGGAGGTTTATATGTTCTGTGATCATTAAATACTCTATTTTTTAACTTGTTAAACCTAAGCTTAAAATCAACATAATCTCTCTCACCTAACTTATTAAAAAAATTAGGGTCTTCGTAATTAATACCGTTAACCGCAAGTCGCCTTTGTCCAATGATTTCTACTAGTCGATATAACAAGAGAACAGCCATATCGTATTTTTCTTGTTCTTTTCTTCGATAAGCTGATCTGTAAATGGTCATGATTAAGGCTAGTATACTATCTAAATCTTGAACTATATCGTAATTAACTGTGTTTTCAAATTCAAAACCTAAGTTCTTCAAGATACCTCTTTGTAACTTTAAATCATCTACCCTATCAGCTAAAACACACTGTCCATACTGTTTCTCAACCTTATTAATTGAATCAATCATCCTATCAAAACACTTATAAGCCTCCTGAAACTCTAAATTATCCCAATGCTCATAACCTGCTGCAAGTAAAAATAAAATACGATAGTAATTACGTCGTTCAATATCTAAAGCACTATTCATAAGCTGTTTGAAGATTTCTGATGAACTGACATAATCATAAGCTTCCATATGTTCAAGAGCAATATTTGCATCGAAGTCACCATAAAGTTTAATCGGATTATCAAGAATCTTCAAGTGTTCTGTTCCCATTTCCGGTCGGTTAATAACCCTTATAAAGTTCTCAGCTGTTAAGTATAAGAATTTCGCATCAATATTGACTCCAGCAAGAGCAGTAGCCACACTCATCGCTTTAGTTCCACCTGTTATATCAATATAAACACTCTTCGGTTTTTCCCACTCCATAAATGCATTGTTGATGATATTATACGCGTCTAAAGGATCAGCATCATCAACAATATATGCTTCAAATTTGTTTTTTTCAATCTCTAATAGTTCAATTATTCGTTCTAGTGTTTCCTTTGATTCTTTCGTGTATAAAAAGAGTATATGTCCCGGTTTTGTCAAACCTAATGTAATAGCAGATATTTCATAATGCAATCCTAAAGGCATAACTAGGTAAGAAACACCTTCTTCAATACCCTTATTTTCTTCAATAAGCTCTTTTAAGTAACCTTCATAATACTTATCAATCTTCTTATCAATAACCCGAGTTTGATCAATTAAATCCCATACTTCTTTTTTCATATAGCACCCCCATCACGCTTATTTACATACTTTATTGTTAACATATTCTTTTACTTCATACCTTAATAGACAAAAAACTTCCTAATTATAGGAAGTTTAGATGACTCTTTTAATGCGTACTTGCTTAATCAAATTACTATCCATTGAATATACTTCAAGAAGATAATTATCAATTTGTAACTCGTACCCAGGTTGAATAGTAATATTATCAGCTTTTGCCATATTGGCTAGTATACCAGCTAAAGTATTTCCCATATCATTTCTCAAGTGAAGGTGTGCTAATTGATTGGCATCATCAATGGTTGTCCCTCCATTGAGTATAATCTCATCTTCAGTATTATTATTGTCTAGGCTGGTTAAGTACTTCTTTACCCCAAACAAAATTGCGATAGCAACGACGCCAATTAAAAAGTCTAGCATATTTGACTCTGATATAATCAGCTTACGAGCTATGGCAAATAATAATACATCAATAGCACTACCAGGTGTATGCTTGACAAGCATTTTTACAAACTCAATACCAATAATTATTTCAATAGCATGAGTCAAGAAACTTTGAAACTCTATGGTCCCCCCATTTGTAAATTGGAACGTTAAATCTTTAAGCTGTTGTACTACGGTAAAAGAAGCAAATAAAATACCAAGCAAAATAAGTACAGATAAGAAGATTTCCATATAACTTGCTACTTTGGATACTTTATCTCTTAAAAATTGTTTGCTAAGTTTACTCATCCTTGATTTTATCACATCATAACTCCTCTACATAATTTATATATTTATACTCATTTAGTATGATGATCTTCAACCCGCTTATAACGCTACCACACATTATTCTCAATGAAGAAATGGCTCATCATAACTAATTGACATTCAATTTTCAGCACATTTTACATATTTTATGATATTTTAATAAATTAACTCATCACTTTTACTAAATTAACTTTTTCCCTTATATATTACATGGATTTTAAGAAATAATCAATAACTAATTCTATGTAAGTTTTAGTCAATAGAATAACCCTCAACCATTTTGATTATTTAAAATATTATTGACATCACCTCTAGATAATGGTATCATATGCTCAACTAATTTCATAAAAATATGGTAGAGGCGCATTTTTCATGAGTAACCTATCTGATATGTACAGACATAGTTGAGGATGAGTGAAAGGGTGAAATGCCGAAGGGAAAGATGTCTGTACATCCAACTCTGGGCATATGATTAATAGTCGTATGACTGTCATCACTTATGATGGAGTGCTACCCAATATAGATGAACTTGAATAGTATTTCTATATTTATGGGCCAGCTCTGTAGCTGGTTTTTTTGTGTACTAGGGAAGTTTGAGTTCTGCTATCAAGGTATCATGCTTTCCTGCTTCACATGTAAAGTGGTTATCACTCTTAATGTTTTCTGTTATAATAGAATCAGCGGAATACACTTAAGAAATTTCATCTATACCCCTGGCATATTCATAAAATGTACATTGAATATAAGTCATTCAACTTATATCAACTAGAATGAATATTAGAGAAAAACACATAACGTAGAAAGTTGGGATCATATGAAACAAATCAATCTAGCTATTGTTGGAGCAACAGGCATGGTAGGTAGAACATTTCTTAAGATTTTAGAAGAAAGAAATTTACCGATAAAAAATTTATATCTATTTGCATCTTCCAGGTCCGCAGGAAATACTATAACGTTTAAAGACCATGAATATACTGTAGAGGAATTAACTGAAACATCCTTTGACCGAGGAATTGATATCGCATTATTTTCAGCAGGTGGTAGTACTAGCAAGAAATTTGCTCCTATCGCAGCTTCAAAAGGATGCGTTGTAGTCGATAACTCGTCTGCATGGCGTATGGTTGAAGACATCCCTCTTGTAGTACCAGAAGTTAATCCTGAAGATATTTTCAGACACAATGGTATCATCGCCAATCCAAACTGCTCTACTATTCAAGCTATGGTGGTTCTTAAGCCACTACATGACTTATTTAAGATTAAAAGAGTCGTTTATTCTACATACCAAGCCGTTTCTGGTGCAGGTGTAGCTGGTTGGAGAGACTTAGAAGAAGGTATGAAAGCACATGTAAACAATGAAGAATTTGTACCTGAAAAGTTCCAGCATCCAATAGCTTTTAACTGTTTACCTCATATTGATGTATTTATGGATAACGGTTATACTAAAGAAGAGATGAAAATGGTCCATGAGACTCGCAAAATTCTTCATGAAACAGACCTACCAATTACAGCGACATGTGTTCGAGTTCCTGTCTTTAATGGTCATAGTGAAGCCATCAATTTAGAATTTGAGAAACCATTTGATCTAAAAGAATTAAAAGAAGCTTTGATTAATGCTCCAGGTGTTGTTGTTGAAGATGAAGTTGGGAAGGCTATCTACCCATTAGTTGAAACCGCATCTGGACGTGATGAGACTTTTGTAGGTCGTATCAGACGTGATGAAAGTGTTAAAAATGGTGTCAACTTATGGGTGGTTGCTGATAATATTAGAAAAGGAGCCGCTACAAATACGATTCAAATCGCTGAAAAACTAATAGAAGAAATGAAATAAAAGCTTATTTTTGACTTTTAATAATATTAGGAGGTTAATGGAATGTCATTATTTACAGGATCAGGTGTAGCAATTGTAACACCTTTTACAGAAACAGGGGTTAATTATGAAGTGTTAGAGAAATTAATTGAATTTCATATCAGCAATCATACGGATTGCATTGTTATTTGTGGTACTACTGGTGAAGCATCTACAATGACAGACGAAGAGCAATTAGAGTGTATTCGATTTACTGTAGAGAAAGTTAATAAACGTGTTCCAGTTATAGCAGGTACTGGTTCTAACTACACAGAACATGCTTTGCATTTAACAAGGAAAGCGGAGGAAGTAGGAGCAGATGCCGCTTTAATCGTAACACCTTATTATAATAAAACCACACAAAAAGGTCTGTATGAGCATTATGCCTATATCGCAAATAATGTAAAGATTCCTATTGTCTTATATAATGTACCTAGTCGTACAGGCATTGCTATTGAACCTACTACTGCAGCTCAACTTGCTGAAATTGAAAATATCATAGCTGTTAAGGAAGCCAGTGGTAATATTTCTACTATTACTGAAATGATGGCATTATGTGGTGACAAACTTGATCTTTACTCTGGTAATGATGATCAAGTGGTACCTTTAATGTCTATAGGTGGAAAAGGTGTTATATCTGTAGCAGCTAATATTGTTCCAAGAGATCTTCATGACCTTGTACAGAAATTCATGGATGGCGATCTAGCAGGTAGTAGAAAGATGCAGTTGGATATGATGCCTTTAAACAAAGCATTATTCAGTGAAGTTAATCCAATACCAGTTAAAGAAGCAATGAATATATTAGGTATGGAAGCTGGTCCTTGCCGTCTACCTTTAACATCTATGGATGATAGCAACCGTGACAAACTCATGGGCGCTATGCAGGATTATGGACTAAAATTTTAATCACGAGGAGATTTACTTATGACAAAAATTATTATGCATGGTTGTAATGGTAAAATGGGGCAAGTGATATCCCAAGTTGCTGCTAATGACTCTGAAACAGAAATCGTAGCTGGAATTGATTTAAATACAAATACTGCACTTTCTTACCCAGTATTTGATTCTTTGGAGAACTGTACTGTAGATGCAGATGTAATTATTGATTTCTCCATCGCAGTAGCTGTTGATTCTTTATTAGATTATGTTGAGGCAACCAAAGTCCCACTCATACTTTGTACGACAGGTTTATCAAAAGAGCAGATGGACCGAGTTTATCAAATCAGCCAGACTGCCCCAGTATTCTTTTCTGCTAATATGTCAATCGGAGTGAACTTACTTATCGGTCTAGCTAAACAGGCTGCAAAAGTTTTAACTGGCTCTAATTTTGATATAGAAATTATTGAGAAACATCATAATCAAAAAGTTGATGCTCCTAGTGGAACTGCCCTAGCTATCGCCCACTCCATTAATGAGACCTTGGACTTTTCATATGAATATAAATTTGATCGTTCGGGTGAAAGAGAAAAGCGTCATAAAAATGAGATTGGTATTCATGCTATGCGTGGCGGAACTATTGTAGGTGAACATAGCATCCTATTTGCAGGTCAAGATGAAATTATTGAATTAAAACACAACGCATTATCAAAAGAAGTTTTTGCAGTTGGTGCAGTTCGAGCTGCTAAATTTATGCATGGTAGAAAAGAAGGTCTTTATGATATGAGTCATCTCATTCAAGAAACAAATTAATCAAGGTGGGGGTGTTGATAGAGACACCCCCTCTATTAACTTTCAAACCGCCAAAAAGACCTACCTTAACTGGTAAGCCTTAATGTGCTTATAATCTATATCCTTTTGAATTTATTTATTAATTCTCGTAGAATTTCTTGTAGTCTGCTACATTAGCATTGGTGATCACTTCAGTTCCTGTGTCCACTCTAGTCGGTACTTCTTCATTGTTCAATGATAACATCATTGTATTCACAGCCTCATACCCCATTCCATAGGGATTTTGAGCAATAATGCTATCAATGTCACCTTTATCAATGCTATCAAATAATTCCATTTGTAGGTCAAACCCAATTATTTTAATAGTTTGACCACTCATCTGAACCGCTTCTAAAACACCTAAAGTCATCAGAGCATTGGTAGCAAAAACACCATTAAGCTTATGACCTGTGCTCTCCTTCAATTTATCATCCATTACTTTCATGGCTAAAACTGAATTACTGTCTGCTTCTTTAATCCAGTCAATTTCAATTTCTGTGTCCTCTACGGCATCTTTAAATCCCTGAACTCTTTCTTGGTGAGTTTGCTGTTTGATCACACCTGTAATAAGCCCAACATGCCCTTTACCATCTAATATTTCTACGAAACGTTCACCAGCCATCTTACCTGCAAGATAATTGTCTGTGCCTATAAAGGAGAGTACCTCTGTTTGAGCGTTGGTATCTAGTGTAACGACTACTATACCTTTTTCTTGTGCCTTCATGATGAGGGGTACAACACCAGCTGAATCACAAGGAGCAATCCCGATAGCATCCACTTCAGAGCTTATGAGATCTTCCAGCATCTGAAACTGCATCTCAACGTTAGATTCTTTGTCAGGCGCTAACACAATTACATTGACATCTAAATCATTAGCCGCAGCTTCTGCTCCTTTTTTCATACTGTGCCAGTGCTGACTATCTAGGGCTTTTAGAACAATAGCAATGGTCTTTTTATTATCGGATTCTACTTCCTTAACTGTATCACCTTCAAAGCTTTTATAAAAATACAAACCTATGATCCCTGAAAAGATCACTATTGTAACTATCCATATAATAACACCTTTGCTTCTTCCGTTCATATGTCGCCTCCAACTTTGACTACGCTTTGGCCATTCTCTTAGCTTTTTCTTCTACTTTGGTTCTAAGTACATCAACAAAAACGGCTATCACGATAACAAGACCAATAACCACATACTGAAGATCAGCAGATGCACTAAGTAAATTAAGGCCATTGCGGATAACTGAAATCAGCAGAACACCAATCAGCGTTCCCCAAACGGTTCCTTTACCACCGAAGAATGATGCGCCTCCTATTATTACAGCAGCAATAGCATCTAAATCTGCTGTTGTACCCGCTAATGGTAGAGCACCTCCGACACGACCTACATATATTATACCAGCACTTGCACACATGAAACCAGAAAAACCGTATACAAATGTCAAAACTTTTCCCACATTGATACCAGATAGCAAAGCGGCCTCTTTATTTCCCCCAACTGAATAAATCTCTCGTCCCAAAACAGTATGATTTAAGAATAAATGCACACACACATATACAATTAAAACAATTATAAAACTTAGTGGTATACCACTGATATCTGCAGACCCTGGCACTTCTATTATTTTTGGAAAACCTATAATAGGAGCTGCACCTGTTATAAAGAGCGCTAGACCTCTTGATATATTCCTCGTACCAATGGTTGAAATAAAAGGATGGGGTAAATGTAGCTTAGTTAGTAAAAGACCATTTATAATACCCATACCCGTCCCTGTCGCAATACATATAAGTATAAGCAATAAAGGATTTGTAATACCGGCTTTTAGAGCAATACCCATGACACAAATGGATAGTGCCATCACAGCTCCAACAGATAAATCAATTCCTGCTGTGATGATGACAATGAGCATCCCTACTGCGATTAATGATATCGTCGTTGCTTGTCTTAAAATGTTCATTAAATTATCGAAATGTAAAAAATTCTCGGACACAATTGCCAGATAACCTGACAGTACTATCAATGTTATTAATGGTGCTATCTTAAATGCTAATTCTTTAACATTCACACTCTTCTTCATCTATATAACCTCCCCATGCCGCTTTCATAATTTCCTTCTCGCAAAAGCTTTTACTTCCTCGATTAATCCGTCCTGTTATACGACCTTCTCGCATGACAATAACTCTATCACTCATCCCCAATATTTCAGGTAATTCAGAAGAAATCATAATAACAGCCTTACCATTTTTGACCAATTCATTAATCAACTTATAGACTTCTACTTTAGCCCCTACATCAATACCTCTTGTTGGTTCATCTAAAATAAAAACATCAGCCTCAGTATTAAGCCATTTACCAATGACAACTTTCTGCTGATTACCACCACTCAGGGTGCCAACAGGTGTATTGCTTGAAGTTGTCTTTATTTTCAGGGACTTAATGTTCTTCAAAGCAATATTTTTCAATTTTTTCTTATCGAGGATATTAAATCTTGTATGTTTTCTCATGCACACAACTGTCAGGTTATTACCTACTGACTCGTTAAGGATGAGACCTTCACCTTTACGATCCTCTGTGACATAGGCTATTTTATTTTTTATACTTTCTCTAGGGTTCTTAATGGATACTTGCTGACCATGAAGATAAATAGCACCTTTATCAATTGGACCAACCCCAAATACACTTTTGAATATCTCTGTTCTTCCTGCACCAACTAAACCAGAAAACCCTAAGACTTCCCCTGCTTTCACTTCAAAACTAATATCCTTAAAAACACCATAGCAACATAAATTTTCAACTTTCATCAGTTCTTTTCCAATGGGTACTTCTTCTTTTGGAAAAAGATTATCCAATGACCGACCTACCATATTTTCAATAAGGGATGCATTGGTCATAGTGTCTACAGGTGCTGTTTTAATCAGCTCACCGTCTCTTAGTATAGTGACCATATCGCATATTCGGAACACCTCTTCTAATTTATGAGAAACAAAAAGAATGGCAACGCCTTTTTCTTTTAACATTGCTACCGCTTTCATCAGTTCATTAACTTCACTTTCACTTAAGCTAGATGTAGGCTCATCCATAATAAGAAATTGAACATCCCTGGATAATGCTCTTCCTATCTCAACCATCTGTTGTTGCCCAACCCCTAAGTCTCCTACCTTTTTTCTTGGGTCAAGATCTTGACCCAATCGTTTCATAATTTCTTTTGCCCTCTTATGCATGGTCGTATAGTCAAGTACACCAGACTTCTTAAGATAATGCCCTAAGAAAATATTATCTGTAACCGATAACTCACTAATGATATTTAATTCTTGATAAATGCAACTAATCCCTCTATCCATGGCCATCTTAGGTACGGTGAATCGTGATACTTCACCCTCTACGATAATGGTACCTTCTTCAGGAATATTCACTCCAGTTAAACATTTTATTAACGTTGACTTTCCTGCTCCATTTTCACCTAATAATCCATGTACTTCTCCGCGTTTCAAAGACATACTTACATTATCTAAAGCTAATACTCCAGGAAATCGCTTGCTTATATTTTTTAATTCTACATACACTTCTGACATAAGCATTCTCCTCTTTCAAAATATTGCCTATCCCACACTGGAGATAGACAATATAACTTTTTTCATAGATACAATTTTAATCTTAATTTCTTATTTGAGGTTCTCTATTGTTAATAACTCTGCTCCTGTATCAATTCTCACGTCTACTTCTCCGCCATTGGCAGCGATAATGGCATTTTGCACGCCTAAGTATCCCATCTGATAAGGACTTTGAGCAACAGAACCTTCCATTGAGCCTTCTTTGATTTTTTCTTGTGCACCTGGTGAACCATCAAAACCAACTACCATGATATCTTTTCCTGATTGCTCTACTGCTTTTAAAGCACCAAGAGCCATTTGGTCAGCTGTAACAAAGATTGCATCAATATCAGTAAATGTCTGCATAAGATTTTCCATAACATTTGCAGCCTTTTCACTATCACTATCAGCAGGTTGAACGTCAAGTACTTCTAGTCCAGCAGCTTCTAATGCATCTTGTGCACCTGCAGTACGGTCATCATGTGTTTTATCCCCTAAAGCACCACGAATAATAGCAACTTTTTTACCTGCACCTAGTTTTTCAGAAATATAATCACCTGCTAATTTAGCAGCTTCATAGTTACCAGTACCTAAAAAAGAAGTCTTATCTGGTAATTCTGCATCTGTATCGATTAATAAAACTGGGATATTCTTATCAACAGCTTTTTGGAGTACTTTTGCCTGGGCAGCTGGTTGAACAGGTGCTACACAAAGGGCATCCACGTTATTGGTGATATTATTTTCAATCATGCCGGTATGCTCTTCGACTAAAGTTTCTTGAGCTGGACCATTGAAGTCTAACTTCACATTAAAATCTTTGGCTGCTTGTCTTGCACCCTTTTCTACCTGAATCCAATGTTCATCAGAACCTTTTACTACAAATCCAATCGTTAATTGCTTAAACTCTTCTGTACTCGCTGCTTCCTCCTTTTGACACCCTACACCTAATAACATCGTTATAACTAATAACATTACTACTACTTTTTTCACTTTAACCTCTCCCCTCAAAACAGTATTTTGATGTTTTTGATACCATTATTATCTCTAATTATTGGTAACAAAAAAAGAGGTCAATTCTTATGATATCGCCTCTTTTCTTTTAATGATTTAAATCTTTATAATTTTTTCAATATGATCACCTAAATGAAGAATAGCCTTTAAACCTGATACATCTTTCTTATAGGAAAGACCATATCCTTGACCATAAATAAGCTTGATCCGCTCATTGATGTTGTGAATCCCAATGCCATTAAATTTTGTTTTTTCTTTATTATGAAGCCTTTGCTCCAATTTGTAGATGTCTGCATCTGTACCGTTATCATAGACTTCAATAAAGATACCATCAAAGGCTTTATAAGCTTTTATATAGATAAGACCCTTTCCTTCCCGTAAATTTATGCCGTGATACAATGAATTTTCAACAAGAGGCTGAAGTATTAATTTAGGGACTAGATGATCTTCCACTTCAGGCTGAATATCATATTTAACGTTGAACAACTTTCCAAATCGATGCTTTTGTAGAAGTATATAATTTGCTACTTGTCTCACTTCTTCTTTCAAAGATATCATATCTCTTTGGTTCACACTTACTTCTAATAACTGAATGAAAGCATCCAACATTTCTATTGTCTTTTTGTCTTTTTGTAAAACTGCTGAACATTTAATGGAGTTAAGGGTGTTATAAATAAAATGAGGTGAGATTTGACGCTGAAGAGCTTTGTACTGTTCTTCTTTAATTTTTAGCCTTTGTGCTATGGTTTCGTTAAAAAGCTCCGTCAATTCAGTAGCCATATCGTTAAAGCCTGAATAAAGCACCTGGAACTCGTCTTGTCTTCTTGAGCTAATTCTAGTTTTAAGATCTCCTTGACCAAATCTAACCATGGCTTCTTTAATGGTGAGAATTGGAACATAGATGTGTTTAGAAAATGCCCATACAAAAGTAATACCAAAAAGAATACTGATACCGGATAGCAAGACGGAATACCACTTTAGATTATTAATTCCCTGTGATAGGAATCCCATAGGAATTGAGTATACCAATTTATAGTTGGAATAAAATTCAGTAATAAATACAACTAGTGTTCTAGTATTGTTAATGGACTCCATATAATACCCTTTTTTATGTTTAGTAACAGCAGCATAACCAGGTACATCTACAATGGACTGACCCAGCATATCACGCTGATAATGAGAAATGATCTGCCCCTCTCCACTAATCAGCATTACATTCGAATCTTCTTCATACATAATATTAGTCAGTAAATCATTATAAATTTTTTCAGCATCAATGTTAACACTAAGTATACCTACTTGTTCTCCACTATAAGTGATTTCTTTACTGACTGCATAAAAGTAGTTATTAAAAATACCTACTTCATCTTGAAATTCTACTAAAGAGAGAAGATTATCACTCTCATTACGACTAGCCCTCACTATCCATGGATAATTCATAGGTTCATTAATATTTCTTACTTTTCTAACTTTATTTGATGTTATGACCTGCCCCTCTTTTTCAACATAGATATACATGGAGTAGATATATGGATGTTTTTCTGCTTCCTCTAAAAGCATATTATGAAGTGCCTCCTTAGAGTCTTGATCTCCGATATCCTCAACTTGCTTAACCATGTCTAATACGTCATCCTGCGTAGCAATTCTTAAAGCTGTTTCATAGGTTTCTCTTAGAATATTTCTCAAATTGATGGAGTACTTTGATAAATTTTCCATGGTTAAATGAGCCATTTTTTTCTGCAGAAAGCTCTCAGTATAGCTATAGAGTAATGACGAAAGGGTAACCGCGATAAAAATAATCATACATGTGGTGACTAAAATAAGCCTAACCCTTACGTTATAAAATAGTTTTTTCATGTTCCCCCTTCACCTCCCATGACGGAAAGGCAAATACCTCATGCTTTACATAGGTATTTGCCTTTATAGTTATAGCCTATTAAAATAGGGCTATCAATCCTTTCGCTACATCCATTGAATCATGAGATGGCATTAATTCAAATCCAATATAACCATCATAATTAACATCACTTAACGCCTTAAAGACATTTGTATAATTAATCTCACCTGTTCCCGGTTCTAGCCGCCCTGGAGCATCAGCTACGTGAATATAGCCAATATGTTCTACATTTTCATGTATGATGTTGATCACTTTACCTTCCATAAGCTGCATGTGATAAATATCATAGAGAATTTTGATATTAGGGCTTGCTACACACTTAATGGCAGTCACTGCATCTCTCGTATAAGCTAAAAAGTTACCTACATGATCTTCTTCCGTATTAAGTGCTTCAAGAACTAATGTAATTCCAGCTTCCTCTGCAATTGTTGCTAATTTTGTCAAGGTACTCACCATAGCACCGAATTTCTCATAATTTGATTTTTCTTCATAATGGTTAACAACAATGCCACCTTCACCAAGTGAATTGGAGTGAATCACTAGATTCTTACAGTCTAGTTTTTGAGCTGCTTGGATAGACTGATTGACATAATCAATATAAGCTGATTGATGAGACATATCCACTAAAGAAAAATCTTTGTCGCCAGAGAAACTGGCTACAGTTAAACCATACTCTTCACATAAAGCCTTAATTCTATCTAAATCCTTATCATCCCAACTCCAAAATTCAATATTGGTAAAACCAGCCTCTTTAGCTAACTTAAATCTGTTATAAAAATCAACTTCTGTAAAGATCATTTCAATGCATGCGGATTTCTTCATTATCCCTTCCCCCTCTTAGCCAAGTATCTCTTCAATCATTACTGGGCGCTTTTCATCTAATGACCGCTTAGCAGCTAATCCTATTAAAACTGGTGCTAATCCATCATTTCCAATAACTAAAGGCTCTTGATCATCCTTTACTGCCTTAACAAAAGCTATTAGCTCTGAAGCATAAGACTCTTTATAACGCTCTAAGAAGAAATACTTAGGTTTATCTTCTGTTACTGCATCGTCAGTTAGTACTTTCACTGTTGTAGGAAAATCATTTTCTGCTAGTACCATCCCCTTGGAACCAAAAACTTCTACTCTTTGATCATATCCATAAACTGCTTGACGACTGTTATCAATAACTCCAATGGCTCCATTCTTAAAACGTAAATTCACTATAGCAGTATCAACATCACCCGCTTCACCGATTTTTTCGTCAACAAGGACTGTACCGTAAGTAAAAACTTCTTCTACTTCACTCCCAGATAAGAATCTAGCCATATCAAAGTCATGAATCATCATATCAAGAAAAAGTCCTCCTGAAACTTTAATATACTCAACTGGTGGTGGCGCTGGATCTCTAGATGTAATTTTGACGATATGGACATCTCCAATCTTTCCCTGTTTAACTTCTCGTTGCACTTTATTGAAATTATGATCAAAGCGGCGATTGAAACCTATTTGTAATTTAACTCCTGCATCTTTTACTGTGTCGAGTGCAAACTGAATCTTTTCAACATTGAAATCTACAGGCTTTTCACAGAAAATATGCTTACCTGCTTTTGCACTTTCAATAATAAGATCAGCATGGGTATCTGTTGAAGAGCAAATTAATACGCCCTCGATATCTGGATTTTCTAAGATCTCTTTATAATCATTTGTTATGTTCTGGATTCCAAGTGGTTCAGCCCAATCCTTCAAACCCTCAGTATAGACATCTGAAACCATTTCAATGGTGGCATCATCTACATGATATGTGATAACTTCACCGTGTAGTTTTCCAATACGTCCTGCTCCTATAAGTCCTAATTTCATTGTGACTCCCCTTTCATCTTTTCTTATACCAATAGTTTACTTGAATACTTAACAAAGAAAAAGGAATCAACTCTTTCAAATAGGGTCTAGAAATTTAAATATTTACTCTTTTAAACTCCTGAGGACTTATACCAATCACATGTTTAAAGGTCTTAGAAAAATATTTTCTATTAGGTATACCTACTTTAATCGCTATTTCTTTGATAGTCATATTGGAATTTGATAAATAATCGCAAGCCTTTTTCATTCTTACTTCGCGAACATAGTCAATAAATTTCGTACCAGTTGTCTGATTAAATAGATGACTGAGATAAGTTCTTGTTACATGTATATGTGCTGCTACTTCAGCTAAATTTATGTCTTCCATGTAATGACCCTGAATAAATTTAATGGCTTCTTTGACATAATCATTGTCAACATTTTCAACCAGTGCATCTGCCATGAATTCTCTCAACTCTGAAACCAATTGGATAATGAACTCCTCCATCTGAGTAATATGGCGTATACTTGACATACTATTGGTCTCATTAGAACTGATTATTTCATCGCTCAGAATATGTAGATGCTCATGTACATAATCTTGAATGACCCTTACTAAGAAATGATAGTACTTCCTTAGTTGATCTGGTTGGATTAGTTTAACTCTATGATTTTCCAATCCCTTTAATAAATAACTTTCAAGTTCATCAAACTCCATCTTTTTTATGTGATTTTTATAATATTCTAGATCCTCAGATTCAGCTTTTATTTCTGCCATTGATAAAGGTTGGATTAAGTTAGAGAATAAAAAATTTATGCTATAGTCTTCATAAAAAAAGTAGCCTTTCTTACTATCTAATTCATGAAAGAGAACCGGTAAGTCATTATAGGATACTGACTCCATATTGGTTATCATTTTTGTTTCAGCTTTTAAGTAACTTTTTAATTGTCTATTGACCCTTCTTATAATATCTTCTAAAATAACTTTATTTTGAGAGTGACCTCTATTATTTAGATGAAGAATAATTGTATAGTTACCTTTTCCTAAATCAACAACCTCATTATGATGTGTCTTACCCACTACTTCTTTTACAATATTAGTTAGGGCAAGTGTAAATATTTCTTCTCCTCTGGGCTGAAAATCCATGATAACATGTTGATAATTCTCAACAGTCAGATAAATCAAGCTTAAGTTATTAAGAGGTAAGTTCTTACAGTAACGTTTAAAGTCACCTTCTAATTCCTTTAAATGATTTTCACCCTGTAACAGCCCCATTAGCAATTTATTTTTTAGCAATGGACGACCTTCATTAGCTAAAACTCTCAACTGAGTCTTTATTTCCTTTTCGGATTTAGACTTTTCTATTTCTTCTCTAATCGCTCCTAAAGCCTCTACTAAAACCTCTTTTTGAAGAAGATGTTTTAGTATATAGTCAGAAGCACCAAGTTTTAGTGCCTCTTTTACATATGTAAAATCATCATAGCAACTTAGAGCTAAAATTCGAACTGGATAATTGTTATTCTTGATATGTTGAATAACTTCTATACCATCTGCTTGAGGCATACTCATATCAAGTATAATAATGTCTGGAATTAAGTGATCGATCTTGTCCATTCCATCCTTTCCATCGATAGCCTCATCTACTATGGTTAACCCCAACTCTTTCCAATTAAGCATGTTCCGTAACGTTTGGCGGACAAGACAATCATCGTCAACTAAAAGAACCTTGTACTTCTCCATTGTTCACCACCCCTCTTACAAATTACATTATACCATAATTTTGATATTTTTGAATTGTCTTTATATGGGATGAGAATGCCTAGATTGTCGCCATCCTTAAGTGAAAGAAAACACCCCAGATCCTGTTAAAATCTGGAGTGTTATTAATTTACTTATTAATGATATTATTTTGTACCTAGTTCCTCGCTTAATGATTGATAAGTAGTTGATAGATATTCGTTCAGTTGAGCTAAACCTATCTCTTCAGCTATTGTTATCATTTCATTATAAACCTTATCAAACTCTTCCTGAGTTTCTGCTGTTCCTAGTAGACTTAGATACTCACTTTCCAAATCAGATAAATCATTCATAATGATTCTTTCATCTGAACCAGACTTTGGATAACATAAATAGACAACATTGGACCAGTTAGCACGTTGGGTTGCATCCTTGTAGATTTCTTTTGTTGCAGGAGTTGCATTAGCGTAGAAGTTGTTAGATTCTCTTATGTAGTCTGTAGCAGCAACTAAGAAGGATACTGGTGTATATAGAGCATCTTTATTTCCAGATTCAAGAGCTTCTGTGAATTTAGGTAATGGCGCAAATCCCCCATCATCAAGCAATTCCCAATCTTCCCCCTGAACTCCCATCATCGTGGTGATTTGATTAACAGGTTCTTTAGCCCAACGCATAAATTTGATAGCAGTTTCAGGATCTTGACATTCTTGAGTTATAAAGAGTCCAGACCAACCTGAAACACCTAGCGTATAGTTCCAATCTTCCATTAAAGGAACTTGAACAAAACTTGCATTCTCATCTACTGACTTCACCATACCTGTGAATGTTTGATCATCATTACCTGCATAGTGAGTAATGATAAATGCATTTCCATTAGATGCATATTGGAAAATCTGATCATCATTTTCGTAAGTAAAATTTTCTTTAAGTAAGTAACCATTCTTATATAGCTCATTAAACGTTAACATGAAATCGTAGTATTTAGGATCAGACATGACATGGGAGTAATTACCATTTTCATCAGTAGGCATACCATAATCAATACCTACTAACTGAGCTATACTACCTAATTCACGTGGATTGAATACCATAGGTACCATATCAGGGTATTTCTCTTTAACTTGACTCAATACTTCATAGAATTCTTCCTTATTATTCATTGAAGGTGATCCAAGGGCTTTATAGATGTCTTCTCTCATATGCATTTGACCAAAGTTTGGTCCTACTGTTTCTGAAGTTAATATTTGATCAATAGTATTGAACTCATTTCTTAACATATAAAAGTTATCATCTTCACTATAATAAGAGTTAATATTCTTTTCGATCTCAGGAATCTCCCAGTCAGGTGCATACTGAGCAATTAATTCATTATAAGCATAACTGATATCAGATCTTGAAAGTTTACTTTGTTTAGCACTACTACCTGTCATGATAAGATCTGGTAGATCACCAGAAGCTAACATGAGATTCAATTGTTCTGAATCAGTGGCTTTAATAAAATCAAATGATACCCCTGTTAATCTCTCAATTTCTTTTCCTGTAATACCATCTAGGTTATCATAAGGTAACCATGTACAGTCAGCAAAAAAAGTGAACTTCACTGGATTATTTGGATCTGGATAAGGACTATCAGATTTACTCTCACTCAATTCACTTTTTTCAGAAGTGGATGGTGTTGATGAAGATGGATCATCTTCATTCCCTCCACATGCGACGGTAGAAAAAATAAGCATTGCTGCTAATATTAATGATAAAACTCGTTTAAGATTACACATTTTAAGACCCCTCTCTTAATTAGATATTGAAGAATTTATACCTATCCTTTAACAGCTCCTAACATAACACCTTTTACAAAGTATTTCTGCAGGAACGGATAAACTAAAATAATTGGAAGAACTGCTATAATCATGGCTGCCATCTGCACTGACTGAGATGTTACCTGACTATATTTTGCAGCAGCCATTTGTGAAGCATTTGAAGCTGATGTATCTATTTGATTTCTCATGATCACATCTCTCATTAAATAGGCTAATGTTCGAAGCTCTTTTCTAGCTGGAGCATAGAAGGCTGTATCTGTCCAAGCATTCCACTGTCCAACTGCAGCAAATAAGGATATGGTGGCCATAAGTGGTTTTGACAATGGTATGATAATTCGAGTATAGATTGTTATATCTTTAGCACCGTCTAATGTTGCAGATTCATATAAGTCAAATGGTATCTCCCTAAAGAATGCCACTGCTAAAAGACAATAATAGATACTGAACATTGTTGGTATAACATAAACTAAAAAAGTATTGAGTAAACCTAATGCCCTCAATGTAAGATAATAGGGTATCAACCCACCACTAAAATACATACAAACTAGTAACATGATGCCATAGTATTTTTTAAAAAGAAGACCTGGAAAAGATAAGCCATAGGCAACCATACATGTGAAAAAGACACAAAGACAGGTCCCTATAACCGTTTTGGCCACTGATACAAATATGGCATTTATCCATGAAGCATCCGATAAGAATTGTTTATAATTATCTAATGTAAAGGTTCTAGGCCAAAAATAAATGCCTCCCTTTGTTGCATCTATTCCTTCATTAAATGATAGTACAATGGTGTAATAAAAGGGATATAACGTTATAACTAAAACAATAATCATAAAGATGAATATAGTAGTATCAATGATACGATCTTCTAATGTAGGTTTAATTATATTCTTTGCTTTTTTCTTAAAAAACAACATAATGCCTCCCCCCTTGCTGGCTAAAATAATGACGTATTAGACAATTTTTTCGAAATAGTATTAGCAGATAAGACAAGAATGAAAGATATGATCGACTGTATTAATCCTGCTGCTGCTGCAAAGGAATATCTTCCAAGCCCCAAACCTTTTTTATAGACATATACTTCAATAATCTCCGACCTTGAAATATTCATGGAATTCCCAAGTAACAGTGCCTGTTCAAAGTTGGCTGAACTTAAGAGACCACCAATTGCTAGTATGAGTAAAATGGAAATAGCTCCCTTGATTGATGGTAAAGTAATGTACCATATCCTTTGGAGTCTTCCAGCTCCATCAATATGTGCACTTTCATACAATGTAGGATCAATACCTGCTATTGCTGCAAGGTAAATGATAGCATTCCATCCCATCTCTTTCCATACCTCACTACTCACAGCTAAACCATAATAGTATTCTGCTTCCATTAAAATAGGTATTGGTTCATCAACTATACCCCAATTCACTAATATTTCATTGAAAACCCCTCTTGTTGTTGAAAAAAAGGAAAATAAAATGCCTGTTACAATTACCCAAGAAATAAAGTGTGGTAAGTAACTTACAGTCTGAACAATTCGTTTGAAACCATTCCCTTTCATCTCTGAAAGCATAATTGCAAACATAATCGGTAGCGGGAACGAAAATATAAGCTTCAATACACTAATCATCAATGTATTTCTTAACAATGTCTCAAATTTACGATCAGTAAAAAACTGTATGAAATATTTAAACCCTGCAAATTCTCCAGTAAACATCCCCAGAAAACCAGATCGTATATCATACTCTTTGAATGCAACAACAATCCCTAGCATCGGAACTACACTAAATATTAATAGAAATAATAGACCTAACCAAACAAAAATATGCATGGTATACTGTTTTTTAAACTTTTTAAAAGTTTCATTTTTGGTTACAACTTTTGTTTTCATTTTGTCAACTCCCCAAAATCATGTACCCATTTATTATCAACTTCACATTGTTTTTTTCAATCTATCTTTTTATGTAAAAATTATAGCAATTTAATTAATTAAAGTATATTTAAAAAAACTAGATACTTATAAAAAAACGATTATTTCTACATAGCTGCTCCTATTTTTAACATGCAATAACCTACAGGTAATTTGTTTACTTCGTCAACCAGTCTGATTATAAATATGATTTACTTATAATTATTGACTATTTAGTCCTTCTAATCACTTCTTATATCTGTTATTTTTAACTAATAATCACACACTAAACCCTCAGACACCTATACATGCATATTTTCGATGTAGAATAACAAAAACGACTTTGTTATTCTACTCGAAGGCTTTTGCCATTGATGATAATGTCTATTCCCTTACCAGATAATAATTCTACACTCACTTCATTTTCACAGTTTACCTGAATCTGAAGTTGGCTGCCGTGAAAATGTATTTTAAAAATGACTTCTTTCCATTGAGGAGGCATTTCAGGATCAATACATAATTGATTCTCTTTATTGATGCTAATTCCAGCAAAACCAAACACAACTGTTTTCCAAACCCCACCTGCATTAGCAGCATGAATGCCTTCTCTTGTGTTCTTTTGTAAGTCTAGCAAGTCAATAAAAGCGGCACGTCTCAAATAGCGGTAAGCCATCGCTGTTCTACCAACCCTCAGTCCCATTATCGCATAAATACTGGGGGAAAGAGATGACCCATGCATGGTTCGCTTTTCATAGTAATCATAATTCACTCGTTGTGTTTCTTTGTCAAACTCACTACCCAATAAATACATGAGCATCACAACATCCGCTTGCTTGATTAACTGTGTTTCACTTAGTCGTACACTCTTTAAGATTTGGGGTCTAACTGGCATATCCTTTTCATTATATTCTTCAATAATTGCCTCAGTAAGATCAAAATATCCCTCAAATTGTTCAAATAATGTACCATCTTTGCCTTTTGGAAGATAAACATGCTCCTTTACCTTCTGCCATAATTCAAGTTCTTTATCATGAAGGCTAATTTTTGCAGTAATGCGTCTGTACTCTTGTGGATGCTCACTTTTTAACATTTTGATTAATGATAGTCCTACTTGGATATTCCATTTTGCCATATAATTTGTGTAACAATTGTTGTCAACCGGCTCATGCCACTCGTCTGGACCTGTTACATCAAAAATCTCATATCGGTTACTTTCATGATTGTACTCGAACCTACTGCTCCAAAATCGAGCAGTTTCAAGAATGATTTCAGCACCATATTGGAGTAGATAGTCCATATCATTTGTAATCTGATAGTAATTATATGCTCCAAAAGCAACATCAGCTGTTACATGATGCTCATATTTTGCAACATAACAAGGATAACAACTTCCATCCGGCATGATCGTCCAATCAGGACATTCTTCTTCACCTGTATCAGCAGACTCCCAGGGGTATTTTGCTCCTAAAAATCCATTTTCCTGTGCATTTTTTCGAGCTGCATCTAATAGGTGATATCGGTATTTGACAAGATTAGATGCTGTATTTGGGAAAACATACGTAAAGAAAGGCAACATAAAGAGTTCAGTATCCCAAAATGCGTGACCGCCGTATTCCTCACCATGTAAAAGTTTTGCACCAATATTAATCCGATCATCCTGTTCACTTGCAGTACTCATTAAGTGATAGATATTGAATCGTATAGCTCTATTGAGTTCTGTATCACCGTTAATCTGAATATCAGCATCATTCCACATTGCATCATAGATTTTTGTATGTCGGTCTAATTCCTCATTAATGGACTTATAGTTAAATTGACTTAGGTCATTTAAAACTGCATCTTTTATTTTTTCTTCGCATACATCTCTGCCTGTATAAAAGCTTGTTAATTTATGTATTTGAATAGTTTTTCCTTCTTCAACAGGACAGTCTACAAACTCAATTGCTTGTTCTCCGAAAGAACCATACTGCCTATTATTAATCAAGTTCTCTCCCTCATCATTAAACAACTTGATCTTGCATCCTGTTCCAATGTGCATTCCAAAATCTCTAGTTTTGACCTCAATATACTCTCCATCATCTAATAAAGAACCATTCTCAACCAAAGCTGTATGCTTCACTTTAAACCTTGGCGCATCGCAAAAGTTCACAACAGATCCATCAATTATATTCTCTACTTCAAGTATTCCGTTATAGTTGATAGGTGTCACATACAGTTTAATAGCGCCTAAATGGATGTTATATCTACTGACAAAGCGCAAACCTTCTATAAGCGTTTCTCTCCCATATTCATCACGCAACCTTATTCTTTTAAAAAGAATTGATTTTTTAATATCCAGCGCTCTAGAAAATTCTAAGATTTCACACTCATCAACACTTAGAAGTTGCTTATCAATATATAACTTTATCCCTAGCCAATTAGGCATATTGGCCAGTTCACGCATGAATGTTTCTGACTTATCAAAAACACCATTAATGTAAGTACATGGTATACTAACACGAGTGCCTTCTTCATGAGCTCCTCTTGTCCCCATATACCCATTGGCTAGGCAAAAAAGACTTTCATATTGTAAATTAGTTTTAGGATCGTAATGATCCTGACGAATAATCCATTCATCAGAACTCATTAAGCCATTAATAGCCTGTGAATATAAATCTCTGATCATTCTATAATCCCTTCCTTCCCTATTGTTATCAACATAATCAATGAATCCCTAATTCACTTCTCAAATCAGCTCTTAATGTTGCTGGTGGTTCTCCCTCGTATTTCTTTACAGTTCTACTAAAATAATTTTGATTCTCGAAGCCAACCATAAAAGCAATCTGTTCGATGGTTAAATCTGGTTCTAGCATAAGCTCTTTCGCCTTAGATATTCGATACTTGGCAATATACTCTACCAATTTCATTCCAGTTATTTTTTTAAAAATACGACTAGCATGATCAACACATAAATTGGTTGTTAAAGCAACTTCACTGGGTCTTAATTTTCTATAGTAGTTTCTTGCAATATAGTCCTTCATTTGCTCTACCAATACTCTATGATTGGCAGAGCTATAGTTTTCAGCAATTGTCGTTTGATTCAATATGGCTTCTAAGAGTTCTAAGAGATATATCCTCGTACTGATACCAAATGAACTATCTTTTTGAATGTAAGACTTATGCATACTTCTCAAAATCATTTCCACTCGATTAGTATCTTTAATTTTTAGATACTCAGGGAACTCATACCCATTATCAAATTGAGGATCCCTTCTAACATGCTGACCCATAAGAGGTATATTACCAAATAAATTAACGTAATTATCTACCTTATCATAGAAATCGATGATCTTATCAGCATCTTCTCTATAAAAATAATCAAAGTGTACATAATAGAGCTCACCAGGCATTTTTTCGTCCACCCAAAATGAATGAGGTGTATTGGGCCGAATTAAGACCAGAGAACCAGGTATCATTTGATAAGCACTTCCTCCGATTGAAACATGAGCTATACCAGAGAAACAATACATATATTGATGGTCATATATCTTCCGTTGTCGGTTTTTCCACGAGTCACCTCTTTGTAAACCAACTTCGCGAACATATGGGCATATTTCATCAAATTTATATTTCCTTCTACTATTATCTGTCATCTCTCTTCAACCTCCTTCTTATTCAAATCATACCACAAATGGGGTTAAGCTGATCTTAAGAAAAAATGAAATTTGAATAATTTTTTGTAGCTAAAGTCTGAGAATCTTCTAATTGAGGATCGTAAGGTGTAAATGCAAAGGAGAATTCAAAATCTTCAAACTCAACCTTGTAACCTGGTAACTGGTCTTGACCGCAACTAGCACTTCCTAGTCCATTTTGCATATAATCTAAGTTCAATACTGTATAAGGACAACACTTCAGTTCGTTCATATGGCTAGCACTCTCTAGATCTTCTTTTGTATAATTATGGGCAGTGAAGTTAAAAAGTTGATCTGATCTAATAAAAATGCCTTTTTTTCCTGAAACACTTAACCACTTGACATCACATCGATTTCCATTTTCTTGGGGCATAGGGTATGGTGTGTGCATCTCTTCAACCTTGAGCTTATAATGAGAAATTGGACAAGCTTGCTTACTATCAGGATAGGATTCTCCAGGACCTCTTCCATACCACTCTATTAGATTGTTATCCTTATTCAAGTATATTTCCAATCCTATTTTAGGTAGCATTTGGGGAGGGTTGAGTTTTTTATTAATACATGCCCCCTTAACCCTGACTTCCATATCACCATTATTGAATATGTGGTAGATATATTCTACATCATAGCCGAAGGCTTGACTGATAGGAGCATTCACTTCGTTAATGGTTATTAGGACACCTTCATCATTTATCACATAGTTAAAATTATAAGGTCTACCGTAGAATAGGTGAAGATAATATTTATTCTTAAAATCACTCTCTACGTATAAATCATTATCAATAGGCGCTCTCCAAAAATTTAGCTTCATTCCTTTTTCTATAATAGGCATACAATTATAAGTGTACTTCTCAAGCCTACCATGCAACTTATCAAATACTACTTCAAAATCATCTCCCAGGACTTTGAAAATAGTAGCATCTTCATCGATTAATAGTTGATTAGCTTTTTTCCTGAGAGAAGGTTGATGCTTGAAGTGTGGTAACTTGAAATCTGCAGTAGCAATAACATGCCCTTTCTCTGACCATAAAGTTTCATTTTTGTTGACATATTCAATATAGAGTCTATATTCTGCATTGCTAATGATCTCATTAGGCTGAATGGATAAAGCTATATTTCTACTCTCTGAAGGTAAAATATCTAGATCTTCGTTAAACGTTTTTGATATGATTCTATTACCATTAGCAGTAACTTTCCATCTAAGTTCTAAGTGAGTCAAATCAATAAAATCATATTGATTTGTAATCCTAATGATACCTCTTTTGCTATCGACTATTTCAGTTTTTATAGGTTCAATGACCTTTTTATATTCTTTCAGAGCTGGTGATGGTGTTCGATCTGGAAATACTAGACCATCCATGCAAAAATTCGAGTTATGAGGAAAATCGCCATAATCACCACCATATGCATAGTATGTTTTGCCTTCATCATCCTTGCACCTAATTCCGTGATCAATCCATTCCCATATAAAACCACCTTGCAACCGTTCATACTCTCTGAATACCTGCTGATGTTCCAACAACCCTCCTGGTCCATTACCCATGGCATGACCATACTCACAGATTATATGTGGTTTATGTCCTTCTTTAGCCCCAATATCTTTTAACCCTTCAAGTCTTGTATACATCGTACTATACACATCCGCAATGACAGCTTGACGGTCTTCTTCATAATGAATTAAGCGGCTGCTATCTATTCCTCTTATTGCTTTAGCCATTTCATGAAAATTCCCACCAAAGCCTGCTTCATTGCCAAGTGACCACATGATAATACATGGATAGTTTTTATCTCGATTAACTAATCTAACTGCTCGATCAACATAAGCATCTGTCCATTGACTATGTCCAGATAACCAATCATAATGCCCAACCTCTTGAAAGCCATTACATTCAAGATCTGCTTCATCAATAACGTACAAACCGTATTGATCACATAATTCATAGAAATAAGGCATATTTGGGTAGTGAGATGTTCTGACGGCATTGATATTATGTTGTTTCATTAATACAATATCTTGTAACATATCTTCATTTGATACTGTTCTACCATTATCACAATTGAAGTCATGGCGATTAACACCATTTAGCAAAATAGCCCTATTATTCACATAGAAGTTAGATCCTTTTACTTCTATCTTTCTAAAGCCAACATCCTGAGTAATATATTGCTCCCCATGAATACTTTTTAAAGTAATCATTAATGTATAAAGGAAAGGTGATTCAGCTGACCATAGATTAGGGTTTTCAATACTTGTTTTTAATATTAATTGGTTTCCTTTTTCATTCTTTATACAGGAAACTTCTTGTAGACTTGCAATGTTTAAACCATTGTCATCCATTAATAGGGCACTTAAAGTATAATCTTCTTCTTGATGATCAGTATAGTTTTTTATATCTATTATTGTTGAGAGCTCTGCATAGGTTAGGGCATCATTTAGATTCGTTTTGACATGGATATCACTTACACATAGATGAGGTTCATTGACTAACTCAACAGACCTAAATATTCCCGAAAGCCACCACATATCTTGATCTTCCAAGTAGCTTGAATCTGACCACTGATAAACACGGATTGTTATATCGTTTTCACCGACTTTGACATACTTCGTTATATCAAACTCAGATAACATACGACTCCCTTTGCTAAATCCTACTTCAACTCCATTGACCCATATATGGTAGGAGCTATCTACCCCATAGAACCTTAAGATTGATCGATTGGAACACCAATCATCTGTTAATATAAATTGGCGTTTATAGATGCCAGTGGGATTATCTACAGGGACAAATGGTGGGTCTACATGAAAAGGATACAATAAATCTGCGTAATGCATTTGACCATACCCTTTCATCTGCCAACATGATGGTACATTGATAGTATCAAATTCATCTGAAGTAAAGTCAGTCATAAAAAAATCTTTTGGGGAATACTCAGGTGCTTGTAAAAACATGAAATTCCACACCCCATCTAAACTCATTCTATTAGCATTCCCACCTCCTTTGATATCCTTTTCTGTAGTAAAAAAATTGTAATACGCCCTTGAAGGCATTCTATTACGATTTGTTATCTTAGGATTCTCCCAATCCCTTAGTGATCTTTTCATAGATAAGTTCTCCTCTCAATATGCAATAGTAGAAGTCATTTTAATCCCAATTGAAGGATTTTCTCTTATTATTAAAAACAATTTTAGCTTGTGTCTCTATATCATTACCATATATATGTATGGCTGTTGAGTCATCTACTTCAATAGCTGTTGCACAGTTATTAATACAGTTACCATATATTTCAACTTCCTCAGCACTAGAGATATAAATACCGGTGCTTTCACCATTACCATTAATTTGATTATTCTCAATAACCAGATTCTTATGAACACCAACAGCTGATTCATCACATTCAGTTAACACAGCTATTCCACAAGTATTATTATAAGTACCATCTCCATAACCACAGGCTTGGATTATATTATTTCTTATGATAATATCTCTTGTTGATGTCGATTCCCACCAACCTGTTGCGGTATCGATATGAATGCCTGTTCCAGTACAATAACTGAACTTACAGTTTTCTATAATGCAGCCTCTTGTTTGTATTAAGGCCGCCCTAGCGCGAATATCCCTGGCAATGCAATTGACAAAACGAAGCTTTGCACAATCATTAACTTTTGTAAAAACATCTCCACAATGAATTGATGTACTTAGAGGTTTTTCAAATGTAATCTTAACTTGCCATGCTTCACTATCTATCTCTGATCTTTTAATGATATTTTCAGAGAAGCACAATAAATTATTACTTTTACAAAATTCAACACGATCTCCATTAGTTGGAGCATCAAATACCATATCTTGAGTTCCATTTGGATTTAAAATAGTTGATGTAACTATCTTTCGATCCTCTGATATATTAATAATGGATTGATAAAAACCATGAACGTTGATTGCATCATCACCCATTCCTTCAAAATAACAATCCTCAAAATCAATTAGTCCTGAGCAAGATATAAAATGTGTTGCATCAGTCGATGTAGACATGATATGGCTTTCTTTTGGCTTTACTTGGAGATTTCTAAATTGTATATTCTTAGTATAGTGTCCCACTATACCCATGCCAGGATTATTATGTATGGTAACATTCTGAAAAAAGATATTTTCACATTCTAAAAGCTGGAAACAAGGCCGATAGTTACCCACATGCCTTATTACAAGATAGCTACCTATAATAGGCTTCAAAGTGAAGTTTCCCGAAAATTCAACTTTTTGCTTTTCGATGAGCTTTAATGGCGTCATATTTCGAAATTTATATACCTCACCAAGATGTTTCTCTATTGGGTCATAATCCATTATTGCCCATACAGGTTCACCACCTTTTATAGGAAAGTCATCAAATATCTTAACTATTACCTTACTCCCTTCACTCCCTATAACTTCGCCAATAGAGAATGGACTTCTCCACCAGTCAACTGTCAAATTTTTTATGGTTATGTTTTTAGATCCTTTTAGTAACATGGTTTGAATCAATCCGTACATCATAAGAGTTGACCCATTAAAATCAAGGATTATATTATTGCAATTTTCTATAGTAATACCCTTGTTATATGGTATTTCAGACTTACCCCAATGTGTATCATAATCCAGATTCCCAGCCATCAATTCATTAAAATCGTTTTCTGCTTTTTCATCGATAAAATGATAAGTGTCCTTTTCAAACTTGATCGTCACATCTTTTTCTGAACTCATGTTAAGACGCGCTCTTAGTTCTTTTGATGCATCTTGAAAATTGCTATGTCTAATGAGATTATTTTTCACGCGCTATCTCCCACTTTCGCTTTAATTTCTAATATTAAAATTGATGTTAAAAGGATAATTCCCCCTATTATAAGGTTGATTGTTAAATCTTCAAAACCTAAAAAAATTGAAAAAAGGCTTCCAAAAAGTGCTTCTGTAGAAAGTATTACTGCTGCTTTTGTGGATGAAGTTTTTTTCTGCGCTGCTACCTGAATGAAAAAGGCTATACAGGTACTAAAAAGCCCTAAATAAATAATAGGAAGTATTCCTTCTTGAAAATTTGCCACTTTTATCGTATTAAAATCAAATAGCATAAATATGACCATTGACATGACCGTAGCTGTAGCCATTTGTATAAAAGTAAGCTTTTCAGTGTTCATAGTACTAGAACAATAGCCTAGATAGGATATATGGCATGCAAAAAGAAATGCACAAATAATAGTTAATAAATCTCCAATATTAAAAACTAAACCATTCTCAAAAGAATACGTTAGAAAGGATATCCCTATAAGACACAAAAAAGCTGCAATAAACATCTTACTTGATGGCTTTCGTGATGTCATTTTCCAGGATATGAAAGGGACCATGATTACATTTGTTGCAGTTAAAAAAGCATTATTCGAGGGTGTTGTATAAACGAGTCCTAATGTCTGTGAAAAAAAAGCTAAAAATAAAAATGCACCAGCAATAAATCCGTTCTTTAACTCTAATTTCGTAATTTTTTTAATTTTTTTGTTATAAAAACTATACAGTACTATACTTGCAATAAAAAATCTCATAACCATAATTAAACTAGAACTCATCTTTGCATCAATGGCCATCTGAGTTGCTATAAAACCAGTACCCCAAATTATTGCTACAATAATTAGACTAACGTCAGATAAAATAACTGACCTCCTATTTTGATTATTCTTCATATACTCCCTCGCTTTTGTTTCCTTCATTTTTACGACTCATCATCATTAACACTAATAATTTAACTATATCTTTATTAATCTTTTAACCCGTAATAGATATTTGCAACATCACTTTTTCAAGTATATTGCCTTGAAATTTCATGCAATATTACCTATTTGCGTCCTTTATTTGAACTTGTTTAATGACTTTTGACTACTAAATTATAACAAGAACAAAAATCAGTGTACATTAACAAAAACTAAGTTTTTATAAAAAAACGACTTCTTTACTTTTTCACTAAGTTTTATTGCAGAAATATTTTTTATCAAAAGAAATTATATAACGGAAAAGTATATTTTTTTTAGATTTTTATAATACTTTTACTTCAATATAGAGGTATAATGCAAGAAAAGTGAAGACGACACTCTTCTAATAGGAGTTTGTCTGGTAGGAAAGCTTCCTTTGAATTAGCGAAAAGATTACACCGCTCTTAATAGAGATGTATAATAATTATGATATCATGAAGGAGAGATGCAAATGTCCAATATCGTAACAGTTGCAGTTGCAGGATTTGGGTTAAGAGCTCAAGACTATACCGCGTATCAATTCAATACCCCTAATAAAATGAAAGTTGTTGCTATTTCTGATATTGATGAAAATAGGCTTAATTCAGCTGCTGAAAAATTCAATATATCCAATGAGTATTGTTTTTCTTCTGCTGAAGTGATGTTAGAGCAACCCCGTCTTGCTGATGCTATGTTTATTACTACTCAGGATCGTCAACACGTTCCACAAGCAATAAAAGCACTCGAAAAAGGTTATCATATTTTGTTAGAAAAACCGATATCACCCACTCTACAAGATTGCTTATTACTTCAAAGAAAAGCTCACAAGTATGACCGAATCGTAACAGTATGTCATGTTATGAGGTACACTAATTTCTATCAAGAAATTAAAAAAGCAATTGATTCAGGTATTATAGGAGATGTGAAATCCCTTTTAGCCGTAGAGAATGTTGGTTATTTTCATCATGCACATAGTTTTGTAAGAGGTAATTGGAGACGCTCAGATGAAACCAGTCCAATGATCTTAGCCAAAAGCTGCCACGACCTTGACCTTATTCAATGGTTGATCGGTGCAAAATGCATTCATTTGTCTTCCTTTGGTAACCTTAGTCACTTTAATGCTGAAAACGCTCCAGCTGGTTCAGTAGACCGGTGTTTAGATGGGTGTCACTCTAAAGAAAAATGTCCTTACGATGCTGAGAAGATTTATGTACTCGATAAGGTAACAGGTATAAAAAATGGCATATGGAAATGGCCTTGTAATGCTGTTGTGAACAACCCTACAGTAGATTCAATTTATGAGGCATTAAAAAAAGGTCCTTATGGAAGGTGTGTCTATAAGTGTGATAATAATGTTGTAGATCACCAAGTAGTTATAATGGAATTTGATAATGGTACTACGGCTAATTTCACAATGAGCGCCTTCACTGTAAGTGATGGTCGACAGATTAAAATTATGGGTACTTTGGGTGAGATCATTGGAGATATCGATACTTCAAAAGTAAGAATAACACCATTTGGTAAAAAATCTAGACAAATTGATATACAATCTATAACCGGAAGTATCGATAGCCATGCAGGAGGGGATCATCAAATTGTTGATCGTTTCATTAATACATTAAGTTGTAACACTATAACAATGGACACTCTAACATCTATAGATGCTTCTGTACATAGTCATGTTATGGCTCTTGCAGCTGAACACTCTCGATTAAATAATGGCTTATCCATTAACCTCAATGACTTTATTAATTCTATGAATCATTAATTGGACAAAAAAACCCTAAGCTCATGGCTTAGGGTTTTAACAGCTAGTATTCTATTCCTTTACGAGCACCAATTCCTTCTTCGAAGGGATGCTTTGTATCTTCAATGGTAGAAACATAATTTGCACGTTGATAAATTTCTTCTGGTACTTCTCGACCAGTTAATACAACTTCGATTTCAGCTGGCTTATTATCAAGTATATCTATAACCTCATCCATTGGTACGATTTCATTTCGAATAACACCGAGTATTTCATCCAATATTAAGACGTCACATTGACGTGTATCTAATACTTTTCTTGCAAAATTCAATCCGTTTTTAATATCTTCACTTAAATCTTTCTTTTCTTCATCGGTTAAGTTCCAGAAAAAATCTCTTTCTTTTTCAAATCTAAAGAGTTTAAAATGTGGCTCTAAGTTTTTAAGGCTTTCCATCTCACCTGTAGGATTACCCTTAAGGAACTGTATCATAATTACCTTATAACCATGACCTACAGCTCGGACACCTTGCCCAATAGCTGCAGTTGTTTTTCCTTTACCCTTTCCACAGTATACTTGTATCAAACCTTTATCCATCATTGTCCCCTTTCTATAGGTAAGTGCTTACCTATAGATTTATTATAAATGGTATAGGATCATTTTTCAAACAGTTATTTATATTATGCCCTGGACTTATGCAAATTATTCATCATTCACTCACATTTTTTAACTGCCTCCAAATAAAGAAACACCCACTATAACGTGGATGCTTAAAATCATTATAAATCCTTACTTTCTTCCTCACTATTATTTGTTTCTTCGTTAACAATTTCCATCTTCGAAACAGATACTTCATAAGCTGTTTTTTCAATGACATTTTCTTCACTTAGCTTCTTTTGATAAACACGACTTTGAATACGTCCCCACATTTTTATTCGACGTCCTACCTCTAATTTTTCAGCAAAACGAGCATTTCTCCCCCATGCAATTGCAGGAATATAATCTGATTTATTATAAGGTCTATTAACAGCAATTAAGAGGTCTGTTATTTCTCTTCCAAAAGGAGTGGTACGATAAATTGGCTTTTTACACACATATCCATCTAGATAGATAACATTTGGGTTTTTACTTATACTTTCGTCATGAACGATAACTTCCCTTGCAAATACTGAAAGTATTAATCGACTTTTACCATTTTCATGGCGATTATAAGATCTAAATTGACCTTCTACTTCAATGAACTTCCCCTTATAGTCTTGTTTTGGATCTAATAACCGCTCTGAAACGAGTACTCTAATTTTGTCACATGCTTCGCTTAATCTTTCAACATCCATTGTAAAATTGTAAAAGCCTTCCCCATATACCTCATGACTAAATTCAAATCCAGAAGATATCTTTCCAAAAACTTCAACAACGTTGTTTTTTATTACTTGGTCAGCCATTGTCTTTCTCCCTTCATATTTATTCATATGTTTATTACTACAATTCTTATGCAGTTAGTCCTAAATTTAGAAGTGTATTTTTAATATTTTGAAGAGCTTTCTAAGGCGTAAAAAATAATATATCACTATTTATTAAGTTGGATTTAATTAAGAACGTAAGTATAAATCCTATCAATATATATATTTTTAGTGTTTTAAAAAATATTATGTATTTTTCATTCAATTCTGATTATAAAACAAGATATTGATTTTAATTTTATTTATGATACAATATATAGTGTCCGATAATATTATCAAGATTATCCAGCTGACCAATGTAGTCATCCTATGCTACCCTGGAAGTTCAGTACCTTAGGTTAAGTTAGTGACTATATTATGTAAAACGAGAGATAATAAATACTACATATGTACTTAGCTGGAATAGATCTTTGAAACCCAAATTTCATTTATTCATATACAAGAAAATTCATCGTGCCCCAAAGATAACGATGAATTATTCTATCTTAAAATATAAAATACATAAAGATGAGAGGAGCCAATGATGAAGCTTACAGATCTAATTTTTCGTCACTACACAAAAGAACTAGAAGAGGGTAATAAAACTGTTTATGATCTATTTGAATGGAAAACAGTTGATGTACTTATGAAGGATTATAGTACAGGTGATATTATTCTAGACATGAAAAATCTTGAATTCCCTTCACATTATTCACAATCAGCTTGTAATATTATTGCAAGTAAATACTTCAGAAAAAAAGGTGTCCCTAATAAACGTGGATCTGAGTATTCTATGAAACAAGTCGCAGATCGCCTAGTTGGTTTTTGGGCTGAGGCAGCTGTTGATGAAGGGTTAATTGATGAAGATGAGAAGAAAATAGTCTATGATGAATTAAGTTTCATGTTTCTTAATCAAATGTGGGCACCAAATAGTCCTCAATGGTTCAATACTGGTCTAAAGTTAGCTTATGATATTGATGCCCGTGCTCAAGGTCATTATTACTTCGATGAAAAAGAAGGACGAGCTACCTTATCCAAAGATGGATACACTCGTACACAAGGCTCCGCATGTTTTATTGTTAGTGTAGAAGATTCATTGCTTGGTAATAAATCCCTTACAGATCAATTAACAGTTGAAACGCGTTTATTCAAATATGGATCAGGTGTTGGTAGTAACTGGTCATCTATACGAGCTGCTGGTGAGCCCCTTTCTGGCGGCGGTAAATCATCAGGATTACTAAGCTTCCTTAAAGTTTTTGATCGCAATGCAGGTGCTATTAAATCTGGAGGTACGACTCGTCGTGCAGCTAAGATGAATATCCTTGATCTAAATCATCCTGAAATTGTTGACTATATAGAATGGAAGTCTAAAGAAGAAAGTAAAGTTCGTGATTTAGGCAAAATGGGTTATTCAACACATTTTGAAGGTGAAGCCTACGAAACAGTATCTGGCCAAAATGCAAATAACTCTGTTCGAATTCCTAACACTTTTATGACAAAACTTGATGAAGAAGATGCAAATTGGTCACTTCAGGGTCGTTTTGATAAAGAATTTACAAAAGAAGTATCTGTAGATGGTTTATGGAATCATATTGCTGATGCTGCTTGGACTTGTGGTGATCCTGGGGTTCAATATGATGATATCATAAACGACTGGCATACATGTCCTGCTGGTGAAGATGGTCAATATAACGCAAAACACAATCGTATTAATGCGTCAAATCCTTGCTCTGAATACATGTTTTTAGATGATACAGCTTGTAACTTAGCCAGCATCAATATTGCCAAATTCTATGATTCTGAAACAACTAGATTTGACATCGATGGTTATCTTCATGCTATTAAATTGATACAAATTGTATTAGAAACTACTATTCATTGGGGTCAATTCCCAACTGAAGATATAGCTCGTAAATCCTATCGTTTTAGAACTACCGGACTTGGTTTAACTAACCTTGGATATACATTTATGACCATGGCAATACCATATGATTCTGAAGATGCAAGAACTTTTGCTGCCTCTGTAATGAGTATTCTAACAGGTTATTCTTATTATATTTCATCGCTATTTGCTAGAAAGGTAGGACCTTTTGAATGCTATGAGAATAACGCTCCACATATGTTACGTGTTATTAATAATCATGCTCGTATAGCTAATTACAATAGCGCTGACATGGAATTTGAAGGATTAAGCTATGATCCTGTTCGTATTAATCATAAGTTATTATCCGATCTTGGATTTAATAATATATCAAATACTTTAAAGAAAGTATGGAAAGACACACTTGCATCTGGTGAAAAATATGGCTTTAGGAATGCACAGGTATCCGTGTTAGCCCCTACAGGCACTATTGCTTTTGCTATGGATTGTGCCACAACTTCATCAGAACCTTTCTTTAGTCATGTTGTTTATAAGAAGCTAATTGGTGGCGGCAGCATGGAGATTGTTAATCCAGCTATCCCTATTGCATTAAAGAAGCTTGGGTATGATGAAGTCCAAATCACAGAAATAGTTAATTATGTGATGGAAAAAGCTGATATGGGTGGCTATGAAATGATTAGAGATGGTAAGATCGAAGGCACTCCATATTTGAAGGAAGAGCATTTTTCAGTATTTGATACTGCTAATAAATGTGGTTCTGGTCATCGCTTCATTCCACCAGAAGGTCATGTACGCATGATGGCTGCATTAATGCCAAATGTATCTGGCGCTATTAGTAAGACTGTTAACTTACCTAACCACGCCACTGTTGAAGACATTAAAGAGATTTACTACATGTCATGGAAATTAGGCGTAAAAGCTATTGCTCTTTATCGTGACGGTTGTAAAGCTTCCCAACCATTAAATTCAACTATGATTGAAGAAAAAGAGGGAAAATTAGATGACCTAACCTATAATGAGTTACTTCATTATGCTAAACACCAACGTGAGAAAGATTATAAACCTATACGTAAAAAGCCTCAAGGTATTCGAACAGCCCATGTTCATGAAGCAGAAATGGCTGGTCTTAAACTTTATATAACAACTTCTTTCTTTGATAATGGACGCTTAGGCGAAATATATATATCAGCAGGAAGACAAGGTTCATTAATCAAAGGATTATTAGATAGTTTATCAACTACTATTTCAGAGATGCTGCAGTATGGCGTACCTCCTAAAGATATTGCTAGAATGTATCGGGGACAAAAATACGAACCTAGTGGTTTTGTTACAAGTCACCCTTATATTAAAAATGCTGACTCAATTTCTGATCTAATAAGTAAAATCATTGATATTGAGCTTGGGGATTTTACTTACTGCCAGATTAAACCTGAGCAAGATCATGAAACTGTAAAGATTCCTGTAGCTACTGCTAACAATGAAATCACTGCTACTATCGATGATAGTCATGTTAAAGCTGAAGTCATCTATGGTGAGGTTTGTCCTAATTGTAAAAGTACAAAAATGGTGAAAAACGGTACGTGTAAAGTATGCACTGAGTGTGGATCTACTACTGGATGTAGTTAATATGTATAAAGGGATATCTCAAAATTTGAGATATCCCTTGTTTAATTGAAAATATTATAGCAATTTGTTAATGTGTTTAATAAGATCTGTGAAAAAGGTTATTTCTTCCTTCAACCTTAAGCCATCAATCTGATTCTCTATTTTATAAGACTCAATCTTTTCTAAATTTACCTTCATACGTTCAAGATATGTTATAAAAGACTTTGTACTTTCTATACCTGGTTTAGTCTTTATACGATAGAACTTTTTCCGTATACCTCTTTTTGTGAAAACTTCTATTCTGCCCAAAGCGATTAAGTTATTCACAGCTTTACTTGTTGCACCTTTGCTAAGAAGTAATAACTGTTGAATTTCATCAAAATGCAATTCACTAGACTCCCAGACCATTAATAATGCATAGACACGAGCCGCTGAAGGTAAATAACCTGATTGTTCTAAAAATAAACCGAACTCTTCTATTAAATCATAAGCTTTTTCCAATTGCTTCTCATTTCTCATTATGTTCACTCCTCAATGAACATAACGTTACCATAAAATGCCTCATTTTTCAAGCAGAAAAAAGCAATCTCCACTCAAAATACCTTTGCTTGGAGATTGCACTCATTACACAATTATTTTACTTATAGATAGTTTGACCACTTGATCTTAATACATTACATGCTTCAACAACACGATCCGCCATACTTGCTTGTGCCTTCTTGAGGTAAGATCTTGGGTCATACATTTTTTTATTACCTACTTCACCTTCAACTTTAAGTACCTCATCATAGTGCTTAAACATATGGTCTACAATAGGTCTACTGAATGCATATTGAGTATCAGTATCTATGTTCATCTTTATGACACCGTAACCAAGTGTTTCTTCAATTTCTTCTTTTGTTGAACCTGATCCACCATGGAATACAAGATAGTATTTCTTTTCATCACCATGTTTCTCTTTTAAAGCATCTTGACCTTCTTTAAGTATAATCGGTTTAAGCTTAACATTACCAGGTTTATATACACCATGTACATTTCCAAATGTAGCAGCTAGCATATAACGACTATTAGGTATTTCCGCCAATACTTCTTCGAACATTAACATATCTTCTGGTGTTGTATATAGTTTGTCCTTTGATACATTCTCATTGCTGACTCCATCTTCTTCTCCGCCTACAACTCCTGCTTCAACTTCAAGTATAATATCATTCTTTGCACATTCAGCTAGAAGTTCCTTTGAGATTTTAACATTTTCCTCTAAAGGAATGTCAGAACCGTCAAACATATGGCTATTAAACAAGTTTGGGAGACCTTGGCTTCTGCGCTTCGCTGTTTCTTCAATAAGAGGCCTCATAAAAGAATCCACATTGTTAGCTGTACAATGGTCAGTGTGAAGTGCTATATTGATGTCGTACTTTTCAGCCATAAGATGAATATGTTGTGCCAATGATATTGCTCCTAAAGCAGAATCAGCTACTGATCCACTGGCATGCTTCCCACCACCAATAGATACTTGAATAATTCCATCTGATTTCGCTCTTGCTAACCCCTCTAAAACACCGTTTGCAGCCTCAACATTAGCCACATTAATTGCTGGAAAAGCGTAGTTATTTTCACTAGCATGATCGAGCATCTTACAATAAGTTTCATAATTTGCTACTGGCATTCTTCTCACTCCTCATTTTATTTTATGGAATAGGAAAGATATTAATACTTTCTATCCCTATATTATATTTTGCATCAATTTCAGTATCTCACAAAGTCACCTTTATCATATATGATTCACTTCTTCATGTCAAATTATTTACAAGATCATTATCCACTTTGAGACATTTGATAGTCTTCTCTTATTGCCAAAATTTTGTATATAATGTGAGAACATCATAGGCATCTAGTGAATTTTATAGTATAATGTAAATAATATATTCATCCAATAATTTGAATCTACATAGAAAATGATGAATTTATAGAAAATTTAAAGGAGTGCTGATATGAACAAACATGTCGTGATGATCAGTGTAGACGCATTGAGCAATACTGAATTTGACGTACTTCGTGATTTACCAACTTTCAAAACTTTCATTGAAAATGGCTCATATGCAAAAAAAGTAACAAGCGTCTACCCTTCCCTAACTTATACTTGCCATACAAGTATAATCACCGGCACTTATCCTCAAAAGCATGGTGTCTACTCTAATTATATATTTGATCCGTACAAAACTAAACCTGATTGGTTCTGGTATTCTAGAGACATACAAGTTAAAACACTGGTTGATTATGTTAAAGAGATAGGTGGGAGCGTTGGTTCTGTATTCTGGCCAGTTATGGGAGCAAACAAAAATATTACATGGAATTGTCCGGAGGTCTGGTCCAATAATCCTAAAGAAAATCAAATCCTTGTGTCCCTTAATGCAGGTTCAAGGTATTTTCAAATAAAAATGGCTTTAGCTAATTTAAGAAACTTAAAAGGTTTAATTAATAAGCAGCAACCCCAATTGGATGAATTCATCACACAATCGGCTGTACACATGATCAAAAAATATAAACCAAATTTATCCTTGGTTCACCTCATCGCACATGATCACGAAAAACATGTGTTAGGTGCTAAAGGTCATCATATACAAAAATTACTTTCTGAAACTGATACACGAATTGCTCGAATTGTTCAAGCTACAAAAGATGCTGGTATTTATGATCAGTGTACTTTTGTCATCCTTGGCGATCATAGTAACTTAACATATGAAAAAATCATTAATCTTAACGCTATATTCCAAGACAATGGATTGCTTCAGCTGGATGAGTTAGGGCAACTGAAAGACTGGAAAGCTTATGCTGCTAACTGCGATGGTTCTGCTCAAATACACGTCCATGATGAAAATGATAGAGATCAGGTTTATCAAATGTTGATATCATTGAAAGATAAAGAAATTGGAATAGAAAAGGTCTATACAAAAAATGAACTTCGAACTATTTTTAAAACCGACGGTCCTTTTGAATTCATGGTTGAAGCAAGTCGTGGTTATTGTTTTGGAAAAGAGAAAGTATTTAACCGTAAATACGATAGCGTCACTGATGGAAAATTACGAGGTATTACGTACCATAAAGGTCATCACGGGTATAGTCCACTCAAAGAAAATTATCAGACCATATTCTTCATCAAAGGAGCTTTAGCTAATCAAAACGTAGTCGTTGACGAGATGCATTTAACTGATATTGCACCAACCATTAGCCGATTATTTGGTATCGACATGATGAATGTGGATGGTCAACCAGTTGAATGTTTTATAAAAAGTACTTTCCTACAATAAAATAGAGCCCATTATGGTTATTCAACCTAATGGGCTCGTCTAACTTATTTATCATTCAATATTTCTTTCATGCCTTCCACAGTTAATTCATGTAATCCAGCAATTATAACGTCAGCAATCGGTAAGTTTTCTTTTGTCCCTACACCAATTCCTAGCATATTCCCTGCATGGGCTGCTTCAATACCTGCATAAGCATCTTCAAAAACAACACAGTTTTCCGCTGGTATACCACATTCTTCTGCACCTTTAATAAATACTTCTGGATCTGGTTTAGCTTTACTTACTTTATTCCCATCAATAACTGCATCAAATAAATCTTCAATGGCCAAAGCTTTTAATATACGCGGAGCATTCTTACTTGCAGAACCTAGTGCAGTTTTAATTCCTACATCTTTACAAGCAATTAAGAACTCTTTAGCACCAGGTAATAACTCGTCATCTGTCATAACAGAGATATAATCAACATACCATTCATTTTTCTTTGTTGCTAATTTAACTTGCTCTTCTTGGCTTAATTGAATATTACCTAACTCCATTAAGATTTCCATACAACGCATACGGCTGACACCTTTAAACAGCTCATTTTCTTTTTCTGTAAAAGGAATATTTAATTCTTCCGCTAACTTTTTCCATGCTAAATAATGATATTTAGCAGTATCTACAATAACACCATCAAGGTCAAAAATAGCGCATTTAATGTTCATTGGAATCCATCCTTTCAATTAGTCATCAGGATTAATTCTAGTCTGTGCAACCGGTTTTGTCAATTAAAAATTTCGTACTTTTATTAAAATTTTATGATTTTCCGACAGTAAATTTACAAATTCTTAATGCTTACAAAGTTTTTAATATGCGTTCTGTATTCTTATACATAATTAAATCAAGTTCATTTTCAGAAAACCCTTGTTTTTTTAAAGCATCTCTTAATAATTCTATCTTAGATATATTGTCAATCTCGAGCTCACATTCTATACCATCAAAATCTGAGCCAAGAGCCAATACCTCAATGCCACCAATTTTTTTAATGTGCTGTATATGTTTTACGATATCCTCGACTCGACTTTTAGAACTATCTCCTAAAAAAGGGGCAAAGAAATTTATACCTAGAATTCCGCCTTTATTTGCTAAAACTCGTATCATATCATCCGTCATATTTCTTGGATTTTTTTTGATAGTTCTGGCATTTGAATGAGAAGCAACAAAAGGTACTTTAGATCTTTCAGCCACGTCATAAAACCCTTGATCTGATAAATGAGAAACATCGATTAGCATACCTAAATTATTCATCTCCTCAATAACCGATTTCCCAAAGTTAGTTAATCCACTTTTCATATAACTTTCTGTTAAATTAGGATACCCAATTGCATTCGGATAATTCCATGTTAAGGTCATCAAACGAATACCTTTATCATATGCATCACGCAAATTATCTAAGCTGTCTGCTATTGCATCGCCACCTTCAATGGTTAAAAAGGCTGATATCTTCCTATTACACTGATTTTTTTTATAAGTATCATAGTCAGTAGCAACTCTTATGTATTCTTTATTCTCATCTAATATATCATAAAAAAAGTCATAAATTTTTGTAAAATAATTATAGGGAGAAACATGTTTTGGAATCGCTTTTCGATTAATAAAAAATGCAAAAAATTGAGCTAATACATTCCCTTTGTCAAGTTTATTCAAATCTACATGATGATCATTACTCAGTAATTTTTTATCATCTTGTTCATATAACCTTAATATTGTATCACAATGAAGATCAATAACCAATTGATTCACCTCTGTTTAATTAACTCTAGTACTTAATATATGTTTATGTTAATCTATTATAAACTATTTTATAATAATTGAGTAGTGAAAAACTAAAAAAAGTGCCATTATTCATGACACTTTTAATCAACCACTCATATTCATTTGGACTAATAGATTAATCTAAGTTTATATTGAATAAATCACCTAAAGTTGTACCGATTTCTTGTTCCTCTTTATACTCTTCAGGTATATTAGCTCTTGCTGCTTCTGCTAAAGCTTCTTTCATGCTTAAGCTTAATTTTCTTGATGAGCTATCAACACTTAAAATCTTCACTTTTACTTCTTGCCCAAATTCTAACTCATCATCTGGCTTGCTTATACGCTTTTCAGAGATTTCGGAAATATGAACCAATCCTTCTATTCCTGATTCTAATTCAACAAAAGCTCCGAATCCTGCTAGACGACTAACCTTACCCATGACTACGTTACCAACTTTATATTGTTCACTTGCCTTCTTCCAAGGGTCGTCATTCACATCTTTTAAGCCTAATGCAATCTTACCTTCTTCTTTCTTGAAGTCGATTACGTATACATCAACAACATCCCCTTCTTTGACAATATCACTAGGATGTTTAACCTTTTTCCAAGATAAATCGCTATTATGAATGAGTCCTTGAACACCACCTAAATCAACAAATGCTCCAAAACGAGCTAAACGAACAACTTTTCCACTGAATTTTTGACCTTTTTCAATAGTTTGAAGAAGTTTTTCTCTTTGACGTTGTCTTTCTTCTTGTTCAATTACTTTATGTGAAAAAATAACTTTTTTATTATCTTTGTCGAATTCAATAAGACGTAGTTTGATTGAAGTACCGACGTAAGGCTTTAAATCACTTACATAATCAACAGAAAGTTGTGACGCTGGTATAAAACCTCTAACCCCCTTGAAGTTAACTACAACGCCACCTTTAACTACATCTTTTACAGGTAATTCAATTTCTTCTTGCTTTTCAAAAATGTCTTTCAAATCATCCCAAACAACAATTTGCTCGGCTTTCTTCTTTGAGAGAAGAACATTCCCTTCACCATCATCTACTTTGAGAATCATAACATCAATTTCATCGCCTTCATTAACTGCAGACTTTAAATCGACATTTTCAAAGGAAAATTCATTTTTTGGGATAATGCCATCAGCATAAAACCCTATATTAACAAGAATTTCTTCTTCGTTAACAGAAATAACCTTACCTTTAATAATATCATCTGGATAAATCTTCTTTACGTTTTTCTCAATGTCGTCAATGAAGTCATCCATTGTAACATTTTCTTGTAGCTTTTCATTCTCCATCCTTATCGCCTCTTTTCATGAATATTATCAGATAACTAACAATTCTCTCACATTTTGAATACTGAGATTCTTGTGTCCTTATATCTCCAACATATATTATCTCATTAAATGCATTTTTTTTCAATAGATGAAATACCCTAATATCAATAAAAGTTACTATTACTATATTTCAAAATCTGCAAAAAGAAAATAATGCTTAGAAAAGCATGGTTAAAAATAGCACATACGCAGTATGGCTACTTATATAGAAGTCATACTTTATACGTGCTATTCAATCGTTTGGATTAGTTCCCAATATTTCAATATGCATTTTACGCGTTAAGACCATTAACAATCTTCTTTTTCATGCCTAAGAAAAAGAGACCCGTTAAACCTAGGATGATACAACTGTAAATTACCACTTCTGTCCAACTGGCTACTTCTGTGACAACATCCATTAAACCTTTAAATGACCAATAATAGGGGGACCAGTATAGAAAGAATTGAAAGTTATTCGGCAGCAGCAGAGCTCCTATTATAGATATAGATATTATGAAAAGGAATATTTTAGCTGTAGCTATTCCTTCTGTCTGATTAGAACTGGTTACTCCCATAAAGAAACCAAATACTAAGGCTAAACTATAGGATGTGATAGCTAATAAAATAACCTGTAAAATATTAATGTTCATTAAATTGAAGATCCATAATACCAATATGGTATTAATAATAGATAGAATTAAACCTAAGCTGCTTTTCCCGATTATATATTCACTCTTTGACATTGGAGTTACATTCAATGCTGCTAATGTCCTTTGTTCTTTATCTTCAATAATACTTAACCCAATGAACATACCACTTAACACAATAGCCGTTATAATGACACTTATACTCCCTATTGAAGCGATAGGAGACAAAGAATACCCAATATCAGATATACCTATAACCACATTGTAATTTCCATTATAAAAATAATCGTCTAGAATAACCTTTATCAGGTTCTCTTTTTCATTACCTTCTTGTATGATCATGTACTGCCCATCTTTTTGCCTGTAGAGTCCTTCAGTATCTCCTAAGCCGTTGACACGATTTTCAATCTGACCTAAATCATCGTAAACCTCTACATCACCATAACTCTCAAATACATGTCGTAGTTCCAACTCAACATTCTTGTGTAAAGCAAAAGTAAAGGGAGCCTCTTCCACCGTTGGCACAAAGAGTTGTATTAAAAATGCTAGCAATATAGGTGCTAATAGTATATAGGCTAACATAAAATCCCTAACGGCAATATGCATATCATGACAAAATAAATTGATAATTCGCTTCATTGTCTCCCCTCCTATCCTTTAACTAATCTTCTACTAAATATTTGGCTGGTAATAAAAAACACAACAACATCCAGTAATAAAAATACCCCTAGAGTATTGATAATCATTGATGTATTGCCAGTTGGGAAGTAAGCTTCTTTTAGAGCATACATCAGTGGATACGTAGGTATTATTTTGAGCCAGGTTGGATTATAAGCCGGTACAAAATAAGAAATCATAGGTGCTGAAAGGATTAAAGACAGTAATATAATCCATACCATAGACTTCGATAGGTCCTTAAAAAATGATGCTATCAATAAACCAATTGAAGACCCAAAAATATTGCCTACAAACACTAAAAGAAGTACAAAGCTAAAACTTCCTTTCAAGCCAACAGTTGGTATGGTGATGATGCAACAACTGACTAAACCCAAAACAGCTATGAAGACTGCTTTTGATACTAATAACTCCCCAATCCGTCCTGGCGTTATAGCAAAGGCTAATTCAGTACGTTCTTCTTTCTCACTGAAAATCAGTGTAGCAATCATAACAAATCCGACTAATGTTGATTCAAATAGAATGAACAGAGGAATCATTGAATGATTAAAAGGTATATTAGGTTCAGAATTATAATCTTTTAATAATTGGACGGAGTATGCTCCCTCCCAAGACTCTTCATCACTCTCATACATTGTTTTCATTTGACGCCGAATGGACAGCTTATACAATTCAACCATAGACTTACTTTCATGCCCCTGTAAAATTAATTCTACTTCTGGTGTATCATTCATCAATGTCAAATAAACACCGACGCTGTTAATATTTGCTTCCATGGCTTCAATTATTGCATCCCTTGATTCTAATACCTGTTGATCATCTTCCAATAATGTTCCAAAGGAATCTAATACCTGCTGATCAACAGCAAAAAAAATGGTTGCTTGATGGCTCATATCTTCTGGTATTACAAAGCGAATAATAAGAGCGAACATAATTGCCGTTGCTATAATAACAGCTGTGAAATAGTTCTTACTACCTAGTATAAACTCCTTTTTTATGAGAGCTCTTATACGTGCTATCATTTATTCCAACCCCCTACCTGTAACGCGAAGAAAAACTTCTTCAAGAGTTGGCTCACCTGAATGAACCGTAAGAATCTCTTTCTCCATCATGATGTTATTTAATCGCTGTTTCTGATCTTGTTTATTCAGATGAAGATTTTCCTTCATAAGTCGATTATTTTCTTTATATTCCACAGCTACATATTGATCCCCATATTGTAATTTTAAATTCTTAGGTGTATCAATCATACTGATCTTTCCATCTACAATTAATGCCACTCTATCACACAATTCATCAGCAATATACATGTTGTGTGTTGTTAGGAAAATGGTGCTTCCTTCTTGCTGCTTTTGTCTAATAATCCCCTTAATGTTACTAGCTGTATTCGGATCTAATCCCGATGTTGGCTCATCCAAAAACCAGAGTTTTGGTCGATTGATCATCGATCTTGCAAAAACCAATCTTTGCAACATCCCTTTTGAATACTTCCCTGCCTTTTTCTTTTGATCATCCAAAAGACCTACTTGTTCCAACAATATGCCTGGTTCGATGGTCTCAACATCAAACATTTTTGCATGAAAAGCTAAGTTATCGTACCCACTTAATTGTCTATAGACATTTGCTCGTTCGAAAGAAACTCCAATTTGATTAAAATACTCAGCTCCAGGTTTAATAAGCTTCGTACCATCGATAATGATATCTCCTTGTTGTCGTTGTAATAGTCCTGTTAAAATCATTTGCGTTGTAGATTTACCAGCACCACTGGGACCTAAGAATCCAAATATCTCACCCTTTTTAATATCGAAACTCACATTTTCTACTGCATAATTATCATCTTTGGTATAAGAATGATATAGATTATTTACTTGAACCATAAGCTTCCTCCTTTAAATTTTATATTCACATAATATTCATCCAAATCTTTAATTTCATAATTTTCAGTTATATGTGTAGTTAGAGAAGATTTACTTCTCTTTCAATAGTCCATGTTTCAAAATATCAATCATACCATCCATATATTCTTTCAGGTTTTGAAAATGATCTTTTGGATTTTCTTTGTAGTAATTTTCTATCATCGTATTAGATACAGTAAAAAGCATATCACTAGCAATCTTTATATCTATCCCTTCACGAAGTTCACCTCTAGCATTAGCTTGATTTAACATGATGGTATAAATATTATCACTTTTTGATTTATGTTTGCTATAGACCTCCTTCTTTAACTCTGTATCCATTAACAAAAATTCCGAAATCGCTAAGTACTTAGGATGTTCTAATCCAAAATCAACACCTAGATAACACAGTTTTGTATATAACTCACTAAAACTATATTGATCCATTTCAACAAATATAGGCTTAAATACTTCTGCCTTCTCGGCAGCTAAGGTATCAATTATATACATATAAAGATCCTTTTTATCTTCAAAATATTGATAAAAACTCCCTCTAGGTATACCTGCCGCTTTAATAATATGGGCAATACTTGAATCCTTATATGTTGTTCTGGCAAATTCATCAATAGCCGCGTGTAAGATTTTACTCTTCTTTTCTTCAGGTAGATTAAAAAAAGTTTGTGAAGGCATCGCATCACCTCTCCTCTCATGACACCATTGTCATATCACAAGTAAAAAATATGATGCCACAAGTATTGTGACACCCTTGTCATCTTCATCATAACTCTTATAGAATGTTTTGTCAAGCATATTTTATCCCAACTTCAAGGATGGAATTACCCCTCCCAATGATCCGGTAAACGTAGAATGTATTCTATGAAGCTTGTTTTATTCATTTGATTTACTCAATTGTTGGAAATCACTTCCCGAAGGATTCTGATGCAACTTCAATCCAAAAGATGGCAAAACAGCAATAAAATTTTCTATAATTTCTGCCTGTAAATTCTCGTAACTGACCCAATTGGTTATACCACTAAAGGCATAAGCTTCTATAGGTATACCTTGTTCTCCAGGCTGAAGCTGTCGCACCATACAAGTCAAGTCCTTTCGTATATGCTCATGATTTTTCAAATAGCTTACTGCATACTGTCTAAATAAACCAATATTTGTACATTGCCTCTCACGCAATATGTCCTCTGATAGAAGTTTTTTATTAACTAATTGATGGATTAAATCGTCATCAGCAAATCTCACAGAATTGATGTCAATATTCAAGTGACGTTTTATTCTTCTTGCACTCAATCGTTGCATATTCTCCCAGTTGACAAAAGAATCACTTAAGAGGGAGTAGGGCGGAATCGTTGTAATACTATTATCCCAGTTCTTCACTTTAACTGTATTCAAAGTCATATCAACAACTTCTCCATCAGCATTAAAGTGCGGTACTTCTATCCAATCCCCTACTTTAACCATCTCATTTGTCATCAGAATAATTCCTGACATGAAACCAGTAATAGAATCCCTAAAAACCAATAGTGATACAGCTGATATACCACCAATCCCACCTATTAAAGTCATAAAAAAACTTTGGTCTATCAGTAAATCACCAACTAGTAACAAACCAAAAAACCCGAAAAATGCTATTTTAATAATTTGTATGTAGCTATTAATGGGTAATTGCTTTAAGGCGCTATGCTCTCTTAAGATATCGCCTATTGCATTTAAAGATGCATTAATTACAAGAATAACTGTAATAACGAGGTAGATACCACCAGCTGAATAGATCACTTCACCGTAAATATTGTTTTCAAATAATGTTCCGACAACACTGGCAACAATTAATATGATGAAACCAGGTATTATATGTGATAGTCGATGAAATACTTTACGATCGTAAAGTTTACCGTCCCACTCATTCTTAGTTCTTGCAACTACCTTTTTAGTCATCCTTAGAATAATCTTTTTACTTATTTTTTGGGATACAAAGGCTACAAAAATCGTTATCAAAACTCCAATGATAAATCCTAATATATCATCAGGAGAAATTGCTAATAATTTCTCAATTACATTTTCTTTTAAATTTATAATATGATTTTCCATTTCCAGCTCCTTCCCACAGCATAATGCCTTCCTTACTCGTCCAAATAATTTTTTTATTCAATAACAAGTTTTTTGTACAAATTTTATCACCAACTATATCCTTGGCTCATAATATATTAATGTAAAGGACAAGGAAAAGTCCTTTAAGATAGAAATTTTGAAAGGAGGACTAATATGCCTGATTATAATAATTGTTGTTGTAATGATGATATTTGTTGTGCATTAAAACCTTTCATAGGTCAAACAGTGACTATTTTCACAGAAAGTGGTGGCTTATCAGGTAGTGGATTTACTGGTGTTCTTATTTATGTTGATGAGTGTTTCGTAAAATTACTAGCTCGTGTGGGTGCCCCTCCTACTTGTCCAGTAGGTAGCGATTGTGGTTATCCTGATGCAGGTTGCGGTTACGGTGGCTATGGCGGCTATGGCGGCTATGGCGGCGGTGGCAAAGGTAACTATGGCTATGGTGGAGACTGTGGCGGTTACAATCTTTTAGGTTCTATTTGTACAATACCAATTGAAAGTATTGCATCATTTGTTCATAATGCAATTTAATTTATTAAAAATATTATAGAAAAAGGAGGCCTTGAATATGCCAGGTTATGATTGTTGTTGTAACGATGATATTTGTTGTGCTTTAAGGAGATTTATTGGCCAGACAGTAACTATTTTCACTGAAAGTGGTGGATTATCAGGTAGTGGTTTTACTGGCGTATTAGTATCTGTAGATGACTGCTTCGTTAGATTAATCACTCGCGTAGGCGGAGCTCCTTCTTGCCCAGTAGGTAGCGATTGTGGTTATCCTGGAAGCTGCGGTTATGGTTATGATGGTTATGCTTACGGCTATGGCGGCTATGGTTATGGCGGTTATGGCGGAGGAAAAGGAAAAGGTGGCTGCGGTTACTATAATCCTTTAGGCTCCATTACAGTTATTCCTATCGAAAGTATTGCATCATTTGTTCATAATGCAATTTAACGAACTAATAGCTTATTGCTAAGAGGTAGCTGACTTCGGTCAGCTACTCTTATATTTAAAGCAATTTACCGCTTCAGTCTTGTAATATTAAGATTATCATGATACATATATTAAACTAAAGATCTTTTTTTAGGTGACTATCATGAACAATCAACGCTATCATGAATATGAACAAGATGCTTTTTTGAAGCATCTTTCTAAATATATTGGAAAAACTGTTACAATTTTTACGGATTCAGGTGGAAAAAGTGGATTAGGTTTTACTGGTGTCCTATTATCAGTTAACTCTTATATGGTTAGTATTGTGACCAAAATGGGACCTCCTCCAGATAATCCATTGAATCATCCTCAGCAACCTATATCTTTTAATAGACATTTAGGAGGTTACCGTCAGCCAAAAAATATTTCTGTAGGCTCTATAACAGATATCCCTGTTAATAAAATCGCTGCTTTTGTCCATAATGCTCTTTAGATTCCCTGACAACTATCTCTTATAATTAATTGAGTGGGAACTAACACTGTACGACCTACTATACGCTTACTCTTTATTCTGTTAATAACTGTGTCTATAATTGCTTCTGCTACCTCTTCAATAGGTATTCTAACAGTGGTTAAAGGTGGATTCATGTACTTGCTTGTAGGCAGATCATTAAACCCTACAATACTCATATCCTCTGGTACCTTAACATCTTCTTCATAGAGAGCTCTCAAAACACCTGCTGCCATGGTATCGCTAGCTACCAAGCATGCTGTTGGACGTTTATCTTTATTCAACAGTTCACGCATAAGTTGATAACCAGCTTCTGCATTAAAACTGTTTAGGTACACATCAGCATTATTGTATATATTTTCTTTTTCCATGAAATCTTTATATACTTTATAACGTGAATCACCAAAGTCACTTTCATGCTTCCCGCCAATAAAAGCTATTTCTCTGTGCCCTAAGCTTAGTAAATACTCAAGTGCCTTTGAGACCCCAAATCGATAATGAATCCCTACATAATCATACTGATATTCATTAAAATAGTTATCCACAAATGTAATGTGTTCACTTACTTCCAGCACTTTTCCAAGTTGATTATCATCTATGGCTCCAATAATGATGATCCCATCAACTTGATCATATCCACACAATTCTTCTGGTAAACTAATTAGTTGAATACGATGCTCTGAGCATTTTTGTTGTAATGCTGTCCATAGATAATAGTAATAGGGATCGTCAGTTCTTTTCTTTTGTACGAACCAATCAATAATTCCTAGTTTCATATTTTCTCTATATAGAACTTGCTTTTTCTTTTCGTATTTTAGAGACTTAGCTGCCTCAAGGATTTTTGCACGAGTTTCATTAGCTACAGATAACTTGGGATCAGAATTTAAAACCCTTGAAACAGTAGCAGGGGATACCCCTGCTACTCTTGCTATATCTTTAATAGTTGCCATGTTGTTCCTCCCAATATGACAAATTTTCTATACTATCCTCATCTAATTTTCCCTTTCATTATACAGTATGCCCATCTATTTATCAATTGCTTTTAAACGAAGTAAACCTGAATGAAAATCCTTCTTTCCATGAATTATTACCCCTATTTGCATTAGCTCATCACCAAAATACTCCCCATCCATACCTTCAATCCTATAAAGCTGATCCGTGTCTAAACCAGTTAAATTCAGTATATCATATCTTGTGTCTGGTTGAGCTAACAGGTAGTAATAGCCTACTAAAGCCTCCTTTTGATCTTCTGATACGACCATCCAAGAAGTAAAGTTTCGTTTCTTATCAAAAGGATTATCCATACGGTAAAAGAGTCCTTGGCGGATGAGTAAACGATTTTCCTTAAAGAAAGCAATCTGTTCCTTAACTTCTTCCTTCTCTTCATCGGTCATTGATGTCACATCTAACTCGTAACCAAAAGTTCCAAAGTATGCTACATTACCTCGAGTTGAAAGAGGTGTCATGCGACCAACCTGATGATTAGGAACCGCAGATACATGAGAGCCCATACTTGATAACGGATAAACATAAGATGTTCCATATTGAATCATCGTTCTTTCTATAGCATCTGTATCATCACTTGTCCATGTTTGAGGTGCATGATATAGCATTCCGGGATCAAATCGCCCTCCACCACTTGCGCAGGATTCAAAAAGTATATTCGGAAAAGCATGGCTTAGTTTGCGGTATAAACGATAGACACCTAAGATATAGCGATGGGCCACTTCTCCTTGCCTCTTCGGAGGTAAAGCTAATGAGCCCACCTCAGTCATGAATCGATTCATATCCCATTTAACGTATGAAACAGGTGCATCATCTAAAATCTGGGCCATCATATCAAAAACATAGTTAACTACTTCTTCTCTTGTAAAATCTAAGATGTACTGATTTCTTCCATGGGAGAGAGGACGATTAATCACTTGTATCCGCCAGTCAGGATGCTTTTCAAAAAGTATACTTTTCTTACTAATCATTTCCGGTTCGAACCATAAGCCAAATTTTAATCCTAAGTCCTCGATCTTTTCAGCTAATCCTTTAATGCCATGAGGTAATTTTTCTTTATTAGGAAACCAATCCCCCAAGGATGACGTATTGTCATGACGTTGTCCAAACCATCCATCATCCAATACAAATAATTCTATACCCAGATCTTTAGCTTCTTGAGCAAGTTTTAAAATTTGACTTTCTGTAAAATCAAAATAAGTAGCTTCCCAATTATTAATCAGAATAGGACGTACTTGATCACGCCAGCTACTCTTAACTAATCGATTACGGTATAGGGAATGATAAGTTTGACTCATACCATTAAATCCTCTATCGGAATAAGTTAAGACAACCTCAGGTGTTTGAAAGCTTTCACTACTGGTTAAAAGCCAATTGAAGTCAAAGGGGTTAATACCCATGCTCACCCTTGCTTCATCATCAAAATTGACTTCTACCTGCCCTAAGAAGTTCCCACTATATACGAAGCTAAACCCATAGACTTCACCTACATTTTCATCAGTCTTTTCTCTAGCTAGTGCAAAGAAGGGGTTTTGTATGGAACTTGAAGCCCCTCTTGAACTGGATATGCCTTGCAATCCAGCATTAAGTGGACGCTTTTTTAGATGACATTCTCGTGTCCACTTACCCGCTAAATAAACCATATCATAATCCGAATCAGGTAAGTCTATAGACATACTTAAAGCTCTTGTTAAATTAAGCTCTTCATGACTATGGTTGATGAACTGAGCACTACGTGCAATAGCTGCATAATCTTTAAATATGGAATAATATAAAATAATTTTACAGTTAATCACATCATCTAAGAGGTGAATTTCCAGAGTCTCTGCTTCTTCAGGTGACTCTACATATGTGGCTGGAAGATCAGTAAGTTCTGGTTTCCCACTATATATACGATGAGACTTATATTTAAAATCCGTGATCCTAGAACCGTTTTCTTGACTAATTTGAAATGCTGGTTCTCTAAAATCAGTTGTGCCATAGGACGGATATTCTTGACGCATAAGATCCAATGAAAAAGTTGTATCACCTTCATATGCATAACAGGTGAATCCACGCTTAGCCATCACATGCATACGTGTAAAATGATTATTATCATTCACCCTCTTTCCAAAATACAGATGCCCTAATTGACCATTTCTCATAATACTCATTATGTAACTGATTTTATCATTTTGTAAATGGAATGTTCTTTGTTCTTGATTATAATAGATAGCCATTAGTCAATCTCCTTTGTCGTATTAATTTTTAGTAAAACATAATATTATTTTAGTAAATGTTTACTAAAATATCAACTATAATTCTGCACAAAAAAATAACCACTTTCTTAGTGGTTATTTTAACGAAAGAACTTTATTCATTGATGTATATATTAACCTTATTCTCAATGTTTTGGATCATATCTTCAACAGTGATGAAACCATTGACATAATTATTGATTTCTTCTACAATGAGATTTTCGATTACGATATCCATTCGAACCAGATTATTAAGATTGTCATAGTAAGCTAAAATATCATAATATTCTTCAACCTCCACTTTGGGAATAATTGATAAAGCATATCGATCAACTTTTGCAAGGTTATAACAATATTCCATTTCAGCTCTGTTCCCTAATAAGTTGGCCATTTGTTCAATTTCCTTTTTATTTCTATATGTAATACTATGCCTCAAAAATTCCCAAGCTTCTTCTTGATGTTGTGAGGTAGCACTTATAGCATAAGCAATGGATATATCATAGGGATAACTCTCTAAATCATTGTTTAAATTTGGTACACGTGTATAATCAATATCTCTAGTCCCCATCATGTACTTTATAAATGTATAAACCAGTGGTGTAAACCATAGCTCACTGTTCATAACTACTTTGGATTTATTCATGATTGAATACATGTCCGTGGCTCGTGGATGAACTAACTTGGTTATTTCCTCCATATCTTTAAGCATGGGGATTAAAGCATCCATTTCGACAGTACCGTCTTCAGTGATAAACTCATTGTAGTTACATTTTATGATATCTAAAATAAAGCTAACATATTTTTGAGATAAGAAAAGATAACTATCTTCTCCAGACTCATCTAAAGTTATCGCATAGTCAGTAAACTGCTCCCAAGACATATAGTGGTCATCTACTTCCCAATCCAATTTTCTAGATTCTTCCTCATTAACGTAATAGAGAATTGGATAAATCTCTCGTGGCATGAAATAAAAACTTTCCCCATATTTAATATCTTCCATTATATTGGGATAAAAGTTTTCATATTTAAACTTTTCATCTTGATCCATAAGATCATTAAGTTCTAGAAGATATTTTTTATCCACATACTTATCAATATTGATGCTTGATACTTCAATAATATCTAAGTTCACACCAGCTAATAAGTCTAAGTTCAGTTTTTTACTAAATAATTGAAGTTTTTCTGTATCGTGAAACCAACCTGAATAATCTGTCATTTGAATGTCAATAGTCGGATTTAGAAACTCAAAACGTTCAAAATCAACAGCATCGGTTTTATGTAGATAGTTAGGTGACGCTACCTTCAGAACCATTTTTTCACCGTTGCTACCTTGCGTGACATAATTGACATCATTATCTTTTGAAACTTCTTCCTTATCACAAGCAACCAACAGAGTTGAAACGCCTATTATTATGCACATTATCAGAGCGTTTAACCTTTTCAATCCTATATTAATCATCTCCACCCCCGTCTGACTCTGTTATATTTAGGTAATATTATACAGCACAACATTTCTTTCGTCAATATTTTATGAATTATAAGAAGATTGCAAGCCAAAGTAACCATTTTACCATTATTCATTCATATAAAGATTAATTTTATTTTCAACTTGTTGAATCATTTCTTCCATACTGATTATTCCTGATGTATAACTAATAATTTCGCCCATAATCATACTCTCCAGGTCAGCACTCATGGTTACAAGATAATTCAGATTGTCATATAACTCCAAAATATCTTGATACTCTTCCTCTGTTACCTTTGGTACCAATCTAAACCTACGATCATACTGATCTACTCTATGGGAGTAGTACTCACCTTCCATCTCTGAGAAGTTCAGCAATCTATTGGATAGAGGGTCCAGCACCAATGGTATCCTTACTGTTATAAGATACTTGAGCAATAACCAAGTTTCTTCCGGAAATGCTGTATTTACACATATGGCATATGGCTCTGAAATAGTAAAAGGATATAGTTCTTGCTCAGCTGACAGATTAGGAGGACTTATAAAACTTACCTCTCTTGTTTCCATTCTCATCTTGAGAGCTGTAAGAATTTCTGGATCTAAACCATATCCTGGCTCTAAAATCACCTTACCAGCCTTATTAGAAGAAACTAGATCGATAGCATAAGGATGAATTACCCGCTTGTTTTTTTCTAACTCTTTCAACTTAGGTATTAATGGATCTAATTCAACAAATCCATCCTCTGTTGTATAAAAATCTAAATTCACCTTAATTAAGTTTAATATAAAATACTCGTGAGCTTGTTCAGTAAAGACATAATTATTTTCACCAGATTGCTCCAAGAGTGTAATATTATTATAAAAATCATCCCAAGAGATAGATTGATTATCAATTTGCCAATTAAAATCTTTTGATTCTTCTTTATTAACATAATAGAGAATAGGGTGAATAGCTCTAGGCATATAGTAGTAGCTATTACCATAACGAATACTCTCCATCACCTTTGGAAAATAATTTTCCATTTGAAATCTATAATCTTGTTCCATTAGATCATTCAGTTCTAAAAAATAGCTTTTTTCTATGTATTTATCCAGATTAATAGTTGACACATCAATTAAATCAATCTGTTTACCTGATAAAATATCTAAATTCAATTTTGTATTAAACAATCTTCTACTATCAGTTCCTCGGATAGATCCTGAATAATCTGTTAATTGGATATCAATATCTGAATGCAAAAGTTCATAATGTTCAAAGATATCACCTTTCATTCTGGCATTATAATTTGGAGTTGCCATTATAAGGGCAATCTTATCTTCCATCATAATTGACTCAATATCTTCTATATCAATATTACTAGACATATTAGCACAGGATGTAACTATAAATAATATAAAAGTACAAAATATTGATATAATCATCTTTAATCTATTATTAATAATCCCACCACCTTTGTCTCTGTTATATTTCATAGGTAATATTATACAGTTTAATATTTACAACGTCAAACTAATGATTAAAAATGACTATCTAAACATCATTAGTATTTAGATAGCCACTTTACTTACCATTCTCTTTCTATTTTGTGACCGGCATGCTCAATTGTGTTTTTGATTACTTGTTCAGTTGCAGGTTCTTTATACTCCACCTTTATTGTACTCTCAGCCCTATCTACGGATACTTCATCAACGCCTTCAATTTTATCTAGTGCATTTTTGATTTGTGTTTTCGAAGTTGCATTGGCTATGGAATTAACCTCAACTCTTAAATGTTTCATGTCGAAACCTCCTGTCTGGATCAATTCATTACTACTATATTATTTGTGTTAACAACGGTTTACATCCATCATATTAACCCCTACACCATCAATATTTTTTAAGTTTGAGTGTAATTGATTAACTTCTTCAGTTTCTCCTTGAATGTGCAATAAGAGAAGTCCATTATTGGCACAGGATTGACCAACATCATCATGTAAACCAAGACGAGTTTTAATAATACATCCATTGTCTGTTAATACTTCTTGCACACCTGGTGCCTTTTCAACTCTTTCTCCAATTGAAACTGCCATGATTTTTTCTTCCATATCTCTGCTCCTTTCGATATTTAGATTGGTGTTCCTTTGTAGTATAACCGTGCATATATTTATTTATAATTGGTATTCTATAGTTATATCTGGAGTAATTTCATAATTCCTGATTCAAATTCTTTTTACTCATTGTATATACCTTAAATGCTTAGGAATGAAATTACCTTATCTAGGAAGGTTAAATCTAATTTGAAAGGTGAGATTATGGATAAAGAGGAACAATTGAAAACGCTGCGTGAAAAACTTAATCGTTTAGAATTAGAGAGCATTGATCTTCATACTTATCAAGCTAATACTGTGCAACTGAGTGTTGATGATGTTGGACCAGCCAATGAAGAACCTGCCCGAGAACAAAGTCAAAGACTTTGGAGCCGAATCAATGCAATCAACGATGAGATTGCTGATGTTAAAGAACAACTGCGTAATATTAAAGAAGATTAAGTTCCAGACTAAAAATAATTCATTTAATGTATTTTAAGGAGTTCTAATATACTAGAACTCCTTGAAACTATGCTATAGTCATAAATATTTTGCTATTAATCTTAATATACTGTAATTCATCCGATTGACAGAAACAACAGCTTTCTTATACAATGTATTTATACCGCTTGTGATTTATCAACGAAGGGAGAATGTATTTATGAGCTGTCAAAAAGATTGTCGTTGTACTCAGATCTCATGTCCAAGACATGGTAATTGCTGTCAATGTGTTTCACACCATCGTGATAGAAATGAACTACCAGGTTGCTTTTTTACTCCAGAAGGTGAAAAAACATATGATCGTTCTATACATAACTATTTGAAAGATTTAGATAATCGTAAATAATAACATGAAATAAGCAGCTAAGGCTATAAGGGTCTAAGCTGCTTCATTTTTATATAATTTATATTCATCCACTTTTTCTTCATTAATGATCTTTTTCTAACTAACAAAAATTACTTTTTCTTTAAATAGTATGAAAAACCAATCATGCCCAATGATGTTACTATGAGTAACCCTATATTAATTAAAGCACTTTGCATATCAACTGGTTCATTTTCCTGTACCTGTTCAACCTTTCCTGGGGAAAAACCTCCAGCAGGTATTAAACCTTCTGGTAAATCATCTTTAAATGCCATAACTAGGTCCATAGGCGGCATTTCACCATTTTCAATATAAGTTCTTAATTCTTCTGGAAGTTCTTCCAAATCGATATCCTCTAGATTTATATCTGGTGGAAAACCATTCATCTGTCCTCCCTTTCCTGCATTATTTTCCATGTTAAGCTTCTCACCTTTGCCTTTTCCCGCTTCACCATTCATCTGGCTCTCTGTACCTTCTTGCATTGGAGGTTGCATATCACCTTGGTTTTTCATGCCACCACCTCTCATTCCACCACCACTACCAACATTACCCTGCCCATTGTTGGTAGCTGGTATAGTACCATCAAGTTGCTCACGAATGTTAGCACTTCTTTGATTAACAAAACTTAATAAGCTTAAACTATAATTCGAATCCATAAAAAGTGCTGATTCAAATTCCTCGTAGGTATAAAAAGATGATGGGTCAATTTCCACGTAATCCTTGATCATCTCATAGGTTGACATCACTTTATCTGTAAAATTAGTCTGTGACAAATAGTCATCTAATAAGATTTCTATATAGTCATGATAGCGTGAAACGTACTCTTCATTCTCAAATACAGCTTCTACTAGAGGGTATTTTTCCATAGCTCCAATGACAGGTTCATCTATCAAAAACTCTGTTGCTTCCTCATCAGTTAACCCGGTCCTAGGAAAGCCATTAAAAATCATATTGAGGTCCCAAGCAATCCACTCGAATACACCATCATTATTGTATAAATAATAATTGTGATACATCCCCGCTTGATAAGTGTCCATATGGATAGTTACCGTACTCATAGCTAAATATTTAAGGAAAGAGTCCACATTAAGAACGGATTCTAAATCATCACCTTCCTCAATTCCCTTGATTAATTCAACTAGATCATCATTATCATAAGCCTCTAAATTTTCAGGGAACATCCCAGTATAGTCCGCACCATTATCAGAAATATAGACCAAGTCGCTACCAGTACCCATATCTGGTTTATAAAGTTCACCTGTAGCATTATCAAAATGATCCAGCAAGAAAGTTTCGTTGACTTGTTCTACCGAAAGATATAGTCCCTTGTATTCATCATTGATATATAAAGCAACATAAGTAGTTCTTGATGCATCAGCATCTAGCTCTGCTAACATCTCATAGCCTAGATACTCTGCCATCATAGTTGGATCACTGAATATATTATTAAGGTTCAGTTTGGTGATCCCATAAAAGTTTTGATCATCAATATAGTAATCTAAATCGACTTTAAAGCTGAATCTATCACTATCACTATTTGCAACCTGACTTAAACTGGAATTACCTTTTGTTCGTATACCAATTTGACTAAAAGTATAGTCGTTATAAGTTATGTCCGCCATAACTATCTCTTCATTCATTGCATTTTCAATCATTTCGCTATAAACTTCTTCATCAATATCAATAAAGACATCAACAACTTCGTTATGAGGGAATACCACTTGATTAACAATGCTCCCGTCAGTATCACTCATTGTATCCACACTTTGTGACATCACACCATCTATCGATAATAGCATCACTAAAATCCCAATAAAAGCCGTTATAATCCTAAGCCATTTCATTACACTCACCTTCTTAGACAGAATACTCATTGCTGCTCACAAGCATAGCGTTAGATACAGACTTAATCCTATTCAATTCATTGATAAAGGCTGTCTCACCATCTTTAATTCTTAGCTCAATGGTTAATTCTGATCCCCCAGCATCTACCGTTTTAGACCTTACCAAATATTTAGCAACTGTTACTTTGATTTTATCCAATATTTGCTGCTCCGCTGATTCATCACTAAAGTTAATTAATAGCATATAAGGGGTCTCTTGTTTAACATTTTTAGTTAAAACATAAATGATGATGCCAAGAACAAAAGAACCTACAACGGCTAGGAGATAGAATCCTGCGCCAGTTATAATTCCTGCTGCAATAGCCCAAAACATAAATACAATATCCATAGGGTCTTTAACCGCACTTCTAAAACGAACGATACTTAATGCACCAACCATACCTAGAGATAAGACTACATTAGAGGTTACTGCTAAAATTACGAGAGATGTCACCATAGTCATCATGACTAGAGATATATTAAAACTCTTTGTATAAACTACACTTTGGTATGTTTTCTTATAGATTTGAAAAATAAAAATACCAATCATAAATGCTAATAGTAATGTTATACCTATGGATGTAGCTGATATACTGGTTGCACTCTCTAAAAATCCTTCATTAAAAATATCTTGAAATGACATAATAATTCCTCCTTGACTTTAAACATAATTATTGTATTTTCTTGAAAAAATATATTTAGACGCTGATGCTTGCATGACATTGCCTGTTTGGATGAGATTTCGTATATAGTCAGGTAATACACCATTAAATTTCACTTCCACGATGACTTGGTTGGGTTCTAACGCTGATATATAATGAATATCATCATCAAATATAACAGTTTGAGTGTTGGCTGTCTTCACATTTTGATCAAAAGTTATTCTAAGATCACCTAAAGGATGGGTAAAAGCTTCTCGATCATATTTTATAATGACTTTGGGTTGTATTAAGCGATGATTGAGTTGGCGATAAAAATCATGATAGAGATAACCCTCTTTATTTAATAAGAAACGAGAATCTTCATTATATATTTTAATAACTTCTTCTCTCTCAAGAGGTTTAGCTATTTTCATGGTCATTTGATTAATTTTTGATTTTCTTTCTAATTTGATAAAATCTAAATTATCATTATAATAGCGAATACGGTATTTATGACGAATAGCTTCACCATTTATTTTTTCCTTGTAGGCTCGATTATTAAGATCATCAAAATAGAGGCTTGTGATTGTATAGCCCTTACCTTTACAATGATTATCTCTTCTTAATAACTTATCAAGACGTCTTACCATAACTAAATAATCCATTTTACTCACCATGTATTTTAATTCATGTCTTTTACCAAGCATATCGATCCTCCTCCTTTCTTCTCTAAATCCAGTTTTAATAAGTGTTCATATTGTTTTAACATCAACTATACATACACTTTACAATTCAAATGTCACAGGATTATCACAAAGAAATTTTTTTCTTGTTTATCCTGTGATATAGATGTAACATTATATTGAGATACTATAGGTAAGAAAGGTACAAAAGTGATGCGAACTTTACTATTCCAAAATAAAGATGGGTGATAATTAATGAGTAAAAAAATTCTTATTGCTGATGATGAACTACGCATGCGTATATTGGTTTCAGATTTTTTATCCATGGAAGGTTATGATATTGTAGAGGCCATTGATGGTAAAGAAGCTATTGATCTCTTTACGGATGATCCGGGAATTCACTTGGTTATTTTAGATGTGATGATGCCTTTTTACGACGGTTGGGAAGCATGTAAAGCTATTAGAGAAATGAGCTCTGTACCCATCATTATGCTAACTGCTAAAAATAGAGAACCAGATGAGTTAAACGGATTTAAGTCAGGTGCAGATGAATATATTACGAAACCCTTTAGCCCTACTATCTTTGTAGCACGTGTTAACGCTTTAATAAAACGCACTTATGGTGACGATGAACAGGATGAGATTATCAAAGGTGATCTTTGCATTTATCCCAAACAATGTCGAGTAACTGTTACAGGTAACCCCGTTGAATTAAGTCAAACAGAATTTGATCTCTTACTATACATGATTCAAAATGAAACTCAAGTACTATCAAGAGATCAACTATTAAATCAAGTTTGGGGTTATGATTACGAAGGTACTGATCGTACCGTTGATACCCATATCAATCGTTTGCGTATTAAATTGCAAGCATGCGGAAGCTATATACAAACCAAACGAGGGTACGGCTATAAATTTGAGGTGATTTAGATGAATTCGATTAGAAAGAAGCTTTTTTTACAGATTGGTGCATTGATTATACTATTGATAGGTTTATTGATATTAGCCAACACCTATTTACTCCAACATTACTATATAAATAAACAAAAGACACAGCTGATTGATTACTATGATCAAATAAATAATCTTTCTGTTTCCCAGTATGAAGATAATCTAAGAGATTTTATCTCTTATGAAAATAAATCAAATGTCGATATACTGATTTTTAACGAAGATGATGGCATCATTTATTCATCCAAGTCATATTTACTTGATGATAAAATGAAAAATAAATTAGGTGTGAAGCCACCTCCAAATGAAAAAGCACTAGAACGCCCTCCTATAGAGATTAAGCGAGAAGAACCCATAAACGAAAAAATAAAGTTTATACTAGGTGTAGATTATATTACTAAAGAAGACGATCTTATTCTTACAGGAGATTTGGATAATGGTAACATCATCGACTTACACATACCATTGATTTCTATAAAAACAAGTATTGCATTGGCTAACGAATTCTTAATCATTGTTGGAACAATCGTTTTCATTATAGCCATGTTATTTGCTTACGTTGTATCCAGAACTTTTACGAGACCTATATTAGAAATGAATAAGGCTACATTAGGCATGAAAAATCTAGATTTTGGTATCCAATGTAAAGTGGAATCCAATGATGAACTAGGACAATTAGCACAGAGTATTAACGAAATGTCCGCTGAGTTGGATGATACCATTCAATCATTGCATTTTAGTAATCTAGAGCTCCAACAAGAAATTAAAGAGAAAATTAAGATTGATGAAAAAAGAAAGCAACTACTTAATAATGTGTCCCACGAATTAAAAACCCCATTAGCGCTTATGCAGGGGTATGCAGAGGGTTTAAAGCTTAATGTGGCTAAAAATCATAATCGTGTAGATTTTTATTGTGATGTTATCGTAGATGAGGCTAAGAAAATGAACTATTTAGTTCAAAACCTTTTGAATATTAATCAGTTCGAAATTGGAGATGAAATACTTCATAAGTCTGAATTCGAAGTTGTGGATTTCGTCAATTATATAGTAGAAAAATATACTCCTCTATTATGTGAAAACAACATTAATTTGCAATTAAGTTTACCTGAACCAACAAATGTATATGCCGATTCCTTTAGATCAGAGCAAGTATTAACAAATTATTTAAATAACGCTATTCAATATGTAGATGAAAAAAAGGATGTGCATATTACTCTTTTGAAAAGTGATAGAAAAGTTCGCATTGAAGTTTATAATTCTTGTCAACACATTAACGATCTAGAATTAGAAAAATTATGGGATAGTTTTTATAAACGAGATAAAGCAAGAACCAGAGACAATGGGGGGCACGGTCTAGGTTTATCGATAGTTAAAGCTATTCAAGAAGCCTCTCATAATAACTATGGCGTTAGATCTGAGAATAATGGCATTACTTTTTGGTTTGAATTAGACTTACAAGAACCACATTATTGAAGAACATACTAAGATAGTATGTTCTTTCATAATGTGCTTTCATTTTATTAACGTGGTAAGTACATATTCGTTACTATTAAGTGTTCTTGTTCTACTTCTGCTATAACACTAAATATCTGCTTTATCCTTGGTTCTGGTGCTTCGTTAGCAACCTTTGTGTAGAATTTGATAGCCCTTACTTCATGTTTGTTAGACTTTTTCATATTGATAAAATCACTTTCACTACAACGATCAGTTTCTAGTTCATGAAAAGGTATACCCATTGCTTCTGCAAAAACTTCAGCATGTTCTAATTCCTGTTCCATTAATCGCTCAAAGATAGCTTGAGTTACTTGATTTTCTGCTTTAGCAGCTGAGCATTTGTAAAACGCATAGTTATCGAGTTCTAAACCTAATGCTATTTCACAAGCTCGATAACTCTTTTCACACATTTCTACTTCCCCATAACCTATCCACTCTGCAGCAGGTAGAAGATTCTTTCTATCAGAACCACAAAATGGGCAGCGTTCAGGAGCGGCAGAAACTAAAGAAGTTTCACCACAGATTACACATCGATAAGGGTGCATCATTTAAACCATCACCTTTCATTTTTACTTGTCCATTATTCGTTCTAGTATAGAATATGAAGTTAAAGGATTATATGTGACAAGCTAAAAGGTCTATGGAATTCTCTATTAATATTTGTACAAGAAAAAACCCGCGCATCAGCGCAGGCTTTTCCTAAACATCCCCTAAGAGAGATTTCTCCCTCTTCTCATGTTATTAAGTATAACATAATATTAAATTTTTGAAAATAGATTTTTACAAATTTATTAAATATATTTTACAACTTTATATCTTTCATGCAATCAGCTAATCATTTTGTATTAAATGTACATCCATTTGCGGATAAGGGATATTGATACTCTCTTGATCAAATTTGATTTTCACTGTTTCCATTAATTCAAAACGTATATTCCAGTAATCTTCTGTTTTGCACCATACTCGTAAAGAAAAATTAACTGAACTATCAGCATGCTCTGTTAAGACTACCTGTGGCTCAGGATTCTTAAAAATTAATGGATGTTTTTTTGCAATATCCATTAATATCTGCTTTACCTTATGAACATCATCTTCATATCCTACACCAAAAGTTAAATCAATTCTTCTAGTATCATTGGCCGAGTGATTAGTGGCACTACTATTAGCTAATTCCCCGTTAGGTATGATAATTTTCTTATTATCTGGCGTATTCAAAATGGTATAGAATAATTGAATCTCCTCAACTATTCCACCATGTCCGACTGCCTCAATAAAATCCCCTGCTTTAAATGGTTTGAGAAATAATATTAAAACGCCACCAGCCAAATTAGACAAACTACCTTGTATAGCTAAACCTATTGCCAAACCAGCAGAACCTAATACTGCAATAAATGAAGCCGTATCAACACCTAAAGTATCTACCAGAATCGTAACTAGAAGTATATATAAAGTGACTTTCGTTGCAGACAATAAAAAAGCATACAGAGACTTATCAACACTACTTCTTTCTAGACCACTTCTAAATAACTTTGTAATATATTTGATTAATTTGAGACCTATAATTAATATAATAAGTCCAGATATTAACTTACCACCATAAGTTATTGCAAAAGTTTGTAATACAGTCGTATCAAACTTAAAAAAATTCTCCAAAACTCCACCTCCTTGGTATATTTTAGTCATTATCATAGAAAATTATAACAAAACCTCGCATAGATGTAAATAAGTCTAAAAAAAAAGTAATGATTATGTCACACCAAGAAAAGTGACTAACGCCACATTTAAACTGAAGATAGGAAAGTATGGTTCCTTGCGAGTAAAACGCATTACTTTCCTATATCAAAAAAAGGTCTCTTAGAATAAACTAAGAAACCTTTAACTAACCCTTTTATAATCTCATACCACCATTTACAGATAAGGTATGGCCTGTTACATATGACGCTTCATCACTAGCTAAGAATAATGCTGCATTTGCTATTTCTTGAGGTTGACCTAAACGACCCAACATCGTCATTTTGGCAAATTTATTAAGCAATTCTTCTGGTACAGTTTTTAATATATCTGTCATAATATAACCTGGTGAGATGGCATTAACTCTTACATTAGCACCTTTTCTAGCAAATTCCTTTGCCCAAGTTTTTGTTAAGCCGAAAATCGCAGATTTAGTTGCTGCATAATTGGATTGACCAATATTGCCATACTCTCCAACAACTGAAGCGATGTTGATAATAGAACCATGTCCTTGATTCATCATATATGTACCAATATGCTTTGTTAAGTTGTATAACCCAGTTAAATTGACATCAATAACTTGATCCCACATTTCGTCTGTCATCTTGGCTAACAATGCATCTCTGGTAATCCCTGCATTATTAACTAGAATATCAACTTTTCCATATTTATTGGCAATATAATCGGAAAAAGTTTTACATGCTTCCCGGTCTGTTACATTTAATTGATAACCTTCAATATTGGAATCACTATAAGTCAATTCACTCATGTCTACTGCGATAACTTTTGCTCCTTCTTTTGAGAAGGTTTTTGCCATAGCCTCTCCAAGACCTTTAGCTCCTCCAGTTACTATTGCTACTTTACCTTCTAAACGCATGTGACTCACTCCCTTTAATATAGATGTTATTGTTAACCCTAGCTTAACTTGTCTTTAACAGGTGGCATAACTAATGCTTCCCCGGTTAAAACGACCTCTTTCTTTTGGTTAAAACAAGTGGTTTTCAATGTGACTCTGTTTTTTTCAACGTTAATTTCTATAACTTCCACCTCAGCTGTTATTGTATCACCAAATCTGACCGGCTTTTTAAACTTTAAGTCTTGTGATAAATAGATGGTGCCTGGTCCAGGTAATGACATACCAAGAACAGTGGATATGTAACTTGCAGTCAACATACCATGGGCTATACGTCCTTTAAACAATGTCTTTTTACTAAACTCTTCGTTAAAATGTGCAGGATTTAAATCACCACTTACACCGCCAAATATAACCACATCAGCCTCAGTTACTGTTCTGGTATAGCTGGCTTTATCACCAATTTTGATAGAATGTACATCCTTACCACTCATTTTAATACCTCCTCAAACATTAAAATCTTTACATGCAATCTTATTCATAAATGCCTAATTTTAGTACAAAAGTGGCTAAAGCCACATTTAAACTGGAGATAGAAAAGTATGGTTCCTTGCGAGCAAAACGCAGTGCTTTCCTATACCTCAAGAAAAGTGACTTGCGTCACATTTCAAGTATGCGAACTTCTCTATTCCATTATAACAATATTCTCAACAACATCGATTAGTATTTAATAAAAACAAAAATATAATAGACATTTCTCAAGATATAGTAAAAATTTTACGTCATCTGGGTATAAATTTCTTTATATTTCATTAATTAGATTTTGAGTATAAGTGCTGTTCCCATTCCTCCGCCTATACATAATGATGCCAATCCATAAGTTAATCCTCTCTTCTTCATCTCATGGATTAAAGTCACAACAATTCGATTTCCAGAAATCCCCACAGGGTGCCCCAGTGCAATAGCTCCACCATTAACATTCGTTCTCTCTTTGATCCATTCTTGACTGACTTGATGCTCATCACTAAGTTCTCTGATAACACCTAATGACTGAGCTGCAAAGGCTTCATTTAGTTCTATAAGCTCCATGTCAATGAGCTTCTTATCAATGGAGCTCAATACTTTTCCAATAGCTGGTACAGGTCCCATCCCCATGATACTAGGCTCTACTCCTCCTTGGCCTATTCCGATTACTTCAGCTAATGGTGTAAGCCCATGAATTTCAACAGCATGCTCTGATGCTAGAAGTACCACGCTTGCCCCATCATTTAAACCAGATGCATTCCCAGCAGTAACTGTTCCATCTTTCTTAAAAGCAGGTCTAAGCTTAGCTAATTTCTCTTCATTAGTTTTCCTATTGGGATATTCATCTACATCGAATTGTATAACTTCTCTACGCATTTTTACCTCTACTGGGACAATTTCATCTTTGAATGTACCATTATCAACAGCTTGAATAGCTCTTCTTTGTGATTCCAAAGCAAAAGCATCTTGCTCTTCTCTAGAAATACTATATTTTTCAGCTATGTTTTCAGCTGTGATTCCCATATGATAACCTTCAAAAGCATCAGTCAAAGCGTCATATACCAAGTGGTCCTTTGCTACCATGTCCCCCAACTTATGCCCTCTTCGTGCATGACTAGGCAATATAAAGGGTGTTCTAGACATGGATTCAACACCACCTGCAACAACTAAATGATGCATATTAGCTTTAATACTTGTATAACCGTTCATAATAGCCTTCATGCCACTTCCACATACCATATTTAATGTGTAGGCTGGTACTTCAACAGGTATTCCAGCTTTGATGGCCACTTGTCTTGCAATTCCTTGTCCTTGTTCAGCAGGCAGTACATTACCAATAATAACTTCATCAATCGAAGCTGGATGGATAGTTGTCTTTTGGATGATGTCTTTAAGTACAGTAGCTCCTAAGTCAGCTGGATGAATATCTTTGATCGTTCCTAAAAATGATCCAATTGCTGTACGTTGTGCAGCAACAATATAAACTCTACTCATTTTCTACCTCCAATTATATTCGTTATCGTTTAATCTATACCTTTCTACTTCCTATAAAACTTTGCAAACTGTTTAGCATGCTCATCTACAAGTTCTTCTAATGATGTCTCTGTAAAGGAATTATCCGTTAACACATGCACAGTAAATGCTCCTAAGATACTATTAATTAATGTTACAGCCATTATATGTGGATTCCCATCGATGATATTTTCATCTAATAAATCTCTAAAGTAGTCTTCTAGTACTTTTACAAACTCTCTTGATAATTTAAGACGTACAAAATCTTTTTCATCATCAGTTAATCGCATTTGAATTTTATACAGCTTTCTATTTCTATAACAAAAGTCCAAATAATCTCTAGCAATTTCTATAATACTTTCAGTAAAATCCTGCTTTTTTAGCCTTTCAATTTCATTCTTAATATTAATGTCTTTGACATAATTAAAAGTCGTCTCTTGAAACAAATTTTCTTTCGTACCGAAATGTCTAAATAATGTTATTTCACTTATTTCAGCCGCTTGAGCAATCTGTTTTGTTGTAGTCGCATAATACCCCTGCTCAGAAAATAACTTCAAAGCAATCTTCATAATCCTGTTACGAGTCTCTAATTTTTTAGACATTTTCATTCTCCTATCGAGTCATATTTACTTGTGAAAATCATTTATCAACAAATTATTCTCGTTACTTTCCTTTTTCTATCCATATGATATCGGTAACCCAACTGTTATCAATCTTATAGACAATCTCTTCCTACTCTACCCAAGTTAATAGACTATATCACAAACTATTTACGATCACCCTAGCTACCCTTCACGTCCCTTTTGCGAAGCCAAAAGCTGATAAGGGGGCTATGGAGCAGCGAACCATGGAGGGTGAGCCTAGCTGTCTAAGACATGGACATCTTTCCAGCCAGCGCAATAGCCCCCTTATCTGCTTGCCCCTTACATGATTACTAAACAATAGATATTCTACTCTCTTTCTGCATAAACCCATTGATCAACGCAACAAACTCATTAGGCCTTTCGTACATAGAAGCATGACCACACTCTTTCAACATAACAAAATCAGATTCCTTAATATGATGATGTAGATACTCAGTTTCAGCAAGGGGCGTAATATAGTCGTGGTCTGACGCCACAATAAGGGTCTTAGCAGTTATATCATTTAGCTGCTCTCTAATATCATATCCTTCTGAACTTTCAATAAGTCGAATCATTGCATCTAAGAAAGGTTTATCGAATACAGTATTCAATAGTTGCCTTCTTTTACTCATCCACTGATAATTTTCATTATAAAACTTAGGTGAATAGATATAAGGTATAGTTACGTTATAATACGTCGATGGATTATAGGTTCTTGCAGCATCCACCCATGCTCTTCCGATGTCGTGTAACCATGGTGATGTGTAACTGTTGACATTGAAAACCATCAAATGCTCCACTATTTCTTGAAAGCGCATTGCAAACTGTAAGGCAATTTGTGCACCATAGGATACTCCAACTAGGTTAATATTTGATAAGTTAAGATGGTCAACTAACCCCTTAAGGACTTCAACTTGTAACTCATGCTTATAGCTTAAGCCTTCAGCTTTATCCGAGAAACCTTGATCAATAAAATCCAATAATATAACCTGTTTATCTTTAGTCAGGTGTGGTAAAAATATTTTCCAACTAAAGTGACTCATCATAATCCCGTTCAGTATGATCAGTGGTTGCCCCTCTCCATGTACTTCAAAATATATTTTTTTATTATTGTAATGAAACTCCGACATTAAATCACCTCTTTCTCTATTATATACCTTAATACCGCATTAAAAAATACCCAATGTTATGGCGCTTTCCATCAGTGCTTCTCTAAACTTAGGATGAGCAATTTGTACGAGCCGCTCTACCCTTTCTCTAACTGAGGTTCCTTTTAAACTTGCTACACCATATTCTGTAACGACATAATCTACATCATTTCGTGATAAGCTGACAGCAGCACCGGGTTTTAATGTAGGCACTATCTTAGAGATTTCTTCTCTTTCTCCTGTATCTTTATTCCTTACCCTTGCAGTGGAATAAAGAGCGATGAAAGACCTACCATTTTTAGACCTTTGTGCGCCTATGGCTGTATCAGCCTGCCCACCAGTACCACTGTATTGGACCGCTCCGATAGATTCAGACGCACATTGCCCCGTTAAGTCCACTTCAATAGTCGTGTTAATAGATACTTGATTATCATTTAAACCAATGACATAAGGGTCATTGACCCAATGACCATCTTTAATCATTACAGAAGGATTATTATCTATAAAATCATATAGCTCTCTTGTTCCTAAAGCAAAAGTAGCTACTAACTTTCCTTTATTAAAATTCTTTTTCTTACCAGTAATGACACCAGCGTTAACTAATTTCATCATCCCCGTTGTAATCATCTCTGTATGAATACCTAAATCTTTTTTATTCATCAAAGATGTTGCTACTGCATTAGGTATCCCACCAATTCCCAATTGAATACAATCTCCATCATGAATATAATCTGCAATATAGGAACCAATTTTTAGATCTTTCTCGTTAGGTTCAATATCTGGTAATTCAGGTATATCATAATCTGTCTCAATAAGGTAATCTACATCATTGACATGAAGTTCCATATCTCCAAAGGTTCGAGGTAACTTTGGATTAATCTCAAGTATAACTAATTTTGCTGCTTCAATCATTCTTTTTTCATATACATTACTAAGTGATAAGGATACATATCCATGCTGATCTGGTGGTGTTGCATTGCCAATATAAATATTGGGTTGTTTATGGGCTAATCTTTTTATACCTGCTAGATGAAGATGATTGGGTATGAAAGATATATTGCCATTACTTTGTGCTTTCCGAATAGCTGCAGTATAAAACCACCCATCCATTTGAAAACTATCTTTATAGGTTGGGTCATTAAAATAATCTGCTAAAACCATGGGCAGACAAGTGGTTACTGTAACACCTTTAACATAATCAGCTACTCTATGCAGGTTTTCTAATAAGACTTTTGCTTCTGCAGCTGCTAAACCCGTCACGATATGATCCTCTGATTTTATCTTACTTAATGCTTCATCTATTGATATAATTTTGTGCTTATAACTCACGATTTATCACCTCTATTTGATGGCATTATACGCTCTCAGTGATTTGCTCGACTTTCCCCCGTCTATTCTCCTTAAAGTACAGGAAAGCCGAGCAATAACTGGTGTATATAAACTATCTTCTATTGACCATCTAAAATTCCATCTATGCTCTCAAAATCAATAAAACCTTCCCAACCAGCATCAACACTTGGATTCATCTTAAGCAATGCCATCTCTTGAGTACCTAATCGCTTGCCATCGGAGAAATCAATGGATCCACCAAAAGGATTATCAATTGGTTCAGATTCCAATGCATCCATATAAGTTTCCCAGGTCAAATCTCCGTCAACCCTTCTCAATCCTTCTACAAAGAAATGAGCTGCAATCCATCCTGTCATGGCATATGCATTACTGCTTAGGTCTTCATCAGATACTTTACCCACCCACTCTCTATAATCATTGATAGCAGGTTTGGTCATGTCTACCCATGCATTGGCATAAATAGCAAAGTGATCTGCCACATCGTCTTTAACAGCTGCTGTCATCCGCTGATCAGCATTAACATATGTCGTTAATGTTGGTTTATAAACACCTTGTTTGGCTAATTCTTTAGCTATTTGTGGAAATGTCCCTTGAATAGCAGCAATGATCACCATATCTACTTCTTCATTTTTTAATTTAGTTACAGCAGCTGAAACATCATCGGCATTCGGTGGTACTTGCTCATCAATAACAGTTAAACCGCCCATTCTTTCAGCTTCTTGTTTGATCCCTTTAAGTAAATCTTTACCCGCATCATCGTTGGTATAAATAACCCCAACTTTAGAAGCATTAAACTCACCTTTAGCCCAGGCAGCCATAATTCTTCCTTCCATTGGATAGACTGGCTGTACAGGATATGCTACGCGATCAAATCCTTCTGCTTTCTCGTTATAAAGTAAACCAGTACCTGTTGCAAAATAAACCGCTGGGATACCCGCTTCTTTAATATCATTAAGCGTTGCTCCAACAATAGGTGTCCCAAAGTGACCTACGAAAGCAAATATTTTTTCATCATTAATCATTTTGTCTACAGCAGCTTTCCCTTTTTCAGGATTGAACTCATCATCCTGATGAACATACTCTATCACGCGACCGTTGACGCCGCCACCTTCGTTTACCATCATAAAGTAGGCTTCCATCCCAGCCTTATATGGAACTCCAACCGGAGCCAATGGACCAGAAGTCGCTATACTATTCCCTACCTTAACACTATCCTTTGTTACGCCTTGAGCCGTTTCAACTGCTGTTTCGCATGCAGTTAACATCATTGAGATTACCAATAGCGTGCTAAGAATAACAGCTAAACCTTTTTTCATTTTGAATACCCTCCCCTTAAGGCTAGTAATTGCCTTTATTTTAAATATGTAAAACCATTAACTCATGCATCAATGCCCTCCTAAATACGCCTCAATCAATTGCTTATCTTGAATTAACTCACTAGCTTTACCTTCCATATTAATTTGACCCACTTCAAGAACATAAGCATAATCGGCTATCTTTAGAGTTTGTAATGCATTTTGTTCAATGATTAGTACCGTAGTTCCTTCACTATTAATTTCCTTAATAATATTGAAAATATCTTTAACAATTAGTGGTGCTAATCCTAGTGACGGTTCATCAAGTAACAGCACTTTTGGACTGGCCATTAAGGCCCTAGCTATAGCAAGCATTTGCTGCTCACCACCACTTAAGGTAGCGGCAACTTGCTTTTTTCTTTCTTTTAATATAGGAAAATAACGGAATACTCTGGCATAATTTTCACTTATCACGCCTCTTCTCTTAATGGTAAAAGCTCCAATACGTAAATTCTCTTCCACTGTTAAATCGGGGAAAATTTGCCTCCCTTCTGGTGACTGAACGATACCCAAAGTGGTAATCTGAGCAGGTGATAATCTGGTGATGTCTTGATCATGGAAATAAATATGCCCTTCTTGCTTCTGTACAATCCCAGAAATGGACTTTAATGTCGTGGTTTTACCAGCTCCATTTGCCCCAAGCAGTGCAACAACTTTACCTGCAGGTACGTCTATATTAATCCCCTTCAAAGCCTTGATGTTTCCATAGGCTACCTCTAAGTTCTCTACTTTCAAGGCTAGTTCAGACATATTACTCCTCTTCCTTTCCTAGATATGCTTCTTGAACCTCATGATTGGACTGGATTTCCTTTGGCGTTCCTTCTCCAAGCTTTTTACCAAAAGAGATAGCACATATTCGATCACATACGTCCATGACTAACCGCATATCATGTTCCACAAGCAAAATACTGCAACCATAGGACTCCCTAATACCCTTGATTAATTCTGCCAATCTGGCTGTTTCTGATTCATTTAATCCTGCTGCAGGCTCATCAAGTATAATTAATTTAGGATGACTCATCAAAGTTCTCCCAAGTTCTACTTTTTTTAATACACCATAGGGCTGTCCTCCGACCAGTTCATCTTTTCTATCTTCTAACTCCAAAAAACAAAGTACTTGGTAAGCTTTTTCTCTCAGTTGCCTTTCTTCCCCTCGTGCCTTCCTCGTACGTAAAGCGCCTGCAATAATACCTGTTTTGAACTCAATATGCGCTCCAACTAAAAGGTTATCTATTAAACTTAATTCATTAATTAACTCTACATTTTGAAAAGTTCTCACTAACCCATACTTGATAATATGATGGGTCTTTTTGCCTACCAAATTTATGATTCTGTCATTTGATCTTCTAAAAAGCACTTTGCCATGATTAGGTTTATAAAATTGTGTTATACAGTTAAAAACCGTTGTCTTTCCAGCTCCATTGGGACCTATTAGACCGTAAATTTCACCTTCGTTGATAGCGAAACTAAGGTCATCCACTGCTTTTATACCTCCAAATGCCATTGTTAGGTTTTCAATTCTCAAACATTCCTTGGTCGCCATCTTTCTTCACCTTTTTCTTTTTCCATAATTTTTTTATATCTTTACCTATATCAATTAAGCCTTGTGGATAAAACAAAATGACAACAATAATCAGTATACCGGTAAAAACAAATGCTAAACCATCTATATGCCCAATAACAGGTAATTGCTTTAATATAAGCTCTGGTACACCAAAGACAATAAAGGCGCCAATAATTGGACCAGTAATCCTTCTCATGCCTCCAATAACGATGACAGCTAAGATCTGAAGAGACAAGGTTAAATTCCAACCTGATGGGTATGCAAACCGTATGAAATGCACATAGAGTACGCCAGCTACTCCTGCATACAATGTAGCTACTCCAAATGCTGTCAACTTATAACGAAGAATATTAATGCCCATAGCTTGTGCTGCTGCTTCACTTCCCCTCATAGTCAATAATGCCCTACCTGTTCTACCATGAATGAAATTGTCTGTCAGTATGAGTATGAGTACCAGGAAGAAGACAATTAGAACAAACGTCCATTGACGGTTCAACTGTATAAAACCTAAGAGGACTGGGTAACTTGCATTCTTACCAGAGAACCCACCTGTAATGATCTCAAACTCAACAAAAAACTGTCTAAAAATTTCTGCTACCCCAAGGGTGGCAATAGCCAAATAGTACCCTTCTAATCTCAAAGAAATTAAGCCAATAATCATCCCTATGATTAATGGGATCATAACTGAGATAATCAATGATGGGAAAAAGGATAATCCCAAATCGCTAGTGAGATAGGCCGCAATATACGCTCCTAATCCCATAAATCCTGCTGTTCCTAAGGAAATTAACCCAGAGTAACCAAGTAAAACGTTAAGACCAATTCCAACAATGGCATAGAACATAACTGTTCCTAAAACAATTACGGTAGAACTCTGAAGTAATCCAATTTGTTGTAACGTAGGAACTAATGCAAGTATTAATCCAAAAAGAATGTATTTTCCGTAACGACTTTTATAGAATTCTTTAAGTTTCACCATACTAAATTTCTCACTTTCTAAACCTTTTTAACGACTTTTTTACCAATTATGCCGTTTGGTCTAAATACAATAAACATTAGGATCAGTATATACATGATAGCTTCTCCCCATGTGGAGGAAATGTAGTAACTCAATAAATTTTTACTAAGTCCAATGACATAAGCTCCTATAACTGGTCCGTAAAAAGTTTGAAAACCTCCTAACACACAAGCTATCAATGCATTAATCTGCACATTATCCATCATGGAAACATTAACTGTTATGGCTGGTGCAAGCATCAAAGCAGATAAGGTACCAAGGGCTGCTGCTACTGCCCAAGCCCCCATGGTTACTGTTTTAGTTGGGACACCCATTAATTGCGCTGTTTCATCATTGGATGCTGTAACCCGAACAGCAAGCCCCCATTTTGTTTTCTGTAGAAAGAAGAATAGGACTAGCATGATTATGATTCCAATACTTATATTCAATACTGCATTGTAGGTGACTGATGCTTCCCCTATACTAATGGCTCCATGCTTTAAGAAACGTGGAAAAGATAGAGGACTGGTACCAAAGATCATAGGTGCAATACCTAAGAAGAGCATAATCATTCCAAAAGTAATGATTTGCTTGGAAACTGGGGATACTTTTTTTGCCCTTCTCATAATGATCAAATCAACCAAAACACCAAAGCCAAAACCTGTTACCATACCTATAATAGCCGCTAACCAAACTGGACTTCCTGTAAACATTAAAAAATATGTAGCAATAAAAGCATTGAACATCCCTAATGACCCTTGAGCAAAGTTAGTCATTCTACTGGTACGAAAAATAATAATTATTCCCAATGATGCCAAGGCATAGACACTACCCGATTCAAGACTACTAAACAGTAGTTGTAAAAATGTAGACATTATATATCACTCCCCCATCGGATGACGTTTGCAGCCCAAACATAACCTATCCCAGCAGCTATCATAAGCACTACAGAACCATCTTTAACTTTCTTTTGTTCCAAGCCAAGTTTTAAGGATAGAATCTGATCCACTTGCCCCATATGTCCATAAGAAGATAAATAGATAGTCTGCTCTTCAGTGAGTCCTAATTCTTGTAGCATATAGTCATGCATAGACTTCTTAAAGTGCAGTATAGCAACATAATCAATATCTTTTCTTGTCATTTCAGACTTTTTTAAAGCTTGATCAATACATGTCAACCAATTAGGAATAGAGACCTCATTTAATCTTTTTTTCATTTTTTCTGGATGCATAATCTTTAAAGATTGATAAGCTTGATTAAGATTATCAGCTGTGATCGGTTGATTAATTCCCCCTATTTTGACACCAGCATCTCTCGATAAAGATCCATCAGCTAATATATGTGTACCTAAAAGTAAGTTTTTATAAGAATTTTTTTGAAGTATAAGAGCTCCAGCCCCAGCTGATAAGTTATACATCATGGACATATACTTATCAGTGTAATCCACAAAATCCCCATTACGATACCCGCCAACAATCATAATGGTTTTGATATCCTTGTCAGCTATGAGCATATCTTTTGCCATTTTCATTGCTGAAACTGTGGTACAACAACGATTCTGTACATCAATTCCCCATGCATTTGTAGCCCCTATCTGATCTTGTATGTACAGCGCTGATGTAGTTAATGGATATTCTTTCCATTCCTCTCCCATACACAAAATTACGTCAATTTCTTCTGATGATATATCAGCATCCTTTAAAGCATTTATAGCTGCAAGTGCACCCATTGTTTGTGTTCCATCATCTTTTCCCGGAATCCTCTTCTCGACTATCCCTAATTTATTGATAATGGCATCTTCACTCCAAAAACCATTGGTTGCTTTTGAAATTTCACTTGCCGACATTCTATTGTCAGGTAAGTAAACTCCTATTCCAACAATCCCCACATTTCCCCCTACCATAAATACACCTCTCTCAAAATAACTTTCGAACAAGCAAAATGTTAGTTATCACTTACATACATTTTACAAGATCTAGTTGTTTATTGTCAACAAACTCAAAATAACCCTACCATACTTAAGTTTAAATATGGAGGCACTTATGGCATTTCACATTATTATTTTTACGGAATACTGGATCATCCATAAAATTATTTTCGGTTGAACTAATTAAATAACTAATTCTGCAGTAACACTTCAACAGAAAAAATTCCAGTCAATATACGTATACAGAGTAATTTTCCGTAATTATTGCATTTCTATGTATGTCAATTAGAATAAATCACGCCTTGATTGTTTTTACTTTTTATGGTAGTATGACCACAAACATCAAAGGAGTGATTAAACATGAAACTGGCTATATTCGATTTTGATGGTACTCTTTTTCCAAAGGATACTTTACCTTTTTTACTCAGTCAATGGAAAGCGAATAACTACTCAAGTGTTAAACTATTGAGAGTTAACCTCCCTCTCATTCCATTATATATAACATATAAGTTGGGGTTAAAATCTAAACTAACACGGGAGCAAATGAAATTAAGAGCATTTCAAGGATTTCATGAAATCCTAAAAGGTATGAGTGAGAAAGAGATTAAACATTATCTAACATCCAGTGCTGAAGCAATTATTAAAGAATTAAACAGCGAGATCGTAACCGAAGTACACAGAGTTCATCAATCCGGTTATCATACAGTTCTATTATCAGGCTCATACAGCCTACTTCTGGACAAAATTGCTGAATATCTTGAGATAGATACTGTAATTGGTACAGAAATTCGCTTCGATAGTCAGGGAATAATTGATTTATCTAAAGACTTAAATGTTGCAAGCGGTCAATCAAAAGTCCATCGACTACAAGATTATTTTAAAAATCACTCTATCGAATGGGAAGGTAGTTGTGCTTACGCAGATAGTTATTCTGATATTCATCTCCTACAAACTGTTGGACAACCTATAGTCGTCAATCCTGATAATGAACTTCGATCAATAGCTACACAAACAAACTGGCGAATTATTTCCTCTGTATCATAAGATAAAAATAAAGGGATAGGCATTAATAGAAGCCTAAAACTAAACTTTTAGTTTTGGGCTTCTATTAAAATTACTTTTCCTTGTAATGGTTCTAATATTAACTCTTCAGCCTTTATGAGTCGTTTGTTTTCCATCAATTCAATAGGTGTCATATAGTCAGGTATATCAGGTATCATTATGCTTTTTTTCCTATTTACATGCCTATTGAAAAGGCATAATACCTTAGTCTTTTCCAGAACCCTATAGTACCCATAAACATCATCCATTTCAACAAAGGGTCTCCATTCACCTTTTCTTAAGACTTGGTTATTATTTCTCAAATCTCCAAGTTTCATATACCAGTTAATTAATTCTTGATTCTCACGTCCCCATGGAAAAGTTCCTCTATTATAAGGATCTGAATAACCTTCCATACCCACTTCATCACCATAATAAATATGGGGGATTCCAGGAAATGTATATTGTATTAAAGAGAGCAGTTTTAATCGCTTAATAGCTAAGCTACGTTGAGATTCAGATAATCGATAGTTTTCACGTTCTTCATCCGTTAAGTGGTGTTCTTCTGGTGCTTCCCCTAATAAAGTCATAATACGGGTGCGATCATGACTTCCTATTAAATTCATCGAACCAAAGAAACATTCTTTTGGATAGTTTTCATACAAACTCATTAATCGCTTATGAACATACTCTGCATCCCAAACGCCTCTCACAAAGTTGATGAATAATTCTCTAAATGGGTAGTTCATAACCCCATCCAGTTCCTTACCCCAGAAATATTCTCTTAACTTACCATAGCTTTCTTTTCTTGATGCATCTTCCCATACTTCACCTATCAAAACACTGTCTTGATTAGTTTCTTTCATAACTCTCTTAATTTCTTTGATGAACTCATCAGGAAGCTCATCTGCCACATCTAAACGCCACCCTTTTGCTCCTTTTTGAATCCATCGTCTAACAACACTATCTTCGCCAGTTACCATATAATCTATATAAGTCGGTTCCATTTCATTAACATTTGGAAGGGTATCTACCCCCCACCAACATTCATATTGGTCTGGATAATCTTGAAATCGAAACCAGTTATAATAAGGTGAATCCTGAGATTGATATGCCCCTACTTCTGGGTAATTGCTTTCTCTATTGAAGTAGATGCTGTCACTTCCTGTGTGACTAAAAACACCATCTAAAATAATGGCCATCTTATTATTTTGTGTTTCCTCTATTAAACTGTTAAAATTTTCCTCATCACCAAATGCTGGATCAATCCTTTTGTAATTACCTGTATCATATTTATGATTACTTACAGACTCAAAGATTGGATTAAGATAGATTGTTGAAACCCCAAGTTTCTTTAGATGTTTTATTTTTTTGATAATACCTAATAGATTGCCTCCAAAGAAATCCCATCTTTTCACATGTCCCTTCTCATCTTTAATGTAGTATGGCTTATCGTCCCAATTGGCATGAATTAGACTGTTTTTCTTATAGTTATCGAAATTTATTTCTTTATCACCATTAAAGAATCTGTCTGGAAATATTTGATAGATTATCGACTCTTTATACCACTCTGGAATTGTAAAAGGATGATGAACTGTTAGCTGATATCCTTTTGGATGCTCATGAGTTAACTTTCCAATTCCACCTAAACTCTCATTATTATTAGAATAGTAATAGCGACTATCCGGAGTATGAATGCTAAAATAATACCATACCAATCCTGGATCATTAGTCGTATTATATTGGACTGTAAAAGTTTTTCGATTACCTTCTAATGCCGATAATTCCATAGCAACTTGTCGGTGTTGATGTGCCTCAAACAGCTCTAATGTTACGTATATCTGATCCATATCTACGATAACATCAATTGTTAAATCCACAGTAGTACCGCAGATAACCGCTCCAAAAGGATTTCTATAGTGTTTATTATGGGAATTATGTATAACCTGAATTTCATGCATAACAATTCTCCTTTACTACATCAGTTTATGTACATTTACTGATCACTAGGGAATCCTCCCTAGTGACAAATATCAGCTCTTAATGATTCATAAACTGCTATATATTCTCCAGCTGACTGGTTCCAACTATAATCAACGTTCATAGCTCTCTTCATCAATTCTTGCCATGCTTTTTCATCATTGCGATACAGTTCTACCGCATCTTCTAATGCATAGAGAAATTCATGGGCATTGTAGTTATTAAAAACAAACCCTGTTCCTTCGTTTGTAAATTTATTATAAGGTTCAACTGTATCCTTTAACCCACCAGTTCCTCTAACAACGGGTATCGTACCGTATTTTAAAGATATCAATTGTGATAAACCACATGGTTCAAAGAGTGAAGGCATTAAGAACATATCTGCTCCAGCATAAATCTTCTGTGCTAAACTAATATCAAACTCAATGAAGGCTTTAACTTTTTTAGGGTAGTGTTGCTCTAACTCTTTGAAGAATTGTTCATACTTATAGTCTCCTACTCCTAATACAACTAATTGAATATCCATGTTAAGGATTTCCTGCATGACATGCAAAACTAAATCGAACCCTTTTTGTTCAACCAGCCTAGAAATTATCGCAATAACAGGTATTTGATCATTCTGAGGTAGCCCTGATATTGCCTGCAGCTTTACCTTGTTTTCCAGTTTCCCGCTTTTAGCAGTGGTATAATTAAAAAAGATATGCTGATCCTTTTCAGGGCTAAAAATATCATAATCGATACCATTCAATATACCTTTTAGCTTAAAATTAATATCGCGTAGAATACCGTCTAATTTTTCTCCATAATAAACATTCTGAATTTCTTCTGCATATGTTGGACTAACGGTAGTCACCATGTCAGCATAGTAAAGAGCTGCTTTTAATAGGTTGATATCACCATAGAACTCAAATTTCTTATTCATTGCATAGTCTTTACTTAATCCAAATAAGTCCTCTAGTACTTCTTGACCATATATACCTTGATACTTAAGATTATGAATCGTAAAAACTGTCCGAATATCATGATGAATTTCTGAAAGTCTATATTGCTCTTCTAATAGTACTGGTATGAGCGCAGTCTGCCAATCATGACAATGAATAATATCTGGTTTGAAATCGATATGACCTAAACATTCGAGAACACTTCGACTAAAAAAAGCAAATCGCTCAGCTTCATCATAGTAACCATACATTCCTGGTCTCTTGTAGTAATACTCGTTATCAACTAAATAAAAGGTTATACCGTCAATTATACATTCATCTATGCCACAATATTGGTTTCTCCAACCTACCGAAACATTAAAGTGAGTCTTATATTTAAAGTGTTGTTTATACGCATCTGGTATATCAACATATTTAGGAATAATGACTCGAACATCCAATCCTAATCCCTTTAATGATTTTGGTAGGGTACCGACTACATCTCCTAAACCACCACTTTTCAAAAATGGTATGGTCTCTGAGGCAGCAAATAATACTTTCATACTTCATCTCCTTTAACCCAAATTATCCGAGACAGCAACTTTTTCCAATGACAATAGGGGCGTTTTCTTTCCCTTTTAATACAATTCCATCATTTATTGTTACATCCTTATCTAAAATAACATTCTCTAAAATAACCTTTTGACCTACATGACACTTTTCCATAAGAACACAGTTCTTTATAAAAGCACCCTCTCCAACATTAACCTTTCTAAAAATAATACTATTCTCTACGTCACCATATAACATGCAACCACTTGCTACAAGTGCATTGGTTGTATGACTTGAATCCATGTATTTAGTAGGGTGATTATCACTTGCTTTCGTATAAATCTTATTTTCATTTAAAAATAAATCATCTTTAATATCATTATTGAGCAGATCCATACTACACTGAAAGTACTTTTTTATTGAATTTACTTTACAAAAGTAGCCTTCATAAGGGTATGCATAAGTCACTAATTGACTAATATTGTTTTTTATCACTTCGATCAAATCCCAATTGACACCTAAGCAATCGCAACTCTTGATCATGGTCATTAATAAATCTTTTTTTATAATCAACATGTCTATAAACAACATGTTACTATCACTATTGGGGTACTCACAAATTTCAATTACTTTTTGATCACTATGATCAATGTTTAATAACGTATCGTATTCATCAAAGCCACAATTATCATCAAATGCTTTATAAATCATTGTTATATCTGCTTGTTTTTTTTTATGAAAATTAATGGCATCCAAATAACTAATATTACTTATCAAGTCACTTCCTGAAATGACAACATTCTTCTTATTTACACTTTCGAAAAACTCTATATTCACAAGGAAATCGTTCAAATTAATTCTTGGATGTTCATTGACATAGAAGCTCATTCCTCCATTTAAAATGGAAAGTGCCTTACTTTTTCTACTTAAGGACCATTCCTGTCCTGTTCCAAGATGCTCCACCAGCGACTTATATTTATGTGATCCAATGACTCCAATCTTCCCAATACCAGTATTGACCATATTGGATAATGCAAAATCGATTAATTTGTATTTGCCTCCAAAAGGTACTGTATTCAAACTTCTATATTTGGTTAAATCACCTAAAATATTACTTTCAGGTTTATTGGTTATAACACCTATTGCATCATGCATTGTTTATCCTCCAGCTATAATCCTATTTCAGTTATCTAATAGTTACTGTAAATTCACTTTACTATTTCTATGCTCTCTAATTATTCCTTAGACAGACTATTTTCTTATCTAATAAGGCTGATTAGTGGAAATATTATTGAAAACAACTTCTATGTCTGAGTTTTCTCCTTTTTTACCTATTCTAAGATTTCTTCCTATCTGTATATTTTCCCCAATAATTGTCTTTTCAATAACAGTCCCATCCTCAATAATTGTATTATTTAGTATAACAGAGTCAATTACTCTGGCTCCTCTACCTATGCACACATCATTTCCAAGAACTGAATGATGAACTTCCCCTAATATGGTAGAGCCATTGCAAATTAAACTATTTTTGATGACTGCATTAGCATCGACAAAATGGGGTTGTATATTGGAATTATTGGAATATATTTTAAAATCTTGATTATCGTATAAGTTCATCTCTGGTTCCTTACTCAAGAGGTCCATGGTTGCCTCATAATAGCTTTCAATTGTACCAACGTCTCTCCAGTAACCTTTATAGGAGTAGGTATACATTTCTTTACCTTGTTCCAATAACATGGGGATGACGTTTTTACCAAAATCATTACTAGTTTCCACAAGGTTATGGTCCTCAATTAAAGCTTCTCTTAGAACATCCCATTTAAAAATATATATGCCCATAGATGCCTTATTACTTCTTGGAGCAAGTGGTTTTTCTTCAAAATCAATTATCCGATCATCATCGTCTGCAATCATCACGCCAAAACGACTAGCCTGATCCCATGGTACTTCAATAACAGAAATCGATACGTCTGCTTCTTTATCCTTATGCATTTCTAACATTAAAGAATAATCCATTTTGTACACTTGATCTCCTGATATGATTAGTACATAACTCGGATTATAAAAATCAATATATTCAATATTTTGGTAGATAGCATCAGCAGTACCTTTGTACCAATTACCACCATCTCTAGTTAGATATGGCGGTAATATTCGTACACCACCGTTAACTGAATCTAATGCCCATGAGCTTCCAGTACCAATATAGGAATTCAATAGCAAAGGCTTATATTGGGTTAAAACACCTACAGTATCGAAGCCTGAGTGATAACAATTACTAAGGGCAAAATCAATTATTCGATATTTCCCGCCGAAAACCACAGCAGGTTTAGCAATATCTCTTGTTAGACCACCAAGCCGACTCCCTTGCCCACCTGCTAATAGCATGACAACGCATTCTTTTTTTTTCATAGTTCACCTCTAATAATTAACTTCACAATTCCATATATTTTTTGCGTATTCTTTAATGGTACGGTCAGAAGAAAAATAACCAGAATGAGCTATGTTATTAATCGTCATATTGATCCAATTGCTTCTATCGTTGTACTTTTCATTGACTCTATACTGCGTATCTACGTAGGATGCAAAATCTTTAAGGACAAAAAATTCATCATTATAAACCAAGAGTGATTCATAAATGTTTCTAAATTCCATGTCACCTTCAGAGAAAAACCCATCTATTAACTGATTAAGGATTCTTTGAATTCTATAATCTTTATGATAGATTTCATAGGACTTATAGTTATTGTTTTTGTAATACTTAATGACTTCACTTGCTTTTAATCCAAATATGAAGATATTATCCATTCCAACTTCATCCAATATTTCAATATTAGCTCCATCAAGTGTTGCTACTGTTACAGCACCGTTCATCATGAACTTCATATTGCCAGTACCTGAAGCTTCTTTACTCGCTGTAGAGATTTGCTCACTTATATCTGCCGCTGGGTAAATAATTTCTGCTAAAGAAACATTGAAATTCTGTAGGAAAATCACTTTTAGTTTATCATTAACTGTTCTATCATTATTGATTTTCTTTGCTAAAGAATTAATAAGCTTTATAATACTTTTGGCATAGTAATAACCTGGAGCTGCTTTTCCAGCAAATATAAAAGTCCTTGGGTGAATATTAAGTGCAGGATTTTCTTTTAATTGATTATATAGATTCATAATGTGTAAAACATTCATTAATTGACGTTTATAAGCATGAATTCGTTTTACTTGAATATCGAAAATGGAACTCGGATCAATGTTAATATCATAATGACTTTCAATATATTTTGCTAATCTAAGTTTATTTTGCTGTTTTGCTTGGAAGATTTTTTGCCTAAAGCTAGAATCATATTGAAAATTCATGAGATTATTAAGCTCTAATGGTTTCTCAATCCAACCCTTTCCAATGGTTTCGTTAATTAATTGACTTAGATAAGGATTTGCTTTCAATAAAAATCTTCTATGATCAACGCCATTCGTCTTATTATTAAATCGGTCAGGATAGACTGTATCAAAGTTTTTCATCACTTCATTTTTTAAAATCTTACTATGAATCTTAGCCACTCCATTTACAGAATAGCTGCCAATAATAGCTAGATGAGCCATGTGTACCTGTCCATGCTGTAAAATGGCCATATTTGCTTCTTCAGCATGATGAATATCTTCTAAAAATCTTCTATTAATCTCTTCAATAATCATGTACACTCTTGGCATTAGGGTCTTAACCATGTGAATTGGCCAACGTTCTAGTGCTTCTGGTAGAAGTGTATGATTCGTATAAGAAATAGTTCTCGTGGTATAGTCCCAAGCTTGATCCCAACTTAAGTTTTCTTCATCGATAAATATTCTCATTAACTCAGGAATACATAATGCTGGATGGGTATCATTAATGTGTATAGCGATTCTATTATAGAAATCTTGGACAGATCCATGATTCTTTTTATAGCGTCTTATGATACTTTGAATACCTGCTGAAACGAAAAAATATTGCTGCTTTAAACGAAGTAATCTCCCTTCATAATTAGCATCATTTGGATACAATACTTGAGAAATAGCTTCAACAGAAGATTTGTATTGCACTGCTTGATGAAAATTCCCTTCATGGAATGACTTTAAATCAAAACCTTTTGTAGGTTCAGCACTCCAAAGGCGTAAACGATTGATGCTATCTGGATTATCGTATCCTGCTATGGCTATATCATAGGGTACAGCCCATACTGATTCATAATTCTTGTGTTCAAAAGTCAATTTACCATTGAGCTCTCTGGTCTCAACTTCTCCACCAAAATTCACTGTTACCGCAGATTTTGTTCGCCTATTTTCCCATGGAAATTCATGACGTAGCCAATTATCAGGCAATTCAACCTGATAACCATCCATTATTTTTTGATCAAAAAGTCCATGTTTATATCGTATACCTATACCGTTACCGTTAATCCCCAAAAAAGCCATTGAGTCTAAAAAGCAGGCTGCTAAACGTCCTAATCCCCCATTACCTAATCCTGGTTCATCCTCACATTGTTCTAAATCAGACAGTGAGATTCCTAATTCCTCTAACCCTACTTCCACTACATCAATAACACCTAAACTGATCAAATACTGTCTAAGTAATTTACCTATCATGAATTCTATTGAGAAATAATAAACTAATTTACTTTCACTTAACTTCATTTGTGCTTTTTTGTGTGCCCAGTTTTTATTCAATTCATCAACGATTAACTTTGCTAACACCATATATTTGTCACGTATATTACCATCACTTAGAGAATCTCCTGTTAGTTCTTTAAATTTTTCAAGATAGGTCGCCTTAAATTTTTCTTTATTGCTTAACATATTTATTCACCTCGTAGACAAAGTTTATTTGGGTATAGCTAATTTTCTTTTGCTTAACTTAATAACTAAAGATGACAATGGGGGTACTGTTAGCTCTACTGAATAGGGCTGGTTATGCCATGCCACTTCTTTTGCTTTCATTGTTTTCGTAATGGTTGTATCCGACCCGCCATATTTTTCTTCATCACTATTAAACACCGTTCTATAAATTCCTTTAGCAGGTACACCTAATCTGAAATTTTTATAATAAACTGGAGTAAAGTTAAGGATTATCACGTTAAAATCTTCACCCTTTTTGCCTACTCGTTTAAAGATAAAAATACTCTGATCTCTATTATCAGCGTCAATCCACTGAAAACCGGACCAATCATAATCAATTTCCCATAAAGCATTCTCATTCAAATAATAGTGATTGATGTCTTTAACATACAACTGGAATTTTTTATGCATATCATATTCTAATAGCATCCAGTCCAATTCCGAATACTCTCTCCATTCAATAAATTGAGCTATTTCACTCCCCATAAATAAAAGTTTTTTACCTGGATGAAATATCATGTAAGCAATCAGAACCCTATAGTTTGCAAATTTACTCCAGTAGTCACCAGGCATCTTATCTACTAAAGACTTCTTACCATGGACAACTTCATCATGTGATAGCGACAAAATAAAATTCTCAGCAAAAGCATAACTCATCGAAAAAGTTATCAAATTATGATTGTATTTTCTAAAAAAAGGATCTAACTGCATGTATCTCAGCGTATCATTCATCCATCCCATATCCCACTTAAAATTGTAACCTAGCCCATCCATATATTGTGGTTTTGTAACCAAGGGCCATGATGACGACTCCTCTGCAATCATCAATGCGAAAGGATAGTATTTAAAGATAATTTCATTTAATTTCTTCATAAATGTTATAGCATCTAAATTACTATTTCCACCAAACTTATTTCGTGGTGCTAAATTCTTATCTTCATAACCATAATCTAAATAAAGCATACTCGATACACCATCTATCCTTAAGCCATCGACATGAAATTTATCAAACCAAAAGACAGCATTTGAAATTAAATAACTGTGTACCTCTGTCTTACTAAAATCAAAGTTCATAGTTCCCCAATGCTTATGTCCTATACAACCGTATATGTTTTCCCCATCAAATTCACACAAACCATGTTCATCCATACAAAAATGACCAGGTACCCAGTCCAGTATGACGCCAATTCCACTTTGATGGCATTGATCTACAAAGTACATAAAATCCTTAGGTGTTCCATACCTACTAGTTGTTGAATAGAAACCTGTAATTTGATAGCCCCAAGAACCATCAAATGGATGCTCCATAATCGGAAGCAATTCTATATGTGTATAACCCATCTCCTTTACATAACCAATGACTAAGTCAGCTAATTCTCGATAAGTATATATTTCGCCATCCTTTTTTCTTTTCCATGAACCAAAATGCATCTCATAGATGTTGATAGGTCTTTCAAAGATATTAATATTCTTTCTATGTTCAAGCCATTTCGCATCATGCCATTTGTAATGATCTAAATTGTAAACAATAGAAGCAGTTTGAGGTCTTAATTCTGAAAAGAAACTATAGGGATCAGCTTTATATTTATACTGGTTCTCTTGAGTTAGAATTTTATACTTGTACTTAACTTCTTCATCAAGCCCTTCTATAAAGCACCCCCATACACCTGAATCGCCAAGGTTTTCCATTACACATTCGTTCCAGTTGTTAAACTCACTTACTACACTGACCATTTTGGCATAGGGTGCCCAGACAGTAAACCTAACGCCAAGCTTCCCATTATGTTTCATTCTGTGAGCACCTAATATATTGTAACTATGATAATAACGTCCTCTGTTATATAAGTACAAAGCTTCTTTGTTGATTAAATTCTTCAAATCCTACCTCCGCAGTTATCAGCTTGTCAAACTTCTTTTATACTCTATTTTAATGTTTGTATGTTTGATTGAATTATACATGGAATGAAAATGAAGAAAAGATTTTTTTGTAATAAAAAAAGAGACGTTTTCAGTCCCTTTTCATCCATCAATTTTAGCTTTTCTTAAAAATGAAAAATCCCTTGCATTCTTTACTTTTAATTGGCTACTTCACCCACTAATGATTAAATTTTTGTAAAGGTATTTATTAAATCTAATTCTCCAAATCCCCATTCTTTGTTTGGATAGATGACACCTTCTCTTCGTCTTGCTCCACGAGCTAGGTAAGTTTTCATAGCGACTGTATTAATAGCAGGGTCATTTCCTTTAATAATCCCCCATTCTAATAAGAGAGCGCATGCGCCTGCTGTTATTGCCGCTGACAGACTCGTTCCTGATAACATTCCATATGTATTATTGGGATAGGGTCCAATAATATTGACACCTGGTGCAACGAAATCTGGTTTAACTCTATCCTCCCTAGTAAAGCCTCTACCTGACTCTAAATAAATACTACTTATTATTTCATTATAAGCGCCAACTGTAATAGTACCTGGATTGGTTGATGGGATCACAACAGTGGTATAAGGGTCAGGTTTTAGAAAAATAGTTAGTCTATCTATAAAACTTCTAATTGGTAAGTAAATATCAAATTTTCTGTTAACCAGTGTCTCTCCATGAATAATAATATTCCATATGCCTGGTAAGGGATTTATGATCATAAAAGCTATTGATTCTTCTGCTGATCTTTCTTCTAGTAGATCGTAATGAACACGAATAACAGTATTTTCTAATGGAAAAGTTTTGAACTGCCATTCTCTTGGCTTAATAGGAAAAACGCCAGTAGTTTCTCCACTTGGTGATATAAGCTCTAAACTTAAAACATCGGGAAGAGGTACCCACATATTTACAAATACACCTTTTTCACCATCAGCAATATTAAGATCAAGATTGACTTGAGATTCACCTTCTTTAAAAGTACCACTAAAATGATGTGCAGCATTTGCCTCATTGCCTGCTGAAGTGACAACAATTACTCCAATTGCATCACCTTTCTTAGCTAAAAACTCTTCAACTTCATTAGCTCCATTATGTGGACCATCAGAGGAAGCACCTGCAAACAACAACACTAAGGGTTTATCTTTCTGCTGTGCTTTTTCTAAAACATAATTAAAACCTTGGAGAATGTCGTTGGTTTGAAAAACAATAGCCCCTTCTTTAACTTGAAAGAAATCTGATAAGCATTTTTTAGCACGTTTTAATTTCACAACAATTAATTCAGCATCGGGGGCTGCACCACTAAAATTCTCTTCTAAGTTACTTCGTCCTGCAGCAACACCTGCTAAAAAAGTACCATGACCAACGTCATCTACCGTTGGCACAACTGATAAAGGGTCCTCCGAATTTAATGCCTCATTAATTTGCTCATTGGAATATTCCGAACCGTATAGGAAGCCAGCCGGTGGTGTTCCTGCTTGTGTTTGATCCCATATACTAAGAATTTTACTTGTATTATCCTCATAACGGAAAGCTTCATGAATATAATCGATTCCAGTATCTACAATGGCAATCAAAACTCCTTTACCAGAAATATCAAGACTTTCACTGGACAACACTGGACCAATTCCTGCAGCTTCAATACTGCTTACACTTGTTAATCCATATAAGTTAGGTAGTACTATATACTCACTATTAAGGTAGAATCTATCACAATCTTTTTGATCCATTTTTATATGTAATATTACCCATTCTTCGAATACCCTTTGAGCACATTCAGCTCCAGCTTCAGCTGCTGCTTCATCAATATCCCCTTTTATGCGCTGATAAATATCTACATAATCTTCAGAAGTAATGATATCATGACAAGTTATATCTTCTTTTTCTACTTCTCTCAATCTTCTCCTCCTTTCTAAGACTATATTTGCGCCTTATAAAAAGGTTAATCTTATCCTATTCTCTATTGAGATATAAATACCAGACTCTTATAAATAACTTCTCTAACGTTTAATTAGAATGCTTATCATATTATATGTTGATTTCTTAGCGAAGTATACCTGATTCTCATTCACACATATTTCTATAAATCAAAAACATAAAAGGCTATCGACTATGTCGACAGCCTATAAGCCTTTTTGAAAAGACTAATTATAGATTATTTTTGTTTTGCTGCTTCACTCTTTGTAGTTATTTCATAACTATAATCTACTTCACCCTTTGTTCCAGCTGGTGCTGCATACCAAATAACCATATAATTATTACCACCACTGAAAAACTCTTTTAAGGTAATAGCATCTGCTTCTGTAACATCAAATGGATCTATGCTTAACACTTTATAGTTACTATTGTTATTTCCTTTACCTAGTGATTTTTGATTAATAAAAGTTACTGCATATTCAACATAAGATTCTGTAACCTCATGAATACTCTTAAACTCTTCTAAATCACTACCATCAAAATACAAGTTGATTTCAGGAATACTAATGTCATCAATGTACCAACCATTCTCATTTGTACCCCAATCCGTCATATATCTAAAGTTCAAGAGAATTTCTTTCCCTATATAAGGCGTTAAATCAAATTCTTCTGTTGTCCATCCATTCGTATGACCTGTAAAACCAGGTAAATTTTCTCTTATAGCTGGGTAACCTTCTGGTACTAATGAATCAACAGTACTTTCATTCATTAAACTGTTCCAAGTATCTCCTCCATCTGTAGATACTTGAACAAATGCAAAATCCCAATCTTGTTCAATTTCAACTAAATGATCAAAAGATAATGTTGCTTCATTAACATCTTTAAGATCAACTGATATAATTATTTGACTATCCATCTCATCTCCTTTATTTGCCCAGAAGACTTGATTAGATTCGTCAGTTGGATCTTGAACAACTTGCCATGGTGATTGTAAAAAGTTAATACCATCAAACTTAATACTTTGAATTTTATTAGCTTGATCTATCTCTTTATAGTCTCCTCCCCAAGCAGGTACACCATCTTTGTCATATGCAAGAGCGGACTCATAATTTACATTAATGTCAATACTGTCAAAATTATAAATTCCACTATCTGGCTCTGGGCTATCAATTGCAACAGCTATACTAAATCTTCTAAATAGTTCTGAAAAGTCAATACCAGTATTATAGTCATCTAATACTTTTTCAACTCCTTCAAAACCATGCTTTGTTTCTTTAGCTAACTGTTGTATAAAATCTTTACCATAATGATCATATAAGTATAATTGAAGCAAATAAGCTTGACCATAATCTGCAAGTGTTTCTGGTCCAGTTACCGCTTCCAAGTGATCATCCCATTCTACTAAAGAATTTTCTGGATGTTCAATAAAGAAGTTAACGTGTCCCATTGGATGACCATAACCACATAAAAATTCGGCAAAATCTGACATCCCTTCATTCACCCAAGTTTCCTCAGCAGAATCATTATCGTCATGGATTAAATGCTGTAATTCATGAGCAGTAGTACCAAAGAATGTACTTTCTAATCTTTCTTCCCATGAATTCGTATCTAATGAGATAATGTTACGGTCAAAATAGGCTTCAAATGTTGATGAGTAAAACCCTGCAATAAAAAATGGATAGTCAGGATCATAATAATTTTCATCGCGAACATTATCTACTAACATAATGATTCTTTCAATACCATCTTTAGGAGAGTAATAATCTGGATCCACATAACCCCAATCACTCAATAAAGCTTGGTCTCCATCATGAGAATCCGGAGTACCAAAAAAATCAGTATCAGTAGAATAAATATTGTTATCAAATTCATCTCTCAATGTATCAACTTGCTCTTGAGTGACTACATGAGCTGGTCGATCATCTTGAAATGATAGGTCATCAGCAACCCAAACCTCAATATTTTCTCCTACACTTCTAAGGGTATATGATTTGAAATAATATCCATTAACACTATCATACCCCAGAAAATCTTTGGTTCCACCATCAAAAGTAAAATTACTATTTTCTTCATCACTTTCTACTGTATTTTCTTCATTAAAGTTATATGTAGCTGCTGCTTTCTTAATTTGTTTTTCAACTTCTTCTACGTATTCTTCATCATTTTCTAAATGTCTTAAACGAGGTCCAATATCTAACACCTGCATGTCTTGTGATACATCATTTTTTTTAGCTTGTACTTGTGAAGTTTGTCCAACAAGTAATGTAGAGATCGCAAATGCTAAAATGAGTATGTAGCTCAAACCTTTTTTCATATTTTTTTCCTCCTTTTGATGTTGTACAAACTTATAATAACTTATATGTTAATTTATGTCAATCTTTCATTGTTATTTTAGATCTAATTATTAATATAATATGATATCAAAATAATTTCTCTTGCACTTTTCTATTAACATACATACTGGGCGCAATTCCTTCATGTTTTTTGAAGTATTTGCTAAAATAATAGATATCATTAAATCCAGTTTGTTGAGCACATTCTGATATTGTATAACCGTCGTCTAATAACTGTTTAGCCTTTGATATTCGGATATCCATTAAGTACTCAATTGGAGCCTTATTTGTTACTTCTTTGAATATACTGCTTAGATAAGGTATACTTATATTAACGATTGAGCTTAAATCATTTAATGATAATTTTTTGTAATAATGTTTGCAAATATAATCAATTACTCTATCGACTTTTTTTACATTGTGATAGTTTATTCCAGCTTGTGTTTTGAATGCAATTAAATAATGCATTAGCTCCATAAAATAATACTTTTCTTTTAATTGTTTATTGGGTTGATTAGATAACCATGTCTTATTTAATTCACTCATCACTTTTCTTATTGAATGAAATAAATAATCGTCTTCTATTCTTTGACCAAATTTCAAAGGTATCTCCTCATGCTCCAAATTCCACTCTTTTAATTCTTCATTAAATACTGGGCAAGTGTATTGAAAATCTATGGCATAGCATTTCATTTGATCGTCTTTATATGTATAAGCCTTTCGCATGAGACATGGAGAATAATATATGAGATCTCCTTTTTTAGCTTCGTATACTTCACCATCTCTTTCAAAATGACCTCTCCCTTCATAAACCAGTATTAAATTGTGTCTCTGATAAGGTCCACATAATCTCCAGTTCATCGTACATATCCGATGAACACTATACATTATTTCGGGGGCGATATTATTTAATTTTTCATAATTAGTCATATCTACTTGTTATCCTCCTAAAAAAATATCTTGTAGATTAATTTGATCATAAGATAGTACAAATATTATAGCATTGTACATTGTATTTTAAACAAAATAGTTCTATACTCCGATTATAACATACTACAAATTTATATGGAGGATAAAATATGTTACCTGTTGATTTAGAGCGCTTTTGGAGTGATGATGAATTAGCGCATGAAGATAATTGTTTTAGTGAAAATGCACCTCAAATTGCACTAGGTATTCGTATGAGCGATGAGTGCGTATTTGCTGAGTTAGGTGTAGAAGGAAATCCTTGGGGCTCTATCCCAAGAGAAAAGCGTATTGAACTGAATAAACGCTACAATGATAAGGCTGAAAAAATAGTAGGAAGGCGTTTACTTAAAGAATCTTTCCCAGAAGATGATGAACTCTTTCCACCCATTAAACGAATAGGAGAAGTCTTTGGTGGTAGATACGAGGACAACGGAAATAGTGTTTGGCTTCACGGTTCCTGTAGTACACCTAAAGAATTAGAAACTCTCTTAACTCATGTTGAAAAGCTGGATATTCGTAACTTTATTCTTCCAACTAATTGGGAAAATGAAAAAAGAAAAATTTATGAGAAGTATGGAAAAAAACCTCCACTACTCCGTCATGTAAGAGGTCCTGTTACTCTGGCTATGTCCATATATGGTGACACTAATTTAATTTATTTAATTTATGACGAACCGGATTTAGCCAAACATTTTAGTAAGGTTATCGGAGATGTGATCATAGAAATAGGTAAGATTATGGATGAAGAAGCAGGATTTACTTCTAAAAATCGACCTAAAGGCTTTTCCTTTGCAGATGATAATTGTGCTTTACTTACTCCAGAAATGTATGAATTATTTGGTTACCCTGTTTTAAAGAGAGTCTTTGACTATTGGTCTCCAGATAAAAATGATAGACGTTATCAGCATTCTGACTCGGAAATGGGTCATCTCATCCCCATTCTTAGTCGTTTAAATTTAACAGGCTGCAATTTTGGTCCTACAGTTTTAGTCAATGATATCAGAAAACATATGCCGAATACTCGAATAGATGGATGCTTGGCTCCATTCACTTTTATGAAAAATGATGAAAGAAAAATCATTGAGGAAGTCAAAAGAGATTATGAAATGGCCAAAAATTGTAAAGGGTTAAATTTATCAACTGCTGGTTCAATAAACAATGGAAGTTTATTAACCAGTATGCGTACAGTCATGCATGCCATTCAAACCTTTGGTAGATATTAAGTAGAAAATTAAAAAAAATTGAATAAAAAAATTTTATCTGTTCATACTATTATTGATAGCAATTATAATCTTAACTGATTATAATCTTGCTATCATCTATGTCACGCTTGACATAGGTCAAGGAGCGATAACCATTATGGTTATTGCTCTTTTTGTTGCATTAATTACCAAAATATATTTTTTTCTATCATAAATAAGATTATAATTTGATATTTTATGGTATTATATGTTAGAATATACTTATATACGTATCTAAAAATATAGGAAGAGAGGTAAAAGATGTTTAAACTCAACTCAGTAGGTAAAAAATTAGCTGTTATATTGTTGCTTGTTTTTATTCCCTTTGTAGTTAGTGTTCTCCTTTCATTTGCGACTTTTAATGCCATGAGTGATGATGGTGTTGCAATTAATCTATCAGGAAGTCAACGAATGAGAACCATGCTTTTAGGTTTTTATACTCTTGAATATATTGAAGCTCTTGAGTCAAATAATCAAGAACTTTTAGATGAAAGCAAAACTATCTTAGAAAATGAACTTGAAACATATGATGACATTATGAATGCATTAATTGATGGAGATACTCAATATAAAATTTCTCCAAATAATAATGATGAACTTGTATCAACCATCTTAGAGGTTAAGAAAGATACTGAAAAATATTCTTTAGCCATAAGACAAATTCTTGAAGGACAATCCGTTACAAGCAATCAACAATTTGTAACAGAAAACAGTTTATTGATCAAAAATGAAATTAATCAAATTGTTGGCAAGTACCAGGAAAACTATGATCATAAATTGTTTGTTTTAAAGTTAGAGCAAATTATTATACTACTGTGTGGTTTCTTAATTCTTCTTTTTGGGATTATTAGAGCCCATAGACAAATAGTGAAACCTATAAAAAAAGTAACAACTATTATGAAAGATATTGCTGATGGCGATGGTGACTTAACTGGTCGTGTACATATTGAAACAAATGATGAAATCCAGCAACTTGGTCATTGGTATAATATTTTTGTTGAAAACATTCAAAGTTTAGTAGCTCAAGTAAAATCTGATGTGAACTATCTAAGTCAAGCTTCTGATGAGATATCTTCCGCTCTTGAACAGAGTAATCTCGGGATGGAAGAAATCGTTAATAAGACGGCTTTGGTATCAGAGAGCAGCATCCATGAAGCTAGCGTTGTGGAAGAAACAAATGCCAGCATCATAGAATTATCAAATAATGCTGATGCTATTGCTGAACGAACAGTTATAACATCAAAGCATAGTTGTGATACTTTAGATTATTCAACTTTAGGTGAGAAATATGTTGATGAAGTGGTAGAAGCAAATGCTCTAGTTCATAACTCTACCGGAATAGTTTTTGAGGCTATTCAAAAGTTAAAATTTACTTCAGAACGTGTTGGTGAAGTCGTCAATATAATTGATGGTATCGCTGGTCAAACAAATCTTTTAGCTCTAAATGCATCTATAGAGTCTGCTAGGGCTGGTGAGCAAGGTAAAGGTTTTGCTGTTGTAGCAGATGAGGTGAGAAAACTAGCTGAAGAAAGTAAAGCCTCAGCAGCCTCAATTATTAATTTAATAAAAGAAATCCAAGATAATACTGATCTTGCAGATCAAGCTATTCAAGAAGGCAAAGAACGTGTAGACATTAGCGTTGAAAAATCCAATCAAGCAAAAGAGCAATTTAAAAGGATTCTGAGTGCAGTTGAAGTTATAACTGAGCATAGTAATGCTGTTTCTTCATCTTCTAAAGAACAAGCAAACATATCTGAAGAAATGACAAAAGCCATCGAGCAAATATCTTCAACTACAACTGATAATGCAGAATCTGTTAAACAGATTAATAGTATTATTGAAATGCAAGTTGCTTCATTTGAAGAAATTGGTGCTAATCTCACTGAACTAAATCAGAAAGCATTAAGATTAAAACAATTATCCGATAAATTTAAAGTTGATTAAATATTAAAAGTAACGTATCTATTTTAATTACAAAATAGATACGTTTTTTTATTTTCTACCTTTATCAAATTCGCTATAAAATTTTCAGTATAAAATCATATCTTTTTGAAGTGAAAAACTTATCCTACTCGTCTAAATATTCGAAAGCTATCAAATAATTACTATTTCAGTATTTGAAAGGGTGTTGTAAATGTTAACTAAAAAACGTGCTTATATACTTCCTGTATTACTTCTTGTTGTACTGTTGTGTGAATGGATCAGTGTCTTTTTTATAGGCGGAATCATTGGTGTTGTATGTTGGTGGTTTATTATCGGAGGAAGTATAATTGCTTCACTAATAGTTATTGTACTGATTGCACTTATAGGTTCCAGATTAGTTCGTGGAAGAAAAATTCATTATGCTTTAACTGCCGCTCTACTAATTGCTTTGATGATGGGTTACCCCATTCTGTGGCTTTTCGATATAGGACAAATGGCATATCCAGTTCATTCCCCTATACTACCTGCTGCTTCAATTCGTTTACCTATTGATCAAACTACTGTTGTTGGTTGGGGAGGAAACAGCCTTGAAACTAATCGCCCTCATGCTATTGTTCCTATGGAGCGATGGGCATATGATCTACTGATAGACCCCTACTCTGTGTCCAGTAATAAATTATCCGATTACGGCATATATGACGTTGAAGTTATTGCTCCCATTTCAGGAATCATCATAGATGTGTATGACCAAGAAGATGATATTTTGCCTGGGGCAGCTGATAATGAAACCATGATGGGTAATTATATCTATATGCGATTGGATACAACAGATACATACTTAATCTTTGCACACCTGAAGAAAGATTCAGTTCTTGTACAGATTGGTCAGTATGTAGAGGAAGGTACACCTATAGCTCGAGTTGGTAATTCAGGCTCTAGTAGCGAGCCTCACCTCCACATCCATCATCAGCGTCAAAACCCTCTGACGACTAGCATGTTCTTAACTGAAGGATTGCCTCTTTATTTTCGTGATATAGATGGTCCACCAATACCTAAAGGTGGGATTATCAAAGATATTATCACTCCTATTAATTAATACAACTTACATCTAATCTCACACAAGAATTATTATAATAGTTTTATCACTTGAATAATCTTTCTTCTTGGCTTAAGCTTAAATTATATTAATCCTTAATCAATTGAAAGGAAGTGAAACGATGTTCTTACTTAACCACACCTTATTCGGTATGCGCCATGCAGAGTCTACTTTTTAAAGACTGGCATTTTGCATGGCGCTAAATCATTGCCGGCATCACTATCTAGTTATAAATAGAAAAAACTATGAGCTTATACCTAGATTAGAGTAGTTTCTTTGAATGTAGGCTTTGCATCCTTATTTTAGATCTAATAAAATAAAGGAGCGCAGAGAATATGCAAAGAAAATATATTGGAATGCAACATGATATTATAAAGAGTATAAAGAAACTTAAAAAAGGTGATAAATGCCATCCCTATAGATTTATCATTGAAGGTCACTGGGATCATGAAAAAGTTATGGATAGTCGAGTAAATATCGAGTCATTAATCGTTTGCATCGATCTCATTAAAACACCATTTGAAGACTCCATATATAGAAAGTGTTTGGCCCAAGCTAACGACATCTATTATGTATCTGAAAAAGTGATAAGAAAATTATGTGATAAAGACAAAGCCTCCGGCTTAATATCCATATGTACTTTACCTCATTTCAAAATAGATACTGAAATGAGTAACATAACTAAATTAATCGTTTTAGACGGATTAGAAACGCCTGGGAATATAGGTACCATTTTTAGATCCTGTGATGGCTCAGGAATAGATGCAGTTATTATCGTTAATGAAAGGGCGAAAATTAACAGTTATAAAACAATTAAAGCTAGTATGGGCGGCTCCTTTACCATTCCTTGGTACTTTTTTGATTCCGCAATCGCTTGTCAAGAATGGCTTGTATCCAATGGTTATACATTAGTTTTAGCTGATCCACATAGCCAACATAGTTTTAAAAGAGTCAACTATGGCAATAAGTCAGCATTAGTCGTTGGAAATGAAAGATATGGTCTTTCTAAGGATTGGAACTTAGAAAATAGTCTAAAAGTCTCTATACCAATGTTAGGTAAGTGCGATTCTCTTAATGTAGGTGTTGCTGCATCAATCATTTTATATGAAATGTGTATCAAAGAGACTTAAATTATAAATAAAATTTTTTGTTGTATAAAAATCAACGGAACTGGACATACTTTTATTGATAGCAATTATAGTCTTAATTGACTACTCATTGCTATCACCTGTGTCACGCCTGACATAGGTAAAAGGGCGATAACCTATAGAGTTATCGCTCTTTATAATTTCCCCTCAACAAGTAAAAGAAAAACTAGAAGGTCTACGGTTGCTCAGAGACCTTCTAGTATTTTTTTGATAAAATATAACTTTAATAGATCTTACATAGATGTTTCTTTTAAAATAACACCTTCATTTCGTTCAATGACATGTCTAATTGACCATTCATTTTTGAACAATAATACTGGATCTTTCTTTTCATTTTCTACAATAATTGTGTCCATGGTCAGTGAAAAAGTATTTGCATTAAAATTATCCATTTCCACCCATCGGATATATCGGTAAGGTAGTCGTTCAATAGTAATGTCAACACCGTACTCATTTTTTAAACGGTATTCAAGGACTTCGAATTGAAGAACACCAACTACACCTATGATTAATTGCTCCACACCTATATTGGGGCGTTTAAACACCTGTATAGATCCTTCTTCAGCTAATTGAGTAACTCCTTTTAAAAACTGCTTACGCTTAAGTGAATTGATGGTAGATACTTTAGCAAAATGTTCAGGTGCAAATTGTGGTATCCCAGCGTATTCTAATTTTGATTGGTCTTGACATAATGTATCACCAATATTAAAAATACCTGGGTCATGAATACCTATAATATCTCCTGGATAAGCCGTTTCAACTATGGCACGATCTTGCGCCAAAAACTGTTGTGGTTGAGCAAGTTTAACCTTCTTATCTTTTTGTACATGATTCACAGCCATACCCTTTTCAAACTTTCCTGAGCAAATTCTTAAGAAAGCAATCCTATCTCTATGAGCTGGATTCATGTTGGCTTGAATTTTGAATATAAAGCCAGAAAAATTTTTACCTTCTGGATCAATATCACCTAAGTTACTACTACGTGGTTGAGGAGGTGTAGTGATATCTAAGAAAGATTGTAAAAATGGTTCAACGCCAAAGTTGGTTAAAGCACTACCAAAAAACACAGGGGTAAGTTCCCCGTTAAGTATTTGATCAACTTCAAATTCATCACCAGCTATATCTAGTAATTCTATATCTCCCAGTAGCTTATTATGGACCTCTTCACCTAAAAGCTCTGTGAACTTTTCATCTGATATTTCACCTGTTATTATTTCAGCAATTGATTGACCATGGTTACCATCGCCAAAAAGTTCAATTTGATTCTTTTGGCGATTAAAAACGCCCTTGAAACTATTATCATTACCAACAGGCCAATTCATTGGGTATGACTTAATACCTAGTACTTTTTCTATATCCTCTAATAGATCGAAGGGATCTCTTCCAGCTCGGTCCATCTTATTAATAAATGTAAAGATAGGTATTCCTCTCATCTTACAAACCTGAAATAGCTTTTTTGTTTGGTCTTCAACCCCTTTAGAACAGTCAATAACCATCACAGCGCTATCTGCTGCCATTAATGTTCTATAAGTATCTTCACTGAAATCTTGGTGACCAGGTGTATCAAGAATGTTGATACAAAAATTATTATACTCGAACTGAAGTACACTTGACGTTACAGAAATACCTCTTTGCTTTTCAATTTCCATCCAATCAGATACTGCATGTTTTTGTGATCTCCTTGCCTTTACAGATCCCGCAGATCGAATAGCTCCACCATATAAGAGGAACTTTTCTGTTAAAGTAGTTTTCCCAGCGTCGGGATGAGATATAATTGCAAATGTTCTTCTTCTTCGAACTTCATCGATAAAGTTGATATTTTCTTTTGACATTTTACTCTTCCTTTATATAAATTATAATATTATTTACTCGTTTCATTGAATAGTTAAAAAGTCTAACCTTTATGATGTTATACCTTTATTCTTTAACTGTCAATCATTATTCATGTAAAATAATATTTTTTTTACAAAATAACTCTAAAAAGGCGACTAGCTTCTTTCAACTAGTCACCTTTTCACTATCTCTTTTTCACCCTTAGCTTTTCCCTTTTACTCGACCTCTAACATTAATCGCTTTTTCTTTGCCAGTTTATAATTTAAATTTTGCTATAGTCTCTTGTAACTCTTGTGATAGTTGCGATAAATTGTCACTTGAACCTGCCACCTCTTCTATAGATGCTGATTGCAGTGCAGTAGCAGTGAGTTCTTCTGGTGAGGCCATACCCGTCTCATCTTTTCTCTCTTAATACTTAACTGCTTCATGATTCTCATCAAGTCTGAGATCGTAAGTACTATCCTCTCCTCTGTCAAAAATTATGTAATTAATACCTATTTAATAACTAGTCCATCTCAACAATTATAGTTAAACGTTTTATCTGTGACTATCAACTTTAACTTATTATAACGTTTATCTACATAGTTTTCTTTGATAAAAAGGGGGTTTTTGAAAATTTTGTATTAGTATATTGGAATATTTCTTTTAAAGTATACTCATTATATAGACTCTGCCCACAACTGCTATCGCGATATAAGCTTCTAAATTGTGAAGGCGTACAATTATAGTAGATTTTAAAGTATTTTATTAGATATTTGGGATCAGAAAAACCACATATGAAGCTTATATGTATGATAGGTTCATTTGTAGTAAGTAAAAGCCTACAAGCCTGCTGAACCATCACTGTATTCTTTAACCATTTAAATCCATAACCAAATTTTTCACGAATATCCTTTTTTAAATGATCATAGCTAATGCCAATATAATCTGCTAATTCTTTCATGTTGAGTTTTCTAAGGTGACCATCTGTTGTAAATGCTGTTTCATAAAGCATTTTGTACCTTCTAATGGATCTTGCAGAGAATTTTTCTAAATACATTCCTACACTTATATAGTCAAATTCATTGCAAATGTACTCAACTAAACCCAAAACAATATCCTCTATATCTGTTTTTGTTACTAAACATGTAGCAAGAGAGTCTATATGTTCCCTAAGTTTTTGATATTTATAAGGATTAAATCTCTCATACTTTACAGAATTACAGAAAAAAATGATTTGGTCAAATCCTTTTATATGCTCTCTACAATAGGATGCTTCGATAAAAGCTATTAAGACTAAGTTTCCTTTTGTAACACCTTCTAGTTGATGGACTTCACCAATATTGAAGATGACGATATCATTCTCCTTTAGGTAGTGGTCTTCAGCCCATACTCTGAGTTTAATATGACCAGTCAATACCTGTATAATGACAATTCCATCATGCCAATGATGAGGATGCCTATCTATTGTTCTTACTACAATTCTCGCCGGAGTATTAAATGCTTTTATAGCTTGCAAAGTCTTAGCTTCCACACTATTTATTCCCTCCCTCCATTATCATACAATCATATGATTCGTTATTATAACGTCTTTATCTTAAGATTTCCTTGACAAAAGGAGGTTTTTTATTGAAATTATGATAATTCTATGTATATAAATACTTTTTTGCTTATAATTCACTTTTCTGAGCAGGGATTGTTTAAAGATTCGTTTATATTATTATGTTAATATGATTAGATATCGTTACTTAATCCTATAGGTGGACTTCATTAGATCCGATACAAGAATGGAAAAAATATTTTCATTATATTGTTTGTAACGTTAATTAAAGAATAATTTATCAATACTATCTAGTTCTTTTGGTGTAAGATGTAATTTAAATTTGCTTCTAAGGTGTTCATAATAATTCTTTACTGAAACTACTTTATACTCTTTCTTACTGTTATTATTAGTAATGATTATTTTATCCTGCTTTAAAGATGTTCTGCCACTTGTTTTTTCAATTGAGCAAAATAAGTTTTTTCGAAAGAGTGAGTCAGGTGATTGTGTAAAATACGCTATTCTTTCGTCAAAATCTTCAATAGTCTTTTCTATATTAATAAAGGTATAGACGGGTTGATAAACCTCTTCCACCTTATGACATAGTTTATATGAAGTTTTACTAACTTTTTCAATTTTGAACATCCCTTTTAAATCTTCTTGTTCTAAATCACAGATAAACTTTAATGGTTCAAAATAATTATCACCAAAGCCTACATCCACAAGGTATTCTTCAGAATGAATTCTTGTCTTGATCAGGAGATGGTCGTAGTATGAACCATTTTCTTCCAGCACCTTTCCACCAAGAAGAATAACCTTAAATCCTATTTTTGCTAGTAGCAGGTAAAGCAAATAGTTAAGTTCATAACAAATACCACCACGGTTCCTGGATACAATCTTATTAAATAATGATTCTTCATCAAGATTGATTGAGTTATACAGATGTACATCTAAGTTTTCAAATGGTACTGATTGTAAATGTTGCCTATGTATAAGTCTTAAACTTTTTAGATTAGGTAGTATTTCATCACTAATACCTATTCTTCTCAAATAATCATCTATGTTCACTGGTATCACCATCTTTCTAATGTATTCATCTAAATAACAAAAATGGACAAACACATAACACTTGTCCATCCATTATACCATATTTTTTATTCAAACGAATTGGCATCAGGCCTTCAATTTAAGAAGATTCTTCAACTGTTTTTCTGTTAAATATGGACTTAGAAACCTGATTGCTACTTCATATGCCTCCTCTACCTCCATAATTATTGGGTGTGGGTCAGTCTCTTCCCATTGCTTAAAAGTCCCCCAACAATACGTAGACCAACTTGCTGTTAAAGTTTGGTCACCATGTAAAACTGTTATGAGCAAATTCTTCTGCATGTTTTCTAGTGCTTTTTTAAATACTTTAGACTCTAAGTTTAGAGCAAATTTGAGGATTTTCGTATTCACGTCTTCATTTGTATCTATAAAAGAATATATTTTCTCTTCCTCCTCATTAAGTATTGCATCTTGCAGAAAAGGTTTAAGTGCATAATAAAGTTCTTTTGATAGATATGTTGTTCTTCCCTTAATAAGTTTACAGACATATATATGACGTTCCTCGATTAACTCTAAAACTGAATACCAATCGCCACCTATATCCATTACACTTGGTAAATCCTTGGAATGATTCAGGACAAGAAATCCATTTTTATCAATAGTATCTTTCAGAAACATACTTTTTTGAGACAAGATGCTCTCCTCCTTATAATTAGTTTTTTGCTATTTCATCTCTATAATTCTTTAAAAGTGTTTAATAGATCTAATTCACCAAATCCCCATTCTCTGTTGGGATATTTTAGCCCTTTCTTTCTATTTGCTCCTCGTACCAGATATGCTTTAGTTGCTGTAGTATTAATACTTAAGTCATTCCCTTTAACGATACCCCACTCTAATATAAGTGCACTGGCTCCTGCAGTAATTGCAGAACTCACGCTGGTTCCAGACATAACACCATATTGATTGTTTGGATATGGTCCAACAGCGTTAACCCCAGGAGCAACTATGTCAGGTTTTACTCTATTCTCTCGTGTATAACCACGACCGGAAGAGAAATAGATGCTATTTATTACTTCATTATAAGCACCTACTGTAATCGTTCCAGGATTTGTAGATGGTATAACAACAGTTATATTGGGATCTGGTTTTAAAAAAATAGTATCATCTTCGATAAAACCTTTAGTAGGCAGATATATATCAAATACTCCATTAATAACAGTTTCCCCATGAATGACAAGTGTCCATAAACCAGCTGAAGGTTTATTAATAATGACAGTAATGATTTCCCCTCCAGCCCGTTCATCTAACAAATCATAGTGTACATGAACCATTGTACCTTCTAGGGCAAAGGTATAGTCTTGCCATGTGCGTGATTTCAAAGGGAAAATTCCAGTAGTATTTCCAGTTGGTGAGATTATTTCAATACTGAACTTATCTGGAAGTGGAATCCACGCATTCAAAAAAACCCCTTTTTCATTTTCTGCCACATTCATTTCAACCTTATCCTTATTCTCACCATCTGGGATAATCCCACGATAATGATGATCTGTATTCGCTTCATTTCCTGCTGACGTAATGATAACAACGCCTATGGAGTCTCCTTGTTGGGCTAAAAACTCTTCAAATTTACTTTTTCCATTATGTGGTCCATCTGATGAAGCAAAAGCATATAAAATAACAATTGGTTTTTTGAATTTCTTGGCTACTGCTAATATGTATTTAGTAGCTTGATAAATATCGTTAGTCTCATAAGCTATTGCACCATCTTTAACTTGAAAAAAGTCTTTTATACATTTCTTAGCCTGCTTTAACTTAACTACAATTAGATCTGCATCAGGTGCTGCCCCTTGAAACTTTTCTGACCGCTTTGGTCTTCCTGCAGCCAGACCTGCTAAAAAAGTTCCATGACCAATTTCATCAGTGGAAGGTACGATTGATAAGGGGTCCTCTGATTGAAGTGCCTCATTAATCTGTTCTTGTGAATATTCTGTCCCATAAAGAAAGCCTTCTGGAGGCGATCCAGCAAGGGTTTGATCCCATATATTTACAACCTTACTTGTATTATCTTCATATATAAAAGCTTCATGGGTATAATCAATGCCCGTATCGATTATTCCTACTAGAACCCCATTTCCTGTAACTGCTAAACTTTCACTTTTAATAACTGGACCTATCCCAGCAGCTTCTATACTACTTATACTTGATAGTCCATATAGATTAGGTAATGCTAAGTACTCACTATTAAAATAAAACTCCTGGCAATCTTCAGGTTCCATTTTTATATGGAATAAAGGAATACCATCAACTATATCTTGAACACATACTGCTCCTGATTGTTTGGCAGCTTCTTCTATGTTTCCCTTCATTCTATAATAAATATCTACATAATCCTCAGATGTTATAACATAGTGACAGTTTAGCTCTTCATTTAAATCCTCTTGCCTTAAATCAATATCCATTCCTAGTGCTCCTCTCAGCCCCTTACAATAATCTATGATTCATTATAGGAATGGTATTACAATTACAAATAGGTTATTTCCCCCTTGAAGTTTTTCATTTTCCTAGGTAATAACGAATATAACATCTCATTAGATTACATTGTTCTACTATGATTTAGTATGTAAGAGGGATGATGTAAACCAGTTCCTGGATAATATTCTTCATGAGTATAAACAAAGCCTAATTTCTCCAAGAGTTTCCGAGATCCAATATTCATTGGATTGTGGCCAGCAAAAAGACCTCTGCAATTCGTTTCAGAAAAAACATAAGCTATAACTCTCTGTGCTGCTTCATATGCATATCCTTGTCCCCAATGAGCCTTCTTCAAATGAAAACCTATTTCCATAATATTATTTGAAAGATCATAGGGTCTAAGTCCACAGCACCCTATATGCTCTTCAGTTTTCAAATTAAAAATTGGCCAATATTGTACACCATATTCTTTTTCTAAATTCAACTCTTTTTCCAATCTTTCTTTCACTTGTTCCTTAGATAGTTTGCCCCTAGAATCAAGCAATTGTGTAACATTATAGTCTCCCCAAAGCCCTACAGCTAATTCCAAATCCTCTTTCTCCCACTTAGAGAACCCTAATCTTTCTGATTTTAAAAAATATAATCTCATTAATTTACTCCCATATAATGTGTCATAACACTGTCTTTATGAATCATACATTAATCTTGTTTTTTAGTTATCATCATCCATTTATCAATTGATTGAAAGCCTAATCTATGATAAATACTTCCAGCTTTTGGATTATCATAAAAAAGGCATAAAGTCTTTCCTTCCAACAAGACATCTTTACAAAGTTTTGACAAGCAACTACTCATTAAACCCTTTCCCCTGTATCCTTTTAATGTGGCGACACCCACAACCATAGCTGACATTGAATTTTCTGCAGTTGTCTGAGCTACTGATATCATTTCACCTTCAGCATTTTCCATGTAATAGATTCTACCAGTACCAGTTTCAATCTTATGCTTAATTCTATCAATGTTATTCCCTATTCCATTAAATTCTTCAATACTTTCAATAAAATCATATACTCTCTCAGCATCTGATTCCTGCGCAACTCTAATCCTATCTCCTTGCTCCTTTTCAAGTTGCCCACTATGCGTTAATTCACAGAAATAGGTTGTTCTTGACTGATGGTTAGGTAATTCCCTTTCAAACTTTGAAACAATACTCTCTTTGCCAGAAATCATCATTTCTCCTTGCTCTTTAAGAATAATCTTCATAAATTCAGTATTGTCAAATTCAGTATTGGTGAAGTAGGGGATATAATTCTCATTAAATCTCAATAATATACCTTCTAAATCACCGTTATCACTATGCTGGCCCCATAATTCTTGAAATTCTTCATGAAAGCCAAATGCTTCAATATCACCAATTAAAAATAAATTAATTGATGGCTCTTTACTTAATAATTTTAATGCTTTTGCTCTATCTTCTTCTTTTAATTTCTTCACCATGATCTTCACTCCAGTATAGTTAGTATCTTTTTTCCCTCTCTATATAACACTGCTAACTCATCCCTAAATTCTTCTCAGTGAACTATGAAAACTGTCATTACAACTTTTACATCAATCTTATAATTGCATCTAAATCATCTGGCTGTGTATCATACTCTGCTATTTTGTTAACTTTTTGTATTCCACAGTTCATGCATTCATGGACTATCTGCACACCCTTTTTAGATGTATTTTTAACTCCTATGGGTTTCATTAGCCCCTTGCATGAATTTTCTCTATCGCCAGGTTTGTTATCGACATGTAAAGAATATAAGCAGTAAGGACAATGATTTCTATAGCTACCATTGCTCAATTGGATCACTTTCACTCCACAATTTTTACATACAAACCCTTGATTTTCACTTTGTCTACCCAAGCCTAAAATTCCCCTCTCTTGATTTAATTAATAAATCAAGAAGTTCGGGTTCCGTTTAATTCTTTTATTAGGCTTGAATCATCTATTGACTCATTCACCGCCAGTTCCTTTAGGGTCAGCGATTACTTCCAGTTCCAGCTTCATTAAAGCTTATTTCATCCTTAAATCCGAACCTCGACCAATTTTGCTTAATTTGTATTGGCCACTGTAAGGCGGAATAACTTCATATTTGGGCCCACCTTCCATTGGTACGTGTATGATGATTCTCACTAACTTGGGCGTTCGTCCCCGATTAGGCTTGAGTATTAAATAGTTGACTACCTTTCATTCAATCACTCCAGTACTTCATGTTGTATATGACCTAGGAATGAGTTAGCACTGTTATACAATGATTATTTTGTCTCCCTCTGTAATTGTTACTTTCTTCTATTAGTCATATTGAAATAGTATCTATCCACTCAGATTTGAACTTTAATTCATAATTTACTTGTAATTCTACTACTTGTGCTAAAGCATACATCTTATCCATATCTTTATGTTTACCAAGCAGATGAACAGAAATCATTATATCAGCCTTCTCACCTCTACCTGTAAATACTATAACTTGATTGGTCTAATAAGCTTTATCTTATAGACGTGTTATGTATCTATCCTGAACATTGTGAAGTTCATCTTGATCGATCATCTTGGATATTTCTTTCTCCATCTTATGCGCCATCATATTAGCCATATAATGCTTTAATAAAGATATTTTTGCAGGTATATACCACTTGACAGATTTCTCATAAGCATTAATAGATTCATAGTACCTAACATCTGCTTTTAAAATATTAGGCGCTATCTTACTTAGCGTTTTAAAGGCATGAAATACCATTAATTCTCCTAGTCTTGGTTGTAAGTCAACATCCTTTTTGAGTATAGAACTAAATTTATGAGCTTTTTTTTCAATGAGTCTTCTTTTTTTATGTAATATTTTTTCTTTAAGAGGGAATGGTAGCATATCAACATACATCTTGCCGTTTACAGTAAATCCAGCTCCTGACAGCCAAACCTCCATAGGTGTAAGTACACTTTTCTCTTGCCATCTTGTACAATTGGCAATTATAAATGCATTCTTATAGAAATATTTAGGGCGATGACAATTGTAAGCAACATGGTCTAAAAAATTCTTCATAACCCCAGTCACACTAAACATATAACCAGGTGAGGCTAAAATTAAACCGTCTGAATGCATAATCTTATCTTCTAGTTTTCTTACTTCTACATGGTGAGGACATTTCTTCTCATCATCAAAGATGCACTTATGACATCCTGTGCAAAAACCTATATCAAAATCCGATAAATATAAATACTCTACTTCACATTCAATTTGTTCTTTTAATTTTTTCTCAAAAAGCTGGACTATTTGAGTTGTGTTACCATTCTTTGAGCAACCTAATATAGCTATTAATTTCATATAAAAAGCTCCATACCTTTCTGCTAATATATAATTAGCCTCATATTATTCTACTATAATTATAAATAATCTTTAAATTGGACTAAAGTGAACAGAATAGATAAAACCAATATTACCATAAACATGATAACCATCGTCCATTCTGAATTATTTGCATAATAACCTGCCGCGTTGATTACAGAATAGATAACCATGCCCGTAGATAGTACAAATAATGATTTTCCCCATCTAGACTTTTTAATTAAGCCTATACCACTTAGTACTAGCAATATCCCCATAAGTATTTCTGCTGTCAAATGAAAATACAAGCAGATTGGTTCAGTATCTAGTTCAGGGACATTTCCGGTAGTTAAAAGCATTGTCCATAGCCCCATAATAGATATACCCAATAATACTGAATATACCCCTACTAACTTTTTCATTCTAATCTCCTTCAGTTATTTAATTCCTAATCGATAACATCATCTTTTAATAGATATCATTAAAATAAAAAATTTACTTATTATCACCTCAATTGAGTTACGTGCTTTTAATGTAATCTAATCGAATAAATTCCTTAGAATTAGGTAAGGCATACTTTTCTCTAAGAATACATTGGAAATTTAAATCTATTAGCTCTTTCGTTAATGCAAATTCTTTGATATCATGATGTACTGCTTCAAGTTTATGTAGGTCTTTACCTTCATCTGTATGACTCACAAAATAATCACCGTTATTCTTTTGAATCACACATGATATTACTTCTATATAATCACTATTCCTTTCTATAATCTTACAAAATTGCTTTACTCCTATATACTCAATAACCAAATTACAAATAAGTAAATTAGTAAATGGAAGTGCTATGGTATCATCTGATAAATCACTATGTATAGTCTCTAAAATATCACGGAGTTCACAATATCTGCTTTTACATATTTCTAAATACTCTTTATTTATATCTATCCCATAGACTTTTTTCGTTATTAAAGTATCTATATGATTAAGACCATTACCACCTGCTACTCCAAGAATTCCGACAAAGGGTTTGTTGTACTTTAATTGATTACCCATAATGTCATTTAACTTTTGAAGCTGCATAACGTTATTTGATTTCATATGTTTTTCATATATATTTATATCTACTTGCTCCCAAGGATTCATATTAAACCACCTTCATCTTTTTTATACATGTAGTTTCATGTTCATTATATTGTCTAATCGATATCATTCAAGAAGCATACCACTCTATTAACTTCACGATAATTAATACGTTTATGAAACTTAATACTATCCTCATTATGAAGCTCAACATCTGAAGCCATTTGCCTACATCCTTTTTCTTTTGCCCATCCTTCTCCAGCTTTAACAAGAGTCTTTGCGATACCTTTCATTCTAGAGTCGGACTTCACATATATTCCTTCGATATAACCTGTAGGGCTAAAATCAGTACCTTCAACATAATCATTCCTAATAGCTACATGAATGAAACCTATAAAGTTATCATCTTGTTGATAAAGTAATACTTCTTCCTTTTGATTATCATGAGTAACTATTTCTTTAAATTCTTTTTTCAGCTCATCATATAGATTATCTGGCCACAACTCTAAAGCCATCTTTACAACTGCTTTTAAATCATCTATGGTAGCTACTTTGATATTTGCATATATATCATTACTCATTTGATCCTCTCCATTTCCATTGAAAAAGTATAAATATGCATTATTCTGATAACACGATTGAACCATCAAATCCATAACCGTCATTTGACAGGTAGATTTCGTGGGAATCTCCTTTTGAATTCTCCCACTTAATTTTTTGACCTGGTAGACCACATGGTAATATTGTCGTTATATATACTGTCTGATTTCTAACTTCTTCCATTTCATACGCAACATTAACTTCTTCTAAATCATTTGTTTCATTATTCCATTCAAGTTCTATGAGTTGAAGATTATATATACTTCCAATGACTGTAGCTTTGAAATACTCATTAAAATCACTTGGGGAACCCAAATGAATTTCTTCATATTCCTCTATAAAACCGTCAATATTGTTTCCTACAATAGAAACCGATTGTGCTGGAATTTTAGACTCATTTATAAGAAATTTAATAACATTTTCGTCAACCTTTATTATTTTTAATTCATTTATCCCATTGAGCTCTTGTTTAACGCCTTCTTGATTACTTAGTCTATTAACTTCTGCTTTAAGATCATCAACTTGTTTTTCTAATTCTACTATAGTATTCCTTGCATCATCTAAATTCTTTTTTAATTCTATTTTCTTAGTATTCGCTTCCTCTAACTCTTTCTGTACAACTTCATCATTAAAAGTTACTTTCTCATTTTGATTACATCCAGTTAATAAAATAGCATAAGATATTACGACTATTAACAAACATCTCTTCACCATCTCTCCTCCTAACTCCTTAACTATTCGCTTAAATTCTTGTACTCTTGTGTACTTATCCCTGCTACTCTTTTAGTCTCTTTATGAATTTTAAAAAATAACCACTAAGCCTTATACTTTGTGGTCATTTATATAACGGATAATTCTTTCATATGATATGAATATATTTGATTATTCATTTTATGTAACTTTTATAGAATATTATAACCATTATACAATATATCCTTATAAAGTAAAGCCATAATAAAATATTTTTGAACTAATTAGATTGGCTGAATATCATTTCCTCTATATACAATATTACTTGCTTCTTTGTATTTCTTAGTATATGGACATGTTAATATACAAACACCGCAAAGACTTTTATAAATACCATTGAACTCACTACGTCTTCTTGCTTCTTTTCTGCATTTGATTGCATCATAGATATCTTCTCTTTGCTTGCTTTCAGCCCAATTAACACCTTTAACAGCTCCACCAGGACAACTGATCTCACATAGTTTACAATTTCCACAACTTAATTTTTTATCAATAGTACTAGTTTCCAGTTCCGCATTAGTTAAGACAGAAGTTAATCTTATTGCTGATCCATATTCAGGGGTGATAAGCAAAGCGCATTTACCTATCCAGCCTAGACCCGAACGTCTAGCTACTGTTTTATGAGGCAGATTGGTTCGATGATCACTTTTGATGACCACTTCGGTAGTCGTCTGTAGAAAAGCTTCATATCCTTCTTCACGCAGAAGCTCTGCTGCTAACAATGCAAGTTCATCAAGTTTATGATTTTTATTTTCATATTCACTTTCGTATTCCCGTGTGACACCATCACATAAATTATTTATAACATTTGGATCTAAAGCAACTGCAATGGAAATACCGTATTGAAAGCTTAACTTCTCATCAGAATTTATGGGACTTAAGTCCGCAAAACCAATGATATCTGCACCATTTTCTTTTAATACTTTTTTCAGCCTTTTACTTAAACTCATTACCATTCCCCCAGATTCTTTAGATTACTAAAATTGCTAAAGATATAAAAATAACCACTAAGCACTTATACTCTGTGGTCATTCTCATCTCGCTACATTTTTATTTTATGTTATTGTTGGTACGTTTTAACCATTTTTTTGCTTCTTCTACTATTAGTTTATCTCTAAGAAGCATAAAATTCATGGTATATTCATTACATATTTCAAGTGAGTTTTTCATGGCAATTAATGCTTCATCTAAAGGCATCCAAGCTACCTCAAACCCCAATTTTTTTTCATTATTGCTAAGCATTATGTTAGATTTATGAAGACCAGCTTTTGCAACATAACAATATGAACGTTGCATAAATTTATTTCTTAGTTTATGCTCTTCTATATAACCTAATTCATCTATAACTTTCGCACTATATCCTGTTTCTTCTCGTATTTCACGTAAAAAGGCATCTCGTCGTGTTTCATTTTTCTCTATTCCACCACCAGGTAACTTATAACATCCATTTCTAGACATATGAATCATTGCAACATTAAAATCTTTATCGAACAAAATCCCTCTAGACGCAAATCTTGATACTTTATTTAGATAAGTACGTTTGCCACCATTAAAATCTGCATCCGTTAACTTATTTATAAGTTTCAAAAAATCACTCCATTTCAGTACCTATAAAATGCTATTTATCAAAAGTAATCTTAATTATTATTATGTAAAAATAATATAATTCTAATAAATAATCATGACAAAAATATTATACCATATTTTTGCCATGATAACACTTCAAAGCTACTTATTTGATTTTTATATAATACTATAAGCAATATGAAGTAATTTTCAAAACATTAAATTAGTCAAATATTGTCTCAAAAACTTCTGATTTTCTTGCTTTAAAACACATTTCAATTTGAGATTTTGTATTTCTTCCTACAGATAATTTGGGTAAATTTTCTAGATCAAAAAATTCAGCTTCAATGGTTTCAATGTTATCCTGATATTCTCCACCTAAATAGTCACATTCCACAAAAACTTTATATATAGAGTATGGGCTTGCATCCTTTATATGCGTATTTCTATCTAATACAGCAATGACTCTTCTAGGTTTTACTTGAGCACCAGCTTCTTCCATGGACTCTTTCATTATATTTTCACTTACGGTAAGTCCTATGTCAGCCCAACCACCTGGTAGTGACCATCTATTATCAATTTGTTCTCTGACTAGTAGAATTTTTTCTTCTTTAAATATTGCTGCTCTAATATCAACTTTGGGTGTCTGATAACCTTCTTCATTTGCAAAAAGTGATTTCACTTTTGAATGATCTATACCAGTATAGTCACTCATTATCTCAATACTTAATTCTCTAATTTGCTGAAATCTATCAATATCATATTTATCCTTTGAATATTCTAGTCCCGCTTGAGCTATTGCCTGTAATTGCTTAGCCCATCTTAACCATTTTTCTTCCATAAACTTGTCTCCTTTTCATCATCAAGCACTGTTAACTCATTCCATGTGACTGAGACTTCCTTTTGGCTATAACTATAGTAATTAATATAATTAATACTATGATTAACCCTAAACTCAAAATCCAATTTGATGATTCTGTTTGTTCTGATGTTTCATTAACCTTATCTAACTCTGTAGTCATTATATCGTTGATTTCATTAATTTTGCTAGCATTATTAAGCATAGAACATTGTGTTGAAAAGCCTGCTGAGTTTTGAACAGTTTTCTTTAATACTTCCCAACCAGAATCTAATGTAAAATCACTTATGATAATCCATACACGACACTTTAATATTAACCCAAGACTTTTTAGTGGAATTATTTATTGACATTGCATAAGAAATTGATTATGTTACCATCAGGATCACTCAACCAAACTGATCTTATACCCCATGGTTGTGTTGTAGGTTGTTTGACTATTTTTACACCTAATGATTGAAGCCTTTCATATTCATAATCGACATCTTCTACTTCTAATTCAAGTATACAGTTTCCACTGCCACTCCCCTTCATACTACCTGGAGCTAAATTCTCAGTACCAGCTTTAGAGTATATGGACACATGGGTTTCATCAAACATGAAAGAAGCGAATTTATCATCACCACTAGCTTCAACATTAAATACACGTTCATAAAACTCTTTCAACATAGTAACATCATCCGTGACCATACAAATACCTGCAAATTTCATTTTTTATCCCTCCGTAGTAGATTTAGATTGCTACAGTTCGTATTAAAGTCATTTTCTTCAATGCAATTTAAGATTTCTTTCCAACCACTGCCATATAGATGACAAATTCATCTTCACCATCAACTTTAACTATCTTGTCCATTGATTTTTGCTTATAAGCTGATATTGCGCAGCAACCACAATCAATAGCTTCTGAAGCTAGATAGAGGTTCTGACAAGCATGTCCTGCCTCAAAAGCAATCATTTTATGTGCAACAACTGAATACTTAAACTCCATTCTATATGGAATAGCTGTCCAAATGAAGGTTACAGCACTATTATACATCTGATTAAACATGGCTTTATCCAAATTACTCTTTAACTTATCAGTAGCATTAACAAGTAACAATTTATTTTCAATGGGCAAATATCTGTATAAACCTTCTGAAATTTCTTCAACTTTGTTAATGTAAATATATGTCTCAAGACAATGTCTAGCCCCTGCTGATGGAACAGTCCTACGAGACCATCCATCTCGATGCTCTATTATTCCACCTACTTCCCATAGCAGTAAAGACAATTCTTCAATAGTTAAAGCGTTGTCATTAAATTTACGAATACTTTTGCGATTCTCTATACAATCAATTAATGACTTTTTGCTTAATTCATTAATACCATCAGTCTTTAGTGATATTAATTCACTTTTTTGATCATACTCTTTTACGATTGCTGGGGGTGTTAATCCTTTTCCTGCATCCGTCTTCTTATAGTTCCATAGTTTCCAATCAGGTTTTAGCATTTCTAAGCCATTCTTCATAATTGATTCAATATATTCTTTAGTAATCACACTACTCACCTTCTCTTTTTAATATCAATTACAAACCATTTTAGTCCATCTGAGAAATAATAAACATTCTTTTCTGCCCTCGGTACATATTTAAAGTTAGACCATGTATGTTAATAATTACTTATATGTGCAAATCATCTCTATCAATCTCTGATAGAGCCATATTAAAATATTGAAAAAAGGAACTTGGATTCATTAATAAATCAAATACCTTCTCTCTACCAAAAACATCATGAACTAATCCCCAAATATCAGCACCTAAATGGTAAGCTATCGGTTGCCATAGATAATTTTCTCTTAGTTCTCCGTCTATCACAACATCCCTATAGAAATAATTCTTCATAAATATATCTCTAACAACATTCATCTCTTTTTTATCACAAGAACGAAGTGTTACTATATCATTTCTAAACCCATCGTAAATCTTATCAAAATTATTAAGATAATACCTATAAGATTGATCATCTATATCCATATCATCGTGTTTATATATTTTTCTAGTCATTATCCCATGAAAATTATTGCAATACTTTATGGCAGTGCCTTCTCCACTAAAATATAGTACTAAGGCAGTATCTTTTGAGCTTGATAAAGCATCCATATTAACCGCTTTCATATATTTATTAAAACCTATATGATGGCATTCATGAGCAATGGTATTCTTTAACCCAGTCTTCTTTTCTTTATCAATAATAAGCTTTAAATCATAATGACTGTTATTCTTATAAACCCATCCACCTGATAGACCAAGACCAATTGAAAAAATAATTCTTATATCATCTAGTTCTATTTCATCAGGTAGTCCAAACCTAGTTCTTATAAGTGCATCTTTTACATCCGCTTCTTTAAAATCTTTTATTTCTTCATATAGATCACGATAATAATCTACATTATCCATAACAGACAGTAGATCTTTTACTCGATACTTCAATGCTTTTGAAGCTATAGTCTCAACCTCGACCGTTCTAATATTCAAGAAATAATCGATATATTCTTCCTTAGTAAACCCAATCCCCTCTATATGATTCTGATAACGTTCTATTTCTATTTGATAGTCTTCATATTCTAAAAGTTCGGATAAATCTTTCCTTACATCTACACCTGCATTAAATCTCTCCATAATATCTAACATCGGTAAAATTGTCGTTTTACTGATTTTTATCATACGCACCTCTCCATATTCTATATGAACTAACTTATAGTTCACTTTCTTATTCTAAGAAAATTAACTCATTGCCATCCATTGATAGCTGTGCAATATATGTAAAGTCTACTGTTAGTTTATCATTATTTCGATAATACACATCAAGTGAATTATTTTCTTCATTGACTTTAAGAATGACATCCTTTTGTTCTTCCCTAAGATTAATTTCATGAATTTCCTTATTACTAGCATCAAAGCAAATAAAGCAACCCCTAAAAATTACCAATCCATCTTATTTGATCATTTTACGCATGAGAAAGAACTGGAAACATTACTTTATTATTCTTAAGTACTTCTTTATCAGCATTCATTACAAAAAGTGTTGTATCATCTTCTTGTAATAACGAAACATCAAATGATGTAACATCATTTGGTGTGAATCCTAATACAATTCGTTTTATATCTCTTTTAACCATTGCCGAGATAATATCATCTAATGGTACTTCAGTCTTACAAAATACATCATTCAAATATAAAACATCATCATCATAATCTGCAATAACTATAGCATCAAACTCTTGTATATAGTAAACATCCTCATCCATAAATGATGTACAATAAAACATAATAAGAGATGCGTTATCTTGCATTGTGATCTGAGAAAAGGGTAAGGAATCATTAATCATATTAATGAGAACATTTCTATCCGCTATATCTGACATATTTAATCTTCTCGTAGGGTAAGTTGAATTCTGTGAAGATACTTTCTTTGTATACTGATACTCAGTAGCTTGAACAAATCCAAACTTTGGATAAAAATCGATTACGCTATCATTAGCAAAAAGATAAATAAGATCACAATTCCCTTTCCATTCTTCTAAAACTTTTTCCATAAGAAATCGGTTTAAACCTTGTTTTCTATAATCATCATCTGTCATAACAGTTCCGATTTGTACATATGTCTTATTTTCACCTCTAACAATGAAATCAATAACATTGACTGAAACATTAGAGATAACTTTGTCGCCATCTAGAAGTGCATAAGGTATGTATCTGTCTTGCCAATAACCATTTTGATACCATTCTTCAAAATCAAAACCATATGTTTTTTTTGCTAAACCATTGAAGCTAACTCTTAATTCATTATTATCTTTAAAATGGCTAACAAATTTATACGTTTTTTCATTAATTACTATAGTCTCCATATAAAATCCCTCCACATTTTATAACTCCTGAATTAGTTTATTATGTTTTTTAATTAATTCTAGAAATATTTTAAGAACATTTTTATTCTACTTTAGCGCCAAATGAAGTAGCAAGTAAGATACACTGTGCAACATCTAACTTAACATTATGTAAATTAAGCTCAGATAAATTTATACCTTCGATTATGGCACCTCTTAAATCACTTCCATCTAACTTTGCATTATATAAATTGGTATAAACCAATTTTGCTCCATCAAATTTAGTATTTTGCAGATTACATCCTGTTAGATCTGCACGTGTAAAATTAATATAGCTTAAATCCAAATCTTTAAAATCATGAAATTTCAAGTTAGTATAGGACCAATCACCTCTAGTAACGATTACTCCTAATAAATTCGCTTCCTCAAATGTTGACCCCACCATTTTACAGTCAATGAACTTAGTAACGAATAGATCAGCAAAACCAAACTTACAGTTTAAAAAAGCGGAATTCTTGATTTCACTCGCATTTAATCTAGCAGACTTGAAATTACAATTAACAAATTGACAGTTAGCAATTTGTGATTCATCTAATTCAGCATTTTTAAAATTACAGTTAGTAAATGATGATTTACTCAGATCAAGAAACTTCAAATCGATATCTTCAAAATCATACCCTTCATACTCTGTGTTACTTGATATTATCATTTATAGATCTATCCTCTCATCTCTCAACTAATTAAAGTACTTTTTAAGTTCTTTTTAATGTAATCTCTAGCTTTTTTAATCAACTTATTGTATAAATAAACGTCATAAGAATTAAAATAGTCTTCAGTAAATCTTTCTACTGGTATCCACTTAACACCACTATTTTCATCTTCTTTAACTACTAATTTCTCATCCTCACTGGCTATTAATATATAGGCTACCGAAAGATGAAGATGGGTACTGACATATTGTCCATTTTTAATGTGTCCAGGTACAGGTAATATGTCTATAGATGCAATATGATCAAAAAGGGGCGATACTTTCTTAATTCCCGTTTCTTCTTTTGCTTCTTTAATTGCAACTTTCAAAAAATCCTCATCACCATCAGCATGTCCACCAGTCCAAGCCCATGTATTAAGTATATTATGATGTACCATCAATACCTTATCTAAAGCCTTATTCATTATAAAACCTGAACTTGTGATGTGTGCAATTTCATTATCTCTCAATAAAACATTATGTGGAAACAGTTCTATATATTGAACCAGTATCTTTTTATCTTGTCGTTCTTGATCATTATCAGGGATAAATTCTTTAATTTGTTCTTTAAAGTCCATAAAATCTCTCCAATCATGGGTGTAATCATCATTATCATTCGCCATGTTTTTTTATTTCATAGTTAATAATGGAATTATCTCTATAAATTAAAGTAATCTTCGTATCATCGGATGTATAAGCTTTTACTTCTATTTCTTCTCCTCTTAACTTACTGTCTGAATAGATAATATCCACATCTAAATTTAATTCATTTACTATAAAATCTGTTGCAAAAGTTTCTTGTTTTTTAACTATCTCACCATTATAGAAAAAATAAAAACTCCAAACGAATACTATAGTAATTCCAACTCCTAACACTTTTGAAATACTACTTCTCCTACTTATACGAAGAAACAATAATAGTTGCTGGAATCAGAACAGGTAATAGCATATAGTGCATTTCAATCAATAGATGCTGAATTGAAAATATCAAGAGGATAGCAAATAATGGCGTACCTAACATAACTACTAAATTCCATCTTAGTTTATCAAATTGCATATTGTATATGAGAACAAGTGCAAAATATAGAGAAAATGTTAATACAACTATAAAAAAGTCTAAAAAGGTATCAGTAATATAGTAAATCATTATCAAATAGCAAGTGAAAAAAATAACTCTTTCAACAATAACTATTACAGCTACACTCTTTAATTTTTCTTTTCCATAGAATTTAAGAAATAAATACCTATCAATGATAGAAAATAGTATCAAGCATAAAGCTAAAATTACTATTATCATTCAACCCCTCCAAATGTTATCGATTAATTATGGTTTTAACAATTCTCATAGTATTCAAATCGATCTCACAATGTTTGTTAAAACCAACACAGTATATTTTATTATCAGCTACTATATGAATATCAAAATATAATTCGTTAAAGTACTTGTATCCATTTTCATCAGAATATGCCTTGAGTAATTCCTCTATGTTCCATACTGATTTCTTTACATCATTATAGATGGTTAAGTTATTAACCAATGTTCCATCAAGCTTATGCCCTGGAATAATTAGCTCCATTCTATATTCACCGACATTATAATGTTTAACTTCTCTCATTAATATTCCTCATTTTTAGCATTATTTTTTCTTTATAATATAATCAAGATAAGCAGACTTAAATATTTTGTTATCTATATTTCTTTCAACGATACGTTTCTCCTTGTAAAGCATATCAAAATTGCAAAATAATTGATGGATTTCTTCTTCTTTATAATGGCAATAAAAAACTTCTTCACCATCTTCTGTCTGTTTAAATTCACCTTCACTGATTTGAGTTCCTTTACCAAAGGTCTCACATTCTTCAGTTAGAAAATTAACATAGCTTAAGCCACCAGCTTTCAGAACTCGATGAAATTCAGCAATAGCCTTTTTAAAGTCATGTTTTCTCATATGAACTGTTGTATTGTAGGAATATAGAAAACTGAAAAACTCATTATCAAAAGGAAGTATTGTCATATCACCTTTGATAATGTTTAGATCCATATTATGTACTTCACTAAAATCACAGGCTTTAGCCAGCTGATCTTCACATAATTCTACCCCATATGTTTCATAACTGAACTCATAAAATAAAGATAGTGGAGGATTAGCTCCACCTGCGCCACAATCAAGAATAATCTTTTCGAGTGAACTATTATTGCAATACTTTAAAAAATTATACAGTGGAAATGCGTTAATTAAATTATGCATATACGGTCCCTCATTTCATAAAATTATAATAAGAAGCTTTCTATAAACTTAAATATTATGGGCTTTTCAGTTCTTTCAGCACAGCTATTTACTAGGTACATCTACTTCATTTGGATCTATTAAACTGCCACATCAAAAATAATCGTCTTATATCTATCCAACATACAGATTATCTCCAAAATTTCGTACTTAAACTGCTTTCTTAGTTCATACATGTAGTTAATCCTCAGAGATAAATTATACCATTATTATACATCATTAACAATATACTCATCATACAAAACACCATTAGATATGGAGTTCCATTATTTTTATATCAATATGCAATTATCATCTTCTTTCTATACATTTAAGCTCCTTCTCTTTCCAAAATATATCTCACTACACTGTCCTCTTTATTGGTTTCGATTACATGTGTTGCATACTCTTTTAATTCTGGCTTTGCATTTCCAACAGCAATCCGATTTTTGGCTAACTTAAACATCTTGATATCGTTTAAATTATCACCAAATACAGTTAACTCGCTTTTACCTAATCCATAATTATTTACCAAAGATTTTATAGCTTGATCTTTTGTCGCCTTTCTATCATGGATTGTCAACCAATACCACCCAGGAGAATACTGATTTTCTATCAGATGTAATTCTACATGATCAGAAAACTTCCTGTGAATATTCTTTTGTAGATAGCTTAGAATCTCATACTTATCAATTATTGTATAGCAAATCACTCGTTCAGCTAACGTTTCTCTTAAGTTAGATTTTCTCAAGCGTTTGTCTTTTGCTTTTAATCTACTATTCAGATACCACTGCATTCCTCCATTAGTGATTTTATTATAATGTAAATGATCTTCTGTCCCATCAAAAGTTGAGATATAGCATTCTAAGCCATATTGAGTTATCATGCTAAAGATGTCTTCACTATAGTCTCTATCAATATCATTAATTATCTCATGCCGGCCTGTTTTTAAGTCCGAAATGAATGCACCATTAAATTCAATTACAGGTAATTTAAGCAGAACTCCCTGAAAGATAGTTTGAATAGATACGACGCTTCTAGCACTTGCCACTGTAAAATTTACTTCATTCTTAATTAATCGTATTAAATTGGATTTAGAAAACTCAGTTAGAGTAGCATCAGTAGATAATAATGTTCCATCTAAATCAGATATGTATAGATTGTTCATGATAGCATTCATCCTCTTTGCATAGTTTTGTATGATCATTATAATAAGTAAGAAATGACCACTAAGTTAGTTTGTGGTCATGTATCGAATGTCATCTTATTTTGTTTTATTGCATTTTATTCTTGCAATCCAATTTTCTCATGACAATGAAATCTTCTTTAAGATTATTATTGTATACTAAGAAGTCCTTAATGTACTTTACCTCAAGAAAACCATTTCTCTTATATATTTTTCTAGCCTGCCCCCAATTCTCTGATACTATTAAAATCTGCGATTTAACATTTTCACTTTTCTCTAGAATTTTACTGATTGCGTCATTAAATAAAATCTTTCCTAATCCTATTCCTCTGTATATAGGTAATATTCCCATAGATGATATATATAGTTCATTACCCTCAGCATTATGTAAGTCTTTAATAGAATGTCCTAAAGTAAATTGGTCAGTATCGATTTCTTCTTTATAATCCCAGAGTTCTGTACTGATATAACCAATGACTTTCTTATTAGATTCAATTACATAAAATCCTTCTGGAAAGACATCAATTCTCTCTAAAAAGATTGATTTAGGTTCACAGATTTCCAAATTAAAGGACGATTTCTCGATTTCCATTATATCATAAATATCATTTTTAATAGCAATTCTAAGTGTGTAATCTATATTCATGTGATCCTCTTTCCTTCGATTCAAATATAAGTAACTTAATTATACAGATAAAAAATTTAGGCAACACGTTCATCTACTTTAAAAGCATATCTTAGTTTTAAGCATATTAAAACTTTTACAATCACCTGAATTACCATGAATAATTATGTCTGCATTTTCTCGTGGATTATGAATCTTACTAGCAATATATTTTATTTCTTTGGGCATCCATTCCTCTTCCCACTTTTCTCTCATCTCGTCCCCGTCTCTTTCTATACCTCTATTGAGTCTTAGTTGATAGTCGGCTTCTACCCAAATCTTATAATCATAATAATCTCTCAATTCAATTCTACTTGAATATACACCTTCAATTATTATAATACCTTCAGGAATAACTTCATAATTTCCAATTACCTTATCCTCTATCCAGTCATACTTCCTATAGAATGCTTTTTTCTCCTTTTTCAACGGAATTAATACTTCACTTTCCAATCTAGTCCAGTCAAAACTACTGCCAATCTCAGAACTAGTATGACATTCACTATCGCTTTCCAGATAAAAATCATCAAAATGTATGATTTGACATTTATGAAGATGCCTATTTAAATTATCAGAGAAATACGATTTACCTGAACCACCTGGACCATCAATAGCTATTATAATTAAACCTCTTTCTTTAATCACCATATTCAAGTAATCTGCTAACTTTTTATATTGGATATCCATATAGATCTCTCCTATAATCTAGAACTTATTTAATGTTATTATCATTCATAGCTTTTCTTAATATTCTATTACTCCATACTTGTACCTCAACATATCTTTCTGGCGCTAGTTTGCCATCTTTATTCCATTCTTGTGGTAGCCCATACTCCTCAACAATTTTCTTAATCTCCGATAGTGTATATACCTGTTTTCTATATACTTTGCCATCAACATATCTCATCGTTGGAAACAAGTCTCCATATGTAAAGCTAATAGCCCGAGGATCACAAGAGCATATATCAATAGTAAGTGACTTAGGATGCCTATACCATTCTAACAACCAATCACATTTACCTAATGTCATGTAATGAGGTACATGTCGTTCAGGTTTACCACCTTTGTCAATAAAAAGCTTTCTTGTCTTTTGTTCTAAATCTCTACGAATATCCATATATCCATCAAACCGTTTACTAGCAAAACCAATATTATCTTGCCTTAACCTCTCTTGAACTTTCTTTGCCTCAATAATTGATAAATCCGATAAGTTTTTAAACGGTCCTGTCTTTAAATCATAATAATGGTATAATTTCATATGATCCCAACTATACCTCATTAACCTTTTCACCTTCTATCTTTTACCGTTTTGCCTAATTAAAGTACATACTGAACTTCGTATTTCCATCTAACCCCTTATTCTATTGATTTAATTCAAAGAAGAGCTCCGTTTTTACTCCTACTTTTTTAAATCCACACTTTTTATACATTTCTTTTGCGCTATCGCCACTATCAGTTAGTAGATAAGCATACCTAACACCGTGCTGATGAGCTTCTTTTAATAAATGCTTAAGTACAGAAGTTCCGAATCCTTTTCTTTGATGACTTTCCAATATATCAAAATCCTCTATTTTAGCAATATCATTATGCAACATTAGTTCACAGTTTCCTACCGGTATATCATTATCATAGCAAACAAATAAATCAATACCTGAATCTTGCTGATTATATATTTCTGATTTCCTCTCAATTCTCCTATGGGCAAATTCAGTTCCCATGTTAGATTGATTGGCTAGAATATCCACGTCTTTCCCCTCTTTTAAAACCTTCTCTGATATTGCTTTCTTAATAATGGCTCCTTCATTCCCATGTAAATGCTCACCCATTTTCGGCTCAATATACATAAAGTCATATATCTCTACATCAGGAGCTTGAGGTAAACTTTCAATGATTTCAGCATCTATAGAGAAATTACAGTCTACTCTTAAAAAATCTGCTTTTTCAGTTTTTCTTCTATTTAGTTCATCTAAAATAATGTTTCTAATACTCTCTTTACTAACACCTTCTTTTATAAAGGTGAAATTATGCATATACATATCAGGCAGCTTGTCATCATAGTACCTTATTACTTCATGACCTACGTCATTTTCTGTAAATTGAGTTATATATGCTACTTCTGCACTTTTAATTTTATCTAACATTTTAAGTCATCTCCCATGCTAATCTCCTAATCAAAATAGAAAATGAAAACATCTTTGTAACCGTCATTATCTGTTGAATCAACAAATTTAATTTCCTTAATAGTATGATATCTTAATTGATATAAAGCTCCCTCTAATTCTTTCATACCTTCATCATCGTTAATCTTAACGCTTATTTTAACAAAGCTAATTCTATTATCAGTGGAATTCTTATCCAGAATTAGTGTTAGAATAACCATCAACACAAAGAGAATGAATCCTGCTGTCACTATAGGATGTATCAATAATGTTAAATAACTGATTAATGTAATAATCAGACCAGTTATTAAAGCCTTTTTCATTAAGACACCTCTTTCACCTAAATTGAATTATAAAGTTAAATGACCTTAGAGCTTATCATTTATCTTATTATATTCTGAAGAAAGTATCGCATAATGATAAGAGTCATGCCAAATAGGATGTCCTTCAGTTGTAGTTGTAAAGAAAGCATTTTCTATCATATGTGCTTCTCTTCGCATTGATAGTCGCTCTAAAAGTCTCCATGAAGCTGGATTCTTAACATTAGCACCTGCAATAATTCTATGAGCTTTCTTATCATTAAATCCATATTCCAATATCCTTTTACTTGCTTCTGTAGCATATCCATGACCATAAAAGCTAGGATTAAATACATACCCTATCATCCATGTTTTAAATTCATAGGGTTCTTTTTGGGCAAAATAAACATGCCCAATCATCTTTTCATTCTCTTTTAAACAAACGGCCCAAAAATGATTTGGTTCACCCTCTGATCTCCTTATAGCTTCATCAATACATTCTTCCTTTGTAAAAACATCGTAAGGTTCAAATAATACAACATCAGGGTCTGATAAATACTCATATAAATCTTCCCAGTCCTGTGGTACAAACCTACGCAATTTCAATCTGTTTGTTTCCATCTCCTTCATTATAACCACCCCTTAATAGCTAATCATTTATTTCTACTCATTATCTACTCGCCAATTCCCAGTGATCTCAACCTGATTACCATCTGGGTCTTCAATTAAAAAGAAGTGATAAGGTAAAGCTACATTTAAGAACATTATTGGAGAAAGCTTACCAATCTTCAAGTTCTGAAGTCTCTTATACTCAGCATTTAAATCATCAATATAAAAGTTAAGAACAAAGTTATTTCCGTAGGTTATTTTGCGATCTTTAAACCGCTCTATGTATTCTTTACTATAAGCTTCTTTTAGATTTTCATTTTTCTTGAAGCGTTTATCATCATATTTTTGATTAAAGAGAGCTATACAATTCCCTCCAAAGTTAAACTGTGCCCATCTATCAAAGTTTTGAGATGTAACTTTCATCTCTAGTAGTCGTTCATAAAAATCAATTGACTTTTCCATGTCTTTAACTAATAAATATGTAGAACCTAATTGTAACATTTTTCTGCCTCCTCATATTTTCTATGTATTTAACCAAGCTTTTCTCTATCTACAAATAAGACTCGGATACTATCTTATCATAAGGAATAATATAACATTATCCAAGCTCTATTTTACCTCATTATTACAATACTGTCTATAATATTAAGATTACATTGTTAATTGACTTCTATCTTGAGTTAGGTATATTCTTTTCCAATTATATAACTAGAAAAGTGACTAACGTACGTTTCAAGTTTGTGTAGGAGAGTATGATTACTTGCTAGATCGTTTCTACGAAGTAAAGTGATTAAAAGTAATAAAAAACTGGAATAGGAAAGTATGGTACCTTGCGAGCAAAACACGAACTTTCCTATTCCATAAAATGAGGACTGTTTTAGTAACAAGTCCCCATAAATAAATTATCTTATATTAATTTGCCTAACAGGTCTTGCCTCTATATATCCCCTATATCCCATGGGTGCAAGTTGGAATCTTGGTCCATCTTCATCAGCCCATGTAAAACCATAGATTTCTGGATCATAATCTTTCATAACTTCTCCAACCTCACCTATTGCTTCCTGAAAATTTTCATCATCATAAGGTCGCCCTTGAAAGACCATCATCTTACAAGGCTGAAGATCAACCAATTCGAATCCCTCAGGTACTATCCCGTTATAATCAGCAGGCACTTCTACTCCTTGGGTATATAGGGATGTTCCTGGACTACGTAAATTTTCGGGCATCCACATGCCAATTGGTTCATACAATGCTTCTTTGATACTAGAGAGTATTCCCCACACGTCGCATCCAACTTCATCACAGTACTCAAAATAGTGTGTAGCATTTGTACCTCTTTTTACTATTAATTTCCTTCCTGGACGATCAACTACTTGAACAAACACAGCATTAGGCTTTGACTTTTTACACATATTTTCACCTGCTCCTTTTTGCAAACTAAGGTAATAATCACGGATACTATTGGGCATGAAGAGTTGAAGAGGGGGTGTATTTTTACTGTATTGTGAAGGTCTCATACCAAACTGCTTAGAAAATGCTCTTGTAAAACCTTCATGGGAGTTAAAAACAAAGTCAAAAGCAACATCAATAACTTTAGCATCCTCATCTCTAAGTTTAATCGCAGCTTGTGAAAGTCTTAGACTCCTTATATACTCAAAAGGTGTTTTTCCAAGTAACTCCTTAAATATTCTTGTTGAATGCCATGGAGAATACCCAGCTGCTTGAGCCAACTTTTTTAATGTTATTGGTTCTGCAAGATATTCCTCTATATAGTCTTGCATTCGCTGTACAGCATCGATTTTTTCCCAACTTTCCATCTCATCACCTCCAATATAAAGGATAGCAAAAAATAACTATTCTTTCTTGACCTGTATTGCTAAAATCAATAAATTTCAGACTACAAATCCAGTGTTCATACAAGTTTTGTGATATCGTCCCAACCATAGGCAACTTCTGATACTTTCTTGCCACGGTTCACAATCTTCTCTTTAACTGGTCTCCCACCTAAACGCTCATAGAAATTTCTTGATGGATTTTCTGCATATACCCATACCATTAAGCTCTTAATGTTCTTTTCAATCAATTTCTTTATAGCTGCTTGAACGAGTAATTGACCAATCCCTTGTCGTTGATGATATTTTGATATGTAAAGCGTAGACAATAGACCTTCAAACGAATCATCACCACTTATTGTTGAAGCTGATGTGAAGCCTACTAAATCTCCTTCATTATTCTCAGCTACAAATATGAGTTCATTTGATTGAGGATTACCTATTCTATTTGTCCAATTCTTTGTGGCAGTTTCGTAAGTTCTTTTGGAAAGATATGAATCCGGAATAATTCCATTGTATGTATCTTTTCGCGTATCTACATGAACTTTAGCAATTGCTAACGCATCATTAATTTGTGCCTCTCTTATACTTATCAAACAACACACTATTCTGATGTATAGTCTCACTTTTACCCAACACTAGTTTGAAATATGGTATTTTAGTACTCCTATTATCATTTAGTTCTTCTTAATCATGTGTCTATTTTCTATATCTTTAAACCCTAATTTTTTATAGTAATTATATGCTTTTATGTTTGATGGAGTAACTTCCAGAATAATAGTATTATCGCTATAATGGCTGAATACATATTCCATAAAATATGTAGCATATCCGTTTCCCCTATATTTAGGTTTAACATATAATTCATCAATGTTAACGAGGTCTCCTCCATATTCATTACTCCAATATAATATTATTAAGGAATATCCAATAATATCTTCTTGTTCTTCCATAATAATAATTTCCCCTTTTTGAGGGTACATGCTTAGAGTTTCAATAGTTTTACTTATTATTATTATGTCTATAGCTTCTCCCTCAGGGTTCTCATCATATAGAGCTGGTATCATCTCTTGTAATTTGAGTTTATCCTTTGACTCGTAACTTCTTAAAGTAATATTAAACACTCCTTATCTACCCTAAGTCTCATTAATGCTGTATAGCCCAATAAAAATATCTTTCTAATTTGCATATTGATTTTAATCCTGTAGCAAGAGCTTTAATTATGCTTATACATTGCTCTATCAATCTTATATAAAACATGAGGTCTAAGTGGACTATCTTCTGCAACTTTAGGATGGTTAAATGTCCCTACCTCTCTTAGTCCTATTTTGCTCATAACATTAATTGATGGGTGATTTATCTGAGCAGTGAAAGAATAGATATCATTTAACTTCAGTTGATTGAAGGCATATTTAAGACATGCTCTAGCCCCTTCAGTGGCATACCCTCTATTCCAATGTTTATTATCTAAACGCCATCCAATCTCAATACATGGGGTAAATGCTGCCTCAAATGTTGCTTCTTTAAAACCTATAAAACCAATGAACTCATTGGTCTTTTTAACTTCAACAGCCCATAATCCATATCCCTTTTCTTCGAAATGTTTCATGATTTTATCTACAAACTTATTAGATTCTTCTCTTAACAAAGTATTGGGAAAGAATCTCATAACTTCATTATTACTATTCATCATATAAAAGGGCTCTTTATCTTTTTCATCCCATTGTCTAAATCCTAGTCTTTCTGATTCAAATTCATATTTATTGAGCATAGCTTCTTCTCCTTAGTTTATACTATAATTGGTGCTGATGATATTTATTCCATTTATTCTTTACAGTGTCTTCTCCAGCAAAATAATCAACTTTGTCTTGATTATAGAATATCTCTTTGTTAGGTAAAATATTTATTTTTCCTGAATCAGGGTATTCACATATATCAAGCTCTGGATTTATTCTTAAATCTAAATATGTACATGGTGTTTCAGTGTGATTATATAGTTGGTGAGCACCTTTTGAACCTATTTCAAAGAAGACGATATCTCCATCTTTAAGTTCTCTAAATCCTTCTGGCGTTCTAAGCATGACATTTCCACTAAGAATGACGAAGACCTCTTCAGCATTTCTATGAAAGTGATATGGATATGAGTACTTACCTGCATCTAATGATTTAATATCAAATATGACTTGTTTTGCGTTTACTAGTTCATGAAGTTTTTCACTTCTATACCAAGCAAATTCTTTAATTGGTGATTCCTTATATTCAAAGCTAAGTTCTTCTTTATTAAATATATGAGCCATCTCTATCCCCTTTTCTTTTAAAAATTAAACCAATAACATCTATACTGACTATCCTTTTCAAATCCTAGTTTTTCTGCTAACTTTCTAGATGCAATATTATCGTCACTACAATCCCAATAAGGCAGAATAGCATGTTCTAAACAGTCTTGAATGAAATGACTAGCCAAAATATGAGCGTATCCTTTCTTTCTATACTCTTTTAATGTCTCAATACCAATTGTAAAAGTATTGTCAGTTTTAAAGCCTGAATAACATATACTTACTATTTTGTTATCTTCAATGGTATAATAACAGATTCCATTTTTAAAGAAATTACTCAACGTCCCCCAAAACAACTCCAATTCTTTAATTATAAAATCTAGATTTTCTACCTCTAATCCTAATATATCTTGATCAACTTTTCTAATGTCGTAACAATTAAGTTGATGTTTATATTCATCTGTACTTTTATTCCATAAATATGTTAATTGTATACCATATTGAATATCTCGCTCTTCGAACAACTCTTCAATTCTATGATCCCATCTAGTATTTGCTCCTGATATTTCAAACCAATTGATTTCTTTTTGTATTAAATCTCTTATTATGACTTGATTAATAAACTCTTTAATATCTTTTAAAAAGCTATCATTTTTGTCATCACCTATAAAGTAAAATCCCTGCATACCTTGACTCCATACTAACGCTGTTTGAGGGGCATTCCTATTATCAGTATATATCTTTCCAGGGTTATTTTGGTCTATAACTGCATGAACTTCAGGAAAATTTCTTACACCTTCCAATAACATTTTTACTTTATAGTAATCGTTTTGATGAATTTCATGTATCATCTGCACCCTCCCCTTTTTGGGCAGATAACTAATCGATTGTTATCCTTTGTTGGCATGGCTTTCCGTGAGCCATACATACCCATTCGTACTCAGTGTTTTTTAAACTATCAATAGATTGTTGAAGTTTTTGAGTATCCCAGTTCCATGCGTTGGGAAAAGGGGTTAATTTGTTTCTTTTATGTTCAACTAAATCTCCTGCGAATAACACGTCATTATAGAGCATACAGACATGCCCTGGTGTATGACCTGGTGTATAAATTATTTGTATATTTCCTACCTTCATGTTACTTCCATATGGCTCTATATCTTTTATGTACTTTTTAGCAGCCAATTTCCCGATATACTTTTTAAACCCAGGTCTGTCCTTTGTTCCTGTGATATATGGAATGTCTTCTTCATGTGCCCATACTGTGGCTCCTGTTATTTCTTGAAGCCATCTCACATTGCCTATATGATCAATGTCATGATGGGTAAGGAGAATATGTTTAATATCAGTTGGAGCAATATTCATCTCCTGAATTTCTTTTAACATCCTCTTTCCTACAAAAGCATGTCCAGTATCGATTAAGACAAGCTCTTCATCAAACACTAGGAAGCAATTTGAGCTTTTTGTACTATCAAGCCTATAAACATGATCATTAATTTTCAACACTGTCCCTCCTTTTATTATTATTGCCTAGTCGGTCTCTCATTTTAAAATGAGACATAATTAAGAGGAATAAGGCTACCATTGCAAATATCCATCTTAAAGACATTAAGACTGTAAACGTTAATGGTAATACCGGATAAACCTTAAATACGGTCATTATGTAATAGGATAAATTTTCAGGTATATCAAGAATAATGGCTCCCCATGCCCCCCATGCAAGAATCCTATATAGTGACTTTAATTTATTTGATTTTGCATCACCAATCGCTAACACCATACCTACTGCTAAACAATTTGCCCAGATAAATCCAAACAAAAAATCAAATCCAGATAAAAAGGCTAGTGTTGCTTTCTGTTGATTCGTCCAGTTTGTTATAATCTTCTCAGCATTTTCAACACTCAACGCAATAGATAGTCTTCCAAAATCACTCCAAGATGGTCCTGTCCTCATAATTATTATTGAGCAAATAATACATAAGATTGTCAACCCTAGAAACGTATAAAATGTACCTTTTAATGTCTTATTCTCAACATTCTCAAATGGATGCTTCATCTAAACTCCTCCTATTATTTCATTCAATCTTATTCTTGAATCTATTTTATAATTTATCTTTCAGAATAGCTTATTAATGTTTCTTTCAGTATTTTTATTCCTTCATCATAATGATCTTTGTCCACATTCTGTGACCAACTACAAATAGATAACCCTCTATACAACCTATACAAGAGTTTCTTATCATGAATGCTATCCTGATTGATTGCTAAATGACCTTCATAACCTCTTTCAAAAGCTTTCCATAGTGGTTCATTGGAGTCTTTTAAACTATAATAAAATAAAACTAGTTCTCGATCTGCATCTGCTATTACGCTATGTTCAAAGTCAATCACACATACTAACTTGTATGCACCACTATCTTTACTTACTATTAGATTCCTAGCTCCAAAATCGTTATGGCAAAGTCTTGCTTGAATATCGTTATCATTCAAGAACTCTAAAGTCTTCATTAGAGTTTTCTTAGCTTTATTAATTAAGTCAATTTCTTCATGTGTAAACTTATTTAGATTGGTGAATATTCTTTCAACTTCATTTTGAAAATAACTCTTAAAGGTATGATAACTATTTTTAAACTCTAAGTCTTCGTTTAATATTCCATAGTGTTCGAAATACTTCAATGAATGAAGCAGTCCTAATTGTTCACCAGCTTTAAAGTAAATATCTTTCAGATTACTGGTGGGAATTTCTTCTTGTATCGTATCTAGCAAAGCTCCATTAACATACTCATATAATATCCATTCAACCTCATCTAACTTACCATAGTCAACTAAATGTGGTACAAGAATATCTGTATCCTCTAATAATTTCAATGCAGCTACTTCTCTATTCCATCTATTCTTGACATAATAAAACTTAATAACATATGACTTTTCAAATGTCTCTACTAAAAATACTAGATGGCGTTTCAAATCATGATTGCCGATTGGTTTTATTTCAACGACATTACCAATAATACTTTGAATTTTTTTATGAACCTCAATCATGTTATTCTTGAACATCATATACCTCCAGTTAATCGTAGATAATAAATTCATATTATACTTTACTCGTATCCATTTGCCTCCAGATGTTGTTCTTTAAGTAATACAACTTCTACATCTTTGAATTCATCATTTACTATATTAGCCATACTCTTAACTCCAAATAATTCTATAAATGTGTGGCTTCCCACTACTAGATTCATTTGGTGTAGCTTCGCATATTCCACAGTGTATAATATCTTTTCACCTGTTAAATATAGATCACACTTCTCATCCACTGCCTCTTTCATATCAGAGGTTAAATGTCCAGCCCCACATAATATGAATACTCTTTTTATTGGCTTGTTATTGAACTTCCAAAATTGAACTTTTTCTTCTAACTTGCTTTCTACTAAATCAATAAAACCTTCAATATCTTTTTCTTCTTTATATTCACCAATAACGCCACACTTATAACCATCTTCATCACATGTTTTCTTAACTTCATCTAAGCCTAATTCAAGGGCAAGACTGCTGTTTGTACCAAATTCACAGTCATCTAGCGGTAGATGATTATAGTAATGAGATATTCCATTTTCATTTAGTAATCTTTTACATTCATCTTTTAAACCGTATATAAATTTCCATGCATCATGATGAGTCATAATTAAATCAACCTTTTGATCCCTTCCAAGTCTAATAACTTCAGGTGTTAGGTTTGTTGCATATCCAATTTTTTTAATACTCCTACCAGCATTATATGTAATTCCTGACTCTTCCTTATAATTATCAAAAGTACTTGTCTTAAACTTAGAGTCTATAAATCTGATGATTTCTTCTAATTTAACCATACAATAAACCTCCTTGATATGCTACAGTCTCCAATCAGGTCCAGTTATTCCCCCAAATCTTACCCATCCTTCTTTACTTATTCCATTAATCTCATATTCAACTCTGTAAATCGTTCTACCTTTACCATTCATAATAAATGGACCTGTTCCAGTTAATAGATTACATCTCTCTGTACTTATTACATTTCCTCCAAGTGAATTAACCTTCTCATTTATTCTACCCTGATGGTTTTCACCTTGCAAAAAATGTACAAATACAATAATGATAAAAAAAATCACTACGAGTACAATTTCCATATACCTATCCCCTCAATATGATTTTATTAGACAACAGATTTATTTAGTTACACTATATAACCAATCACTTACATTTCTGTGGATCGACTGAGATATTTTATAATATCGCCATTCATCTTTATAGAGTACCATGGCTAATGGCACTGTTTCATACAAATAAACTCGATAATTCTCATCAATTTCAATTCGTATATCAGCACTTAGTTCATTTGGACTAGATACTCTCTTCTTTTTCCACTCATCTAGGCTTAAGCTACTTAACAGATCCTCTTTACTATTTTGAAATATATCGCCTCCAAATTCTAGGTCATTGATTTTTATAGATTCTGACAGTCTTATATAATTTTCTATCTGTTTCGGATGTAAAAGAGATAGTTCTTCCATAAACCTTTTATCTTCCACTGCATTAAATATATAAATAACAATAACTGTGATTATTAGAATACTAAATGGGTATATTATTACTTTATTAATCCTCATACAAACGTCACTTCCTGATTTAATATCTATTACTTTGTATGAACTTTAGTCCATGCAAAAATAGGTCAAATAGTTTAATATTTATAGCTTCTCTATTTCATCTTGAATGAACTCCAATAACTTCTTCTTTTCATGTTCTGGAACCCATTCTATTAATCTAGCTGCTGCAACTGGTAATTGCCACTTTTCGATTGCTTGCATACTAATGCCAGAAATTTTCATATAATGTTTTATGTACTGCTTCAGAAGCACTTTTCTGAATATATTAATAGTTATTTTTTGTCCTCTTGACATGTTATCTGGAAGAACACCATACTTCAACATTATTATAGTTCTAGCCACATCAGCTAATGAATCTCCCTTTGTAGCTGTCATCCAATCAATTATATAGTATTTTTCTCCTTCATTAAGTATGTTATCAGGATGAAAGTCGCCATGACAAAGGTTATTTCCATCAGGAAGTTTTTTCGTATATGTTGTTAACCTCTCCTTACAGCTACTATCAAGTAAATCAGTTGCATTAATGCAATCAATCAGTCTATCTTTAATACTTGAAATATTACCTTCTATTCCCTTATGCATACTATGATGAAGTTCTGCAAAATTCTTTGCATGTTGATATATCTTGAATGGTTCAGTTGCCATTTTTTCCATCATCGTTCTACCATTCACTTTATCATAAACCACACCTATTTTATTATCCTGTTCTACTAGCTCGTATGTTTTAACTACAGGAAACCCGCTATCACTAATTTCTTTTGAAATGTTATACTCATACTCTATTGCTTGTTTTGAGATGCCTGATTTAAATAGCTTTATGATCTTATCATTTCCTACCTCATAAATTTCAGCAGTTCTACCTTGTCCAATTAATTTACCTATTTGCATAGTTACCCTCCAATAATGATTTATCCCTCTACTAGGACAATCCTTTAGCTTTTTTGTTCTTGCAACGTCTCGAACTCGTAGCTTCAATATCCTAACTCTTTACCAACAATAATCACTTTGATTCTATCTTTATTAAACTGACCTTTTATTATTACAAAGTCATTGCATATTCGCTCAGGACTTTTACAATCAATACAATACCCTAACTTAGTGCAAGGTGTATTCTTTTTTAATCTCTTAGCGTCAATTGGTGCTGCATAATTTCTTACCCGTTTCTCTGCCTCATCAATATCTCTTACAATTTTATTTACTCCGACAACGATGATTACTTGTTTAGGCCCATATAGCATCGGCGCAACTCTACTTCCATTACCATCAATATTGTATAGTTCTCCTTGTTCTGTTAATGCATTTGTACCACTCATAAAGGTATCAGCAGAAAAGTTCTTAATATATATTTCCTTCTTTTCATCACTTGTTATTCCTTCTCTATACTTATCAAGAAAAGTAATGTTCCATGAACGAAGAAATTCTATAATTCCTGTTTGAAAAAGTGTCATCGAGTCTCCTACACCTACTACTGAATCCTCGTTGATGAGTTCTTTTAATAAGACTAACAATTGTTTTTCATCATCTGCATAATACCCATCCATATTATGTTTACTCAAATTCTCTATTGTTCTTTTAACTTGCTCATCTCTATACCATAAAACATTCTTTTCCATCCTATCCTCATTTCCTATATCATCAATCTACTTAACTATACTATTTTCACAATACATGTTTATATAAAACTGAAGTTCCCAATAACTAAGGGAACTTCAAACATCGCGTATAATAAAATCATTGTTCGAGTCTATTTAATAATTTTACCTCATTATTCCATAATTGTCCATCATATGACACTTAAATCTCTCTTAAATAAATAAAAACAGATAACTAATGTGAATATTTAGACCTCTAGCCACCTATGTACTCATGTTTTAGTGATAATAATTTTTTTCCAGATGACGTGAAACTCTCCTCATCGTACCATCCCATATTAATCATATGCTTTATATCATCCCAAAACCAATAGAATGCATTTTTAACTATAAATAGCTCTGAAAGTTCACTATTACGTTGATAATACTGAAGTAATCCAAAACGGTCTCCATCAGCATTTTGAAGATGGAAGAGATCAATTTCTTTATCACCCCATCCAGCATCTAGTGGGTCAATAATCGCTGTTATCTTTGCACTATTCTTATCAACTAGTATATTCCAAAGGTTATAATCACTATGAATCAAAGAAGATTTCTCTACTGGCTCCACAAAAATCTTATCGAATGAATCCCATGATTCATCTACGACTTTCATTAAGTAGGGTGATATAGTATCCTTAAAATCTAGGTGTAATATCTGATGTAAATTGTTGATTCTTTCACCATAGCAAGTTCTCCAATCTGAGAACATCTTTACTCCATCTCCAAAACCATTATTATTTGATATACTATGCAAATGAATAAGATTTCCCACCATTTCTTCAACAAACTTATCTCTGTTAATATGATCTGTTGGAAGACTTGCTGCATTAACCCCTTCTACATACTCCATTAGTAATGCTTCAAAGGGAATATCTTCACTATGACTATGTACAAAGTATACTTCTGGAACCTTGATTAGAGAGTGCTTTCTCAATAATTTTAACTGTTTTTCTTCCTGGATGTTTCTTCCACTTTGCTTGTACCATTTAACAACAACTCTAGAAGGCTCCTTACCTATATCTACAATATAAACTCCCCCATAAAAGCCCTCACCTATTTTTTTTGTAAATATTACATCACAGCCATAATACTTATCAATAATTCTTGAAATATATTGATTGTCTTCCTCTAAAAACGATAAATCATAATTCATGTAATCTCCCCTTCAGTTATCAGCTAAATCCATTATAGCTATATTTTAACAATCATTTATCTATCAATCAATCTCAATATATAAAGATTACTATAACAATATTAAAAACTAATTAATCTTTAAATATGAAAAAGGAAATCTCTAATGATTTCCTTTAATTAAACTTTTATACTACATATGGTCAACTATTACCTTAATTTTATTGGTTTTAATCCATTAACTTCTCATAGACTCTTAATGAAAAACCTTCTGGTGCTCCATTTGGAGTCATATCACTGACATGTTTATAGCCACACTTTTCATAAAAGTGATGATTTTGTGTACTCATTGATGGCGTTTCTAATCCCCATTTCTTACTGTCATCATGCATTTCCTCTAATAAAGTCATTACTTGTTTTCCAAGCCCTCTGTTCTGATGTTCAGCATCAATAAATAGACTACAAAGATAGTATTGGTTCTTATTTCCTTTAAAAATATTAACGCCGCCAATAATCGTCTCCCCATTATATATGGAATAATATATACTCTTATGTGACATTTCTTTATGCCATTCCAAACTAATCATATCTTCAGGTATAAAGCCATATTTCTTAAATTCTTCTGCAAAAGCTCTTTTTTTGATATTTGTTAGCAATACTAAATCTTCATCTTGTACTCTTTTCAATTGTAACATGACTCATCCTCCTCTTATTTCGCATACTTACCATTATATTCTAATAGAACATACATTCGTTGTCAAGTACCAAGTAAAACTTAAAAGTTAAGGTTAATATGAGTTATCATTTAGACAATCAAAAAATAATTTATTTACCATGCACAATTATTGTGTCGCAAATAGCAGCTTTTAAACGATGTTTTAATATTTGCTGATATTCACTTGACTTATACCAATTTTCTAACTCTCTTTCATTTGGAAACTTAATAATTATACTTCTGCTATAATCCCATTCTCCTTCTAAAATTTCAGGGTTTGAATCTACAGCAAGGTATTCACCATTATACTTTGAAAATACCTCATCGCATTTTTCTAGATAGCGATTATATTCAACCATATCATTAATTTTAATCTGTGCTATGAAATATACGCTCACTTCCTACCACCTCGTATAAATATCAGAGTTTTAATAGTGACTAACCATTGTGGTTCAATCCCATTAAATGTGACCTATCATTTAGTAGACATAAAGCATTTTGATTATATCTGCTACTTCTTAATATGGATATGCTTGCTGGAGAAGCAGTAAATATAGCTTCCTTAAACATTTCTGGAGTAAACTTTAGCCACCAACCTATGATGTAAGATAATGCACATCCATGTGTAACTATAACTAAATTCTTTTCGTTCTTATGATATATTCTTTCCATGCATTTAACAATTCTTATGTATAATTCTCTTGAAGTTTCTCCCTCTTCAAAAGCTCTGTGATCTATATCAAAACTACCCTCTAACATAGGTGCAGCATTTTCACTTACCCAATCTTTGGTTTTCCAAGCTGCGATACCTGTATTAATTTCTCTTAAGTCGAACTCTGTTTTAACTTTTAAGTTTAAATGTTGTCCAACTATTTCTGCTGTTTGACTAGCTCTCAATAGATCGGAAGAAATTAATGTATATTCTTTAGAGTCTATTTTTTCTTTTAAAGCCTTACCGACTAAATCAGCTTGATTTCTACCTAAATCAGTCAGAGGTGTATCTGTCCACCCCCCTGACAAATTATTAATATGATGTTCTGATTGGCAATGCTGAATGAGTATTATTTCTTTCATTTTAATTCCCCTTTAACTTCTAACTAATTGGACCTACCGAAACAATGCTCTTTTTTCACATAACAATCTCAGCTAGCTTAACTTCTCTTTTCTTCATGCACAAACTACAGAGCATAAATTTCAAAAGGAGATTAGCAATTTATATTTGCTTTCCTTGCTTGTTTACACAAATCTTTAACAGCTAAATGATATTCTCTTCCATCCTTAATAAAATGTGAGCCACATTGCCTAAACTCAAAGTGTACATTTTTATGGATACATTGCTCTCTAATGTCAAGCACCCAGTCATAGTTCAGCGTACGTGCATTTCTATCTGACTCGCCACCTACTACAACTAATTCTACTTCATCCAAATACTTTCCTATATCTACTTTTTCAATTAATGGTTGGCAGATAATATTTTTATGTTTGATCGGCAACGTAGAAAACAATGAAAGTCGGTAATCTGCTCTATCTTGATTTTCAATTGTACAACCTACAGTTACATTGTCATATCCATTTTTCCAGTCCTGTGGGATGCATTTCATAAACCGTTCAATTCTTTTAGTAAGAAAAACAAAATGCAAATCAGAACGCTCCTTGATCATTTCCCAGCATTCTTGACGCCAAGGATCGGCTTCTTCAATGAGAAAGTCACTAGAAAAACACAGAAACAACGTCTGCCCCGCTTTAATTTTATATTCTCCAGATTTGTTTTTAGCAATGGGAGCATTAAATTTGTCAGTTCGAGTAATAAGATTTGTATCAATATTTTTTCTACGATCCCCTTTGTGGATATAACAGTATTTACAGCCCTCGCTATATTTGTGGCAGCCCCGCCACGGATTCCACGTAGCCATGTATACATCTCCTCATGATGATTTTTTCTATCTTAACCAATATAATAAGTCAGGAATTAATCTTGAATAAGCATTAATTGATTGCATGGTACTAACAACTTCTTTTGTACCTAATTTTTGCTCCTCTTCACTGCTGCACTCTATTCTTAGTGAACGTTTCATATTGTATTCAAGCCATTGGAGTTTTCCTTTAAACACACTATATATAGTATCTTCTTTGTTACTGTTCATGGTTCCACCATTTTCAATATATGCATCAATAACTGCACAAAATAATTCTTTATCATGCTTTTCATCACCTGACCAATATAAAGCGACTTCTAAGAGTTCCAGCGAAGGATTCATATAACCCGCTGCTTCCCAATCAATAATCATAGGCTTACCAGCATCATCCCATAAAACATTTTTAGGGTCTAAATCTCTATGACAGATGACTACCTCATTGAAACTATTTAGTATAGCTGCATTTGCTTGATTCTCAAGTTTATACAGTGTATCTGGGTTTTCTTTAAATTCATTAGCCCAAATCAAATCGAGTTTTCTTGCCTTTTCGAATAACATATTCCAATTTGTAGTATTAAGATTCATCTTATTTTCATGATTACTTGAGATTGATGAGAAGTCCAATTGGTGAATTCTTGCTAGTAATTCACCAATCATTCTGCACTTATCTCTATCTACACTCTCAACTTTCAGCGCTTTTCCATCAACCCATGAAAAAACTAAGTAGTATTGACCATCAACTTTATGAATGCTATTCCCATTGACACTTATTGCCGGAAGCGCGTTAATACCACTATCTGCAACTTTATTTACTACTTTTTCAGAGAAAATATAGTTACCCATTGCAGTTTCTCTTTGCATGATTTGTGGGTTTAAAGCTTTTACTGCATAACATCCTCTATCCGTTTTCAACTGAAACATTAAGTGCAATAAACCGCCTGAAATCTGTTTAGGTTCATCTATTATACTTCCTAATGAAAGTTTGTTACTTAACTCATTAAAATTCAAATTATATGCTAAGTTCTCCATTGTTATCCTCTCGGTTCTCTTTATTATAATAGTCCTCTCATTTTTTCTACAAACCAGTTAAATTCCTCTACTGATTCATAGGGTGATGGCTCTGTTATGCGATAATCGATGGGAGCGCTAGGAAAATCGTCATTTAAATACCTTGGAAATAGATGAGCATGAAGATGAGGCATTGAATTCCCGTGGATTTCATAATTGATTTTTATAGCCCCAGTTACTTGATGTAAAGCTTTAGCCACCTTCTGAACATCTGCCATAAAATTTGCCATATCATCTCTTGGTAAATCATAAAAATGCTCTGAATGCTTCTTACTAAGCACATGACATTTACCAAAGAGTCTCCCCTGAGCTTCTTCATAACACTCCACCCACGAGTTGGCTAGTTCTTTTATTAATATGGGTGGGTACGGCGCTTCTTGACCTTGACAAACAGGGCAGCTATTCTTTTCAGCCCATTTAGAATATCTATTAAAATTATAGTGAAAACTAGCACCCTTCTTCTTATATGTAGTAGGTATAGCCATTTTCCAAATTGGATTATTAAGTTTATCTGTTAGTGTTTTATCAATATCAATGAAGCCAAATTTTCTATAAACTTTTTTAGCCGGAATTCCTGGTGGATAGTCATCTGGGTATGTTTCAACAGTTATGTCTTTGCCCCAATCTAGCTGATTAATAGCGCATTTAAGTAATTTTTCACCTATTCCATTACTGCGGTATTTTTCAAATACTCCAAACCATGTAATTCTATTATGTGTTCTTGAAAATCCGATAATACCAAAACATGCATTTGTCATTCTGTCTGTTGCAATTATAGCTTCATTTTTGCTTAACTTACTATCCATATATGCATGAAATTCAGGGTCATTAGCCATATCTGGTGCCCGAAAAACATCTGCAACATCTTCAGCTAGTTTTATCCAATCCTCTTTGTCTTTTTCTAATGCAAACCTAATTAACATAGCGCCCCCCCTTTATTTTACCTCTTGATTATTTATCCATTACTTTTAGCAAATGCAATAATATGTCCATCAAGATCGATTCCATAAGATACATAATCACCCCATGTTCTTAATTCTGTTTTACTGATTCCCTTTCCACCAGCCATAATCAATCTATTATAGCTTTCATCTGGATTATCAACAAAGAGATATAATTCACATCTTGGGATACCACTTCCATCGCTAGGATTAGGTACACCTTCACCCAGTATTCTTCTAATTCCTTCATCTGGCATAAGACCTAAATGTGAACTGTCAGATAGTTTGAACTCTGTCATCCCAGGAACATGTAATAATGGCTCGTATTCTAATACAGCTTCATAAAACACTTTACTCTTTTCCTGATCTTTGACATAAAGAATAAACATTGACCTATTAACCTTAGTGTTACACATATCCCCACTCCTTAAATTAAGATTACTTTTAATGCAGTAGATAATTCGAATCTTCTATGTCAATTAACAAAATAAGTACCAGATGTAGCTTGTATTACTTTGTTGTTCCTATTCTTTTCAATAGAATCTAATTCACCTTGTTCCAAAAGCTTATTGATTATATCGCATTCTTCCTCAGTCCTAATTTGTACAGGGTCATAGATCTCCTTAACTTCCTGATAACCAGTCAACCAGAATTTAGGACTAATATAAGATTTGATTTCTGCTGATAATTCTGACCTTTTAAAATCATATTGATTATATAAAACATTTCCAATATATTCACTGATATATCCATTTTTCTCATCTCGGATAGTGACTCTTGTCAAATTTTCATCATGGTATGTTAATATTACTCTTCCAACATCTTTTCCATAAAAATAATCTTCATAATACACGCCATTAATTTCTGAAACTTCTTTATTGATAGGTATTAATGATTCATATGCTATTAGCAAATCATTGTTATCCAGCTTATTATTTCGATCAAGTCTGTATATAGTAAAGGGTAATATCGCTACAGTTAAAATGATGAAAACAAATATGCTAATCCGTTTTATATGTTTACTACTCATATTCACCAACTCTCTTCCAGTCAATATCATCTATTATTGTAAAAAACATATTCCTTCATTATACCACATTATAGCAATAATGTAATTACCATCACTATAATAACTAATTAAAAACCAACCTTAGTTAAAATAGGTTGGTCAAACTTTAAAAATACACGATCATTAACTTTTCCTTGCTATATATCTCTTGACCAATATATAGCCGGTACCCCATGTTCTTCTTCAAATCCAAGCTTATTTGCAAGGTGTATGGACTCTTCTCTAAAGGGCCAACATGACCAACTAGGTAGTAGATTATTTTCTAGGCAATAATCGATGAATGCAATAATAGCTATTGTTGCGTATCCCTTCCCTCTATAGTGTTCTCTCGTACTGATACTTATTTCTGCCTGTCCACATCCTACAGCTACGGATATGCATTCACTTACAACAACATCATCGCAGAAAATACAGAAGCCAAAATTGGATGGATACTGCTCAATGGTTTTAAACTTTTTATGACTATCAATAATCTTTTGATTAATCTTTCTTAATTCAATTTTTTTTGATCTACTCATCTCACTTAATACAGCTTCCCTATATTTGCTTTTATTAAAGCCAAATGTTTTACGTTGGATTTTTATACAACCGCTATTTAGGAGAAACTGTTCTACAACCTTCCAATTTGATGAACCTAAAAAAAGAATCAATTCATCACCTTGTGAATCGTTTATCCTATACTCCATTATATATTTACATATACTCTCATTGAAATCTTTGTTATCTTCACAACCAATTAAAAAAGAAAAGTCACTCTCTATGTAAGCTGATCTCGGATTGTCTGTATTATCAACAAAGATTTTCCCTGGTGAATTCCCTTCAATTACCGAATGAATTAAGACTTCACTATACTGTATATCTTTAATAAGTGGAGTAATTCTTTTATATTCCTTTTGTACTAATTCAAACATTCATGCTCCCTCCATTCTATTAAACTTTATTTTTTTAGGAAACATTTTAACTTCCTCAAGCTACTATTGTGTTACCAAAGGGCTCACCTCCAAAAATATTGGTAATGTATTAAGTATATAACTTTATACGTTCATTCAATTTCAACTATTATATCACAATATTTAGCTGATGTGATTATGTATGGTTTATAGAAAATGTTTATAACCATTTTCTACCCTCAAAAAGAACCAGCCTTTTTTTAGACTGGTCAAATCCTTGTTAATATTTATTGATCAATTAACACAGGATGAATCATAGCATCCTTTCTCAATATCCTATCACATGTTAATCTTTGTAGATCTACTTAAATAGTATATCATAATCAAAGTCAATATCTTCTAACCTTTTAGAAGTCCAAAACCTGGCATCATCTAATGATTTATTATAGATTGATGTTGCTAGATTATCGAGGAAGAAATCTAAGACCTTACCTGCCTCCATTGTTCCAATTTCATCATCTCGCTCTTGTTCAAAAAATGTTTGTATCTCTCTTAATAACTTAATACGCTCTTCTTGTTGTAGGTTAAGCACCTTTTTATCAAGACAACCTCCACTAAGAACTGTATCACTTGATCTAATCATTCCCAAAAATTCTTTAACTAAAAGTTTATTTTCAGGATGTGGTCTATCCATATCCGACGTAATGACAAATATAAGCTCTAATTCTGGTATCACAAATAGATACTGACCTCCGAAACCTCCTGCATAGTAACATTGATAATGACTATATTCTGTAAGCCACCACAAATAACCATAAGGCTTATTTTCAGGATGAGTACCATCTACTTGAATTGTTGTTGCTTCATCTATATATTTCGGTGAAATGATTTGTTTTCCATCCCATTGACCATTTTTCAAGTAAAGATAACCTAATTTTGCTATATCCCTAGTCTTCATGAGTAAACACTCAGTGTCATAGAAATCAGTGTTCCATACATAGTCATCAATCCCAAGATGGGACAACAACTTTTCATCAGTATAGGATACAAAATCTACTCCTGAGAGTTTTTCAATTATGTAATATAAAATATGTGGGTCTGGTTTATACTCAAATACCAGGCCAGGCTCATTAGCAACCCTTAATGATAATGGAAGCCTAATATCATTGTATTTTTCATTATTAGCAAACTCATAATCAGGGGCTGGCTAAATTATTCCTGATGTCTTTGTTAAAAGATGCTTAATCGTAATCCTTTTAAAATTTACATCTAGATCATCAGGAATTTCTTCACTAAAAATATCTGTTACATTCTGGTCAACACTTTCGATTAGTTCATTTTTTAGAGCTACACCTATTACAGTAGATAGAAAACTTTTAAACATGCATGCACTTTCATGTAAAGAGTGTTTTGAATAACCTTTAAAAAATTTTTCATATATAATAGCATCTTCTTTAACCACAACAATACTTTTTATCTGTGGGAATTCATTAATGATCATTTCATTTAAATTATCGATTATTTCTTGATTAATACTTTTTGATTCAGGAGTAGATTTCTTCCAATGCTTTGTTGGATAATGTATTTTCTTCATTGTTATTTACTCCAATTTTGAATTTCAATAAAATTACCTTCTGGGTCAGATGCATATACTGCTGTCAAGACTCCGATACCTTCATATTCTTTTCTAACCATTTCCCCTAACTGTCCTCCACCATTTTTTAATATCTTTTTCAGTACTACTTCAACAGAGTCAACATGAAAGGCAAGATGACCGAACCCCATTTGATTAATATGTTTCTCTGCATACACTTTATCTGTTGGAGAATACTCAAAAATTTCTAAGGTTGGGCCATTTTCATAACCAGGTAAGCTTAGATGGATACCCTTTATAGACACTTCTGATATTCCTGTTAAATCGTCTAACCATTTTCCTGACAGATTTCTCTCAGGTGGAATGGGTTTACAACCGAAAATGTTAATATAAAAACTAGCTAATCTTTTCCAATCTTCTGCAATTAAGTTAGTATGGACATATCGTATTTTATCATTCATTAAACTTATTCCTTTCTTCTTAACAAAAATGAATTCTTATGAGAAAAATATTTTAAGTCACGAATTTCTATAATTTTCTATACCAGTACCTGTAGACCTCTTCAAATCCCAATTTGCGATACAGATTATCTGCTACAGTATTACTAACTACAACCTGCAAATATGCTTTATTAGCTCCTAATTTACTGGCTTCTGAAAGAATACTATTCATTACATCCTTTCCGTATCCTTTTCCTCTATAAGACTCATCTACATATATATCAAATATACCTACATAGCCTTTATCAATAACACCATATCCAAAGCCCACCGCTTTGCAGCATTCTCTTTGAGTAATCCAAATAGTCTTTCCAATTATACACTTCAACATTGATCTTAATGTTTTAGCATTATTAATATCCATCTTTGTACTTGCAATATATTCGTCTAACCATTCTTCACTGTATTCATACCTTACTTCAGCAGATGTTTCATGAATTAAATTATGCATCTTCAAATTAATAACTCTTACAGATGTTTCATCAATTCTTTTATATCCTAAGTCATGAAGCTTATTATCTAGAGTCAATGAAACACCATCAGAAGTTATTTTATATATGGTTGGAAGTCCAAATTTTTCATAGAATGCCCTACAGCATTCTATTTTCTGAATTATGTCAATCTTTGAGCTATAGATAGGGTTAACTGAATTTGCTCTCTTTGTATAACCATTAGAAACTCTTAGAACCCATCCATCATATAAATAAGTTTGTAAAGATGGCCACGCATTCATAGATAACTCTTCAATAAATCTAATCATATTCCCACCTCATATTATAGCTTCTAGCTTATTAACTAATACATAACTTAATTCTTATTCCAACTAATCTAAACAATTTAACATCCTATAGATTAATTGAAAAGGATTCTTCTTCACCTGATTCAGCGTGCCAGCTATATAAACTTTTTTAGATGGACAATAAAACGCAAAACTCCCTGTAGATCCTGAATGCCCTAGTATTTCAGGTGCAGGAATAAAAGGTGACATCACTCTTGACATTTTACATCTCATCATACCCATACTATATTCCAGAGGAAACCACTGAATTCTATGCCAATTATTATCAGTAATATACTTTCTCGGAAAAAGATTACCTCGATAAAACGCTTTTAAGAATCTTATTAAGTCATCTGCATCTGAAATTATGCCACCTGATGCAGGTTGACTAGATAATACCAAAGGACGGTCCAGTTTCTTCTTTCCCCAGTATATTGGTGTATATATTTCATCATTTCCTGTACATAAGTATGTCGACTTTAACTCTAAAGGTTTTATTATGTATTCACTATAGAGACTTGTTAATGATTGTCCCGTCACTGTTTTTGATAGCTCTCCTAATAATTCAAAATTCAAATCAGAATAGTAGGCTTTTTCTTGCGTACCATTTATAAAATGAGGTCTAAGCTTTCTAGTTCTATCTAATATTTCTTGTAAAGTAATTTCATAATCTTTTTCATATACATCTTTTAAAAAAGAATTATGGTCTTTACTTTTTTCAGTATAATAGTCTGCTAGCCCACTTGTTTGACATAAGAGTTGCTTAATGGTAATGAATCCACTATAATCTTTACCTTTGACAATATGAATACCTTTCAGTATATCAGCACTTACATATTTACCAATGGGATCATCCAGTGACATCTTTTTCTTTTCTACTAAGTTAAATATAACAGCTGCGGTAAACATTTTAGTTATACTAGCGATTGCAAAAGTCTTTAGCTCTTTAGCTGATCCGGCCTCTCCCCTCCAAATCAACTCGTCATTCTCATTAGCTATTTTTACTGTAGCATTAAAGACTTTCTTTTCATCACAACTATTTACTAATATTTTATTTAGCTTTCTAATATTGACCTTCATTCTCTACTCCTATCCTGCTCTCTTAACAAATAATCAACTTTTTCAATTAACTTGTTTATATCGCCTAGCACACCTTATTAATCAACAGTTACTTTTCCATTGTATTTCTATTTTAAGGTTTTTGTTATTAGTCATGACTATTCCTTAAAATACTTGAAGAAATTTATTGTCCCTTTTAAATCCTCTTCATTATCATATATGGATATCAACTTACCTAGTTCTATACCAAAATCCACATATCCTGTTGGTTTTGCAGTTACAATATTTCCATCCACTACGACATTGGAGCCTTCATAATTATCTTTATTAAAATACTTTAGAGATCTCTCATCTTTACTAACAGTATATTTTACATCTTGTATTATTCCTGCTTTAGCTAAATGTACAGGACCAGCACATATAGCTCCAATAATTGCTTTCTCGTTATTTGCTCTTCGCACTAAATCATATACCTCTTTCTTATCATATAACTCATTTGGATCTCCACCAGGTATTAATAGAACACCCACATCATTGATATCGATATCCTTTACCAATTTATGTGGAACATATTTAAATCCCTCACACGATGTTATAGGATTATCATCAACTGCTATTGTAATAATATCACCTTTACTCTTCAATAATAAGCTTGCTATAACTACTTCAAAATTTGCGAACCCTTCATAAATAAGTATGTATGTATTCATATCTCATCCTCCACTATTATTAATGTCACACATTCTAAAATCTTTATCAACCAATCTTTCCTTAAATCCAATAATATACTTTCTAAAACGAATATCCTGATTGTCTTAATCTACATATAGATTCTTTTAAAGCTTCAATTGTTTTAGTTTCGATAACTACCGAATACTCTTCTTTATAAGCTAAATCTATGTATTTATTAATATCAAGATCCCCATCATATAAGACCATATGATTTTGCTGACCACGAGCATCATGTAGATGCATATGTTTAAGTTTATTTATATTCTTAAGTATGTAATCTTTATCTAGATTTCCACTTGAGTAGTCATGTCCTATATCCCAAGTGAGCGCAAATCCATCGTCTTTTAAAAGTTCATCCATTATTGAAGTGATGAATTGTTTATCATATACTCCTGTATTTTCAATAGCAACCTTAATGGGGTATTGGCCAATTCTTTCAATGACTTGTTTTGCAAATGACTTAAAGGTTTGGCAGTATTCCATATTATATTTCTCATATAAAAATACTTTCTTTGATGGTAGTGTAAAATGAATCCCTTTACTCATGTGCATATTCATTATTTTACTGCCAATTCTTTTCATGATGTCTATTACTTCAAAAACAGTTTTCCAGTGAGCATCTCTTATCATTTTGTTGAAATGCGCAATTTCTAAATCTTCTGGCAAATGGAAAGTAAAGAAAATGTCGTGTTTCTGCTGTAATAAAAGTAGCTCACTGGCTTTCAATCGATCTACCTGATACTGAGGTAGGTTTAGATTTATTTCAATAAAATTTAAACCTAGGTCTTTACATAGTTTAATATTTTCCTCTATAGTATTTAATTCAATAAGTGTTGGCATTCCAATATTCAAGTACAAAGCCCCCATTCCCCTTTTATTATCTTCTCGCTCTTTTAGAGCATCAGCATAAGACACAAACCTTGGGTTTGACTCCTTATAGCCAAGTTTTTCTTTGTTATATTCTTACGATAGCAATGCAATGTCATTTATTATAAACAAAGTTGTAGTTCTTGATATATTCGAACTACAACTACCACAACAACAATCTTTCTCTATTTTACCTCATAATTACTATACTGTCCATAATGTGCTGTACTTCTGATTGTTTAGCTCCAACTCACATCCACGCCCTTGATAGAACTAATTCCTATAATATTTAAGAGGTCATATTTCGCTTTCTAAATAATACCTTTGAATCATGTTAAGAGTAAAATCATATAACCTCTTTCGCACATCGCCATCAAGAAGTTGTGTTTTAGCTTCATTTATGTAAAAATAATATAAATCATCGATTATTTCTAATTCTCTTGTGTCTGATAAGTTTTTCTTACTGAATAGATATACATCTCTTTTATCAATACTTGATAGTCCTTTTTCGATGCATAGACATCTAATTGTTTCCCATGCATTTTTAATTTGAGTTATAGTCCCATTGGTCATATCATAAGCAGAAACCCTATCCCCTAAATCAATAACTGAATTTTGTAGTCTTTTTATTCGAATAGTAACAAAATATTGAGGCTTAATTTTCGTATAATAGCATGTAATGTCTTTACCATATATAACATCATGATGTTTGATACTATCAAAAGCATAAAACCACAGCTTAGGATATCCATTTGGAATGTTCTTCAAACTCCATTCATCTATAGCTCTATTTCCACATTCTTTTACGGTATTAATGTCTTGCCATTGAATATCATAGATTAGCGGTTTTCTATGTTGGGCTCTTTTAGGTAAATTACTTTGAACATTCCCTATTACTCCTTCGATATGCTTCTTAACTTCTAAATCTATATTTTTATGTAATGTTGTGATTGTAATATCAATATCACTGGAATCTTCGACGAAGTCTCCCCTTATAATACTTCCATCTATCATCACACTAACAACTTCATTCTTAATTAATGTATGGATTATTTGGAGCTCATATTTTAATTGTTCTATATTCTCTAGAACTCGATCTATTATCATTCGAGGATTCTCCTATCATCCATCTTTATATCTATCAAAAATATTACTCTCTAATACTATTTTCTGATTGGTAGCATCTAAGTATATTTGACTTCCCAATGGTAATGTAAGCATTGGATGTGTATGGCAACAATCAAAATCAGCAATAAAAGGTAATTCCTGCCCATTCAGTACTTCTAAAAGGATCTCATAGGGCTTTCTTCCAGTACCCTTATCATCAAACAACTCATGTTTACCCAATATAATACCTGAAACTTTATCAAATATCCCATTAATCTTTAAGAGTGAAAAGCTCCTCTCAATCGTAGCTGCATCTTTTAGAGAGTCTTCTATAAAAAGAATATCTCCTTTTTCAATTATAGGCATATACTTGCTGCCCCATATTCCTGTAATTGTATTCAAATTCCCCCCAATAACTCTTCCTTTAGTACTACCACCATATACAGTTATCCAATTATTGAGGCTTTTACTTTTCCCTCTATTCTGTTCCACCCACTTTATGTACTCTTCTGTCCAATATTTTGGCATTGTATATTCATAATGATCTTCCTTATTATCTACTATTTCAATAAAGCTCTTGTATGTTTCATCAACAAAAGGCGGAAATTCGCCAAAGGATGCTACCAATGCTGGACCATAGAAGGTTGGAATTTCAGTCTGTGCATACAGGGCAAGTAAAATTGCAGTTACATCAGAATAACCTATAACGATTTTAGGATTACTCTTAAATGCTGTATAGTCTATATAGGGGAGTATAGAGTTGGAATTCATACCACCAATCGTTGACATTATACAATGAACATTTGGATCCCTTATTAATTGGTTCAATTCTTCAGCTCGCTCTTTTATTGTTCCAGACCTATAATAGTCTTCTTTGCCAGTTAAATTACCTTCTATTATATTATAGCCTTTGTTTTCTAGATACTTCTTTGCCCTTTCAAATCTTGTAGGAACAGTATTTGTTATAGGTGATGATGGGGAAAATATACCAATATTATCTCCCTTTCTTAATCTTCTCATAGTAATTCTCCTTTGACATTTAGTTACTCCAAATATCTTATTATTCTTTCATAAAGTGGATAGTAACTACCCCATCCATTCAGCAACTTCTCTCCTTGACTTGCGTGGTCGTGGGTATGGTTCTTCACACCCATATCCTAATGCAACTGCTGCTACGAGTTCATCATCTCGATTTAGCCAAGAGCATATTTCATAATGCATATAAAATATATCACAAATCCAAAGAGACCCAAGTCCAAGATCCTTAGCAGCTAGTAACATTGTTTGTATAGCAGCACCTATTGATTGAGTATCAGTAAGGAGCCGATAATGATTGTAATCTTCTTCGTTTCTAGAAAAAGGATTGAATACCAAGATTACTACGGGTGCTTCATTCATCGCTTTCGCGCTTGTTTGGCAACTTCCTACGTCTAAACCTTTCTCTTTACGATTTTGAATATTTCTAGTTATAAGATTAACCAGTTCTTCTTTTTTGTTTCGTTGCAAGATAAGAAATCTCCATGGTTGGCGATTTTTACCTGATGGCGCTTTAGTAGATAAATCGATTAATTGTTCTATGATTTCTTTTGGTACCACTTTATTTTGAAATTTTCGTATACTTCTTCGTTTTGTTATAGCATCCAATGTTTCCATTTGGTCTTTCTCCTTTAATTTTTCCAATTAATCCTTTGTTGTATATCCAAAAGATCCATTAAATCCTCCTCTGGTAGTACAAATAATTACTATTCATTTTCGGATCAATTCTAAGAGCTCTTTACACAACTGTCTGAACTCTTCATAAGAATTTATCAATGTATTAGCATTTGCGCCATCTTGGAGTATTGACAATAGTCTTTCTGTACATCTACTAGGTTTAATTTCAAACTTGTCTATGTACTGAAGTGATCTTTTTCTACTAGGAAAGTATGTTTCGTTCATTGCAAATAGTGCAAGTAAAAAGTGATCCAATGCTATATCTAATGCAAAATGATAGAAGAGTACATCTTTGCGTTTTACAGCCCTTAGTAAATCCTCAACATCATTAAGTACTTCAAGATTGTAAGCAATCATTTTCTCTTTTAAAGTCTTTGGATATAAACTTAAAGCTCTTTTTAGTTCTTCAAGAAATTTATCTTTGTCATATAAAACTGTTAAACTCTCTAACATACCCAAACGTCCAATTGGAAAGAAATAATTATCAGCTCTTTCAAGATACTTACCGGTTAGAATTTCTTGCACATTTCTTATTACGTGGTTCTTATTAAAAAACATTAACCATGTATCAATTCCATTAATAGTGCAATAATCGGATAAGCCCCATGCTTCATTATTAAATACGCTTAGCTTTATATCTTTTATCTCATCCCCTAATGTCTCGAGATATTTCTTTCTGATCTGCTCATTCGGAACAATATCGCAATATATAAAAATATCAAAATCACCTTCTCCAGGTTTTGGATAAGGTTTTAGCTTTCCACTTAAACCTATAGCATTCACTGTATTAATGCCTGCTACTTGCTTTACTAATTCATTAAATATTTTTTCTATACCTTCCGCCATTAGCATCCCCCTCGTATAACTTAGATTTTAAATTATTTATCATGCAGCAAGATCTATTTGCATTGATAATCAATATGATCCATCATAAACTTCCTACCAGTCATCTTACCTTGTAAAAATAATGATAAATCAGAGGTGACTTAACCAATAACTTCTAAAAACATCAATAGAATCAGACCACAAACTATAAAACCACATATGGTTCTTATAGTCTTTTTCTGCTCACTGGTTATCAGCTTTCTTATGTAGGTAATGCAATAAAATAATAAAATTGATGTTACAATAATTCCGTTTGATGTTATATCATATAAATCTATGTCACTGATATCATATACAGAAAGAATAGTATAAATCTTAAGTATTAATATCTGAAACAATATAAATGTATTCATGTACCAAAAATTATTATCTTCCTTTTTGAAAACTAATATAGCATAGATATTTAGAAACAAGTTAACCAAAAAGATTAAGATTTGAATGTAATAATTTATACCATAAGACCATTCAGCATAATATGAGAACCGAAATCCTAAAAGTATCATCATGATACATAAAAGTAAATTTAAAGCATCAAACCATAGTAAAGATAATTTAAATGTTTTATTCTTCCATTGGTAATTACTAATTTCTTGATTTCTTTCTGAATCTCTCTCCTTCTTAAGTATCTTAGTAGACATTAACCATCCGACTAAAATACCAAAAATTAATGTATCAATAGTAATAACTTTAAATAAGGACTTGAAATAATTAGGTTCTGATGCCTTTACATCATCTTGATGAATAGTGACTAAAAAATCCATTAAACTATCATCCCCTAACTGTTCTTGAAACTCAGGTAAGACTATATTTTTAAATCTCAACTCACTCCTGTAATCTCTATAACCTGCTAACAATACTATACTAAATACTGATATTATAATAATCAAGCTAATTTTCATTTGCTCTCTCATTTATCTTCTCCTTTATCTAGTCAAATAAGGATAATATCTTCACGATTTGAGTGGGCGAACCAGACATCAATTCTATCGCCATCATGTACCTTATGAACTATCCTATTATTATATTATAGACTAATAAGGCACCAAAAGGATCTTCACCTTTACTCCGTGCTTCAAAAGCCATGTCTATTGCTATTCTTAGGAAATTAATATCTTTATCAATCATGCTCCAATCACCTATAACTTCTAATTATTGCTCCAATATTATAATCATTACTTAAGTAAACTCCCCTATTATTTCTAGAATTGCATGCACTTCTTCCTCATTTTCTAGAGATAGGTATATCGTTCTAGCATCAGCATGACCATAGCAACAATTTACACCGTCAATTACTTTTAAGTATGATTCACCTTTTCTTTTACATTTTCCACAAGATACACAACCAAACTTTTCGATAGCCGACATGATTGATTGGGGATATTTCTTACGATTGATAACTAAGTTCTCTAAAGTATTTTGGGGAATAGGAAAAAAAAGCCGTATACAATTACTAAATATTTGTACTCTACATATAAGTTTCTTTTTATCTTTTAGAAAACTTATATTCCAAAATGGACAACAATAACGTTGATAATAAATAGATGTTGACAATCCTATATCTAAAAGCCTTGTTACAAACCTGATATAGACACTTTTATTCAAAACTGAATTCACAATATCAGATCTCATTGGGCTAACTCTTTCACGGTTCGCGCTAATTTTCATAACAAGCCGACTATAATCTGCTTTAGCAAGCATACTTATGGCATCACCATATTCAGTCTTATTATCCACACTATCAAATGAATTTGATAAAAAGTTTAATGCAAGTGCTAGATTATTTGAATCCTTGAAATGAATATCAAACCAATTACAACGTTTGTAGTTATTAACTATTTTATCTTCCTTAAAATATTCAAAGTAAATTCCATAATGTTCAAGTGCTACAAGCGGAAAAAAAACGCTCTTTTTATATACTTTCTTAAATACGTCCTTTGGTACAGATAAATAGTATTCATCATCCTTTTTCTTGATTTCACCAGTAAGTGAAATAGCATATAGAAATAAATTGGCAGTATACGTTATATTATGATAACTTTCTAAATGATCAGAAACTATATATGTATCGACATCCCTATATATTTCTAATAGCAAATCACGTAAATCTGCTAACCCAATGACTGTCTCATTGTCACATGCAGTAATAAGATCATTAGGCAAATCACGCACATTGTTAAGCAAAAATTTTGCTCGCTCTGTAAAAGGAATTCCATCACCAAACATGTACTAACACCTCATTTAATATAGTGATTAAGAAACTATTACTTAATCTCATTGTATATTTAGCAACATTCACTTTTCATCCGAATAAAATATTTTAGTTATATATCGTTCTTATGATCAAGCTTTTATTCCTTTAACTAATGACAAAACAAAGCTCATCCCAATTATGGAAGCTCTGGGTATATTAGCGAATCCTCTTTAACCCAAATAGCTCTTCCTCCTACACAACTTAGTCTTACATAACCATTTCTAAATTCCTCTATTTTACCACTAATATTATCCGCGATTTCATAATTCACTTCACCCTCAAAATTTGGGAATTCATAACTTTCTACTATTTTCTCTCCATTTGTAATACTGACATTAGTTATTTGCTTTTGGTTTTCTTTAGAGTAGGGTATCGTTTCAGAAACTCTTATCCATCCTTTGTAATCCATCGGAGTATCATATACAGGTATAGCAACATAATACCATTCATTACCTAACTCACTATCTGTATGTACTTCAACTTTATCAAGCACCTGAATTAGCGTATTAGCTTCTATAACATTAATATCTTCTGCATATTCAACTGGTAATGCCTTTATTGAACCTTGATGATCTACAACCCTTAATAATTCATTGTCTTCATATCCGACATAAAGTAATCCTCCCCTAAATTGACTATACGCTGTTTCCTCAATTTCTAGCTGGAGGTTTTCAATATTGTCTTCTAATAGATCAATATTCTTTAATAAAGTCTCATTAGCCTCTTCAATCTCTCTATTTCTATCCATTAATTCTTTATTCTTATCTTCCAAGTCAGATATTTTCTTATTATATTCCTCTTTTATATCAGTATCTTCACTACATCCAAATAAAGATAATGATAGAACTACAACTATAGATAGAATTTTAATCTTTTTCATAAATTCCTCCGTATTGATAATAGTTATTTACTTGTTTTTTCTTGTAGATTCCAGGCTTAAAGTTCTAGTATATGGATATCTTAATATATCTTACGATTATAATAATCAACTTTCAGTTTTTCATCCTTATGCTGCAACATATTAATACTTCCCATATGTAATTTAGTAATTCCTGACCCATATTGTCCATTTGACAGCGTATATAATAGCGAATTAATTGCACCACCATGGGAAACAATTAGTATGTTTTTATCTTCATATTTTTGAGCTAACTCCAGAACTACTTTATGTACTCTATCTCTCAGATGAAACCAATCTTCCATATTATCATAATCCCTATCAGGATACTTTATTAGCCTCTCTTTCAGAGTCATTCCAGAGGCTTCACCATAATCACGTTCAATCAGGTTTTCTTCTAGAATAACCTCTTCTATTCCAATAGTTCTAGCTATAATGGTCGCAGTACTCTGAGCTCTTTTTAATGGACTAGAAATGATATGATCCCAATCATACTGCTTCAGGTGTTCACCAACCATTCTAGCTTGCTCTAGTCCAGTTTCGTTGAGATCTATATCTTCTCTGCCCTGTAATTTAGTAAGTTTATTCCATTCAGTTTCACCATGCCTAATAATGCATACTCTACCCATTTGAATCCCCCCCATCCGTCAACATCATTATCACTTAATTTCATATGGACTCAGTCAGCCTCATACATTACTTTTAAGAGGTATATCATAATCTTCAACGATAAACTGTTTATCTCAATAAGCCACTATTCTTAAGCATTTCATGTAAACTATCGTTATTCCGAGTGTCCTCATTTTGATCTAGACAACTAATCATTATTCCATTTTCAGAATTTGAAATGGTTGGTCCCATTGGCATGAATGATACATGCATTTGCGGTCTCATATAACCTCTGTATAATTCTTGACCATCCAAATATAATGCAAATTGGTCAGGATAATAGATACCAAGAATTTTAGAACCACCCATGAATAGATCATCTTCCTTTTCATTAATTTCACGTGATGAAATCAACTCATCTTTAAAAGTAATGGTATGGGTATCCCACTCATAATTCAAAATATCTTCACCAGTAAATATAGGTTTTTCATCAATTATAAAATTGTGAGTTCCCTTAACATGTCTTAGAATATAGAGTTCTAGTCTAGCAGCATTATTATCGTTGCTCTCACAGGCGGATAGAACAAATAATGAACATACTATTATAAAAACTTTTAAAACACGTCTCATAATTTCTCCTTTTATAATTTTATAACATACTAACTTTTATTATTATCATTCTAGTTTTTTTGTAGTGCTTCAACTTTATGATAATGCCAGCTGTACATACTATCTGGATCTAAGTCGTAAAGTTTTATTATGTATCCTTTCATGCTTGATCAATTGCTTTATGTACAAGATACTTCCTATAAAACTTTAGTAAAACCTATTGCTAAATCATCATCTATTTCAGTTTTCTCAAAATACTTATAGAAATGATTATCTTTTGAAATACCTTCTCCATCTGGGATATATCCTAATTTCACATAAAGTCTTTGAGCTTGCCCATACCCTTTCAAAACACCGACTCTAATACCAACTTCTTTACTTTTTTTCTTAACTACTTCTTCAGCTATTAGTAGAAGCTTCCTGCCAATACCTTTTCTTTGGAATTTTTCTAATACATTAAAATCCATTAATTCTGGTAGATTTCTTTTTTTAAATACGATATAATCCGAATTCCACACAATAGTTATATATCCAGCAAATTCATTATTATATTCAGCTACTAAAATATATCTCTTACCCAATTCTTGCTCTTCATAATAATTAATATATTGCTCAATTGGTTTATTCCACCCTTGTTCTACGAATGCTTTTGATATTTGAACAGCATCGTCTTTTGTCAAATTTCTAATTTCAATCATTATAGCATCTCCCTACTAATTTGGTTGTCAGCATACTAAGCTCATAATATACGCTTATTCCATTCTTCTTTAGTAATTTGCATTCTATCATCAATTTCTTTTAATCCAAGTTTGAATAGCGGAGCAACTTGCTCTTTCCATTCCAAAACATTATGCGTATCAATAGCTACTATATCAAAGTTGTTAAATGCATATTGAATCATTAATTCTAAGGCTTCAATATCTTCATCGTCCTGATTATGGGCTAATGTAAACCCATGACCTAAATCAAGATGTTTATCTTCATTTATATTATTGAATGAAATAAAACCAATCATTTTGCCATCAACTTTTCTACACACAGCCCAATACTTATCGTTTCCAGCAAAAAATTCTGCTACGCTACGACACCCCTCTGAATCAGTTGGCCATTTTTCCCAAGCATCAAAACCCGTACTTTCCTTGTAGATAGTATATTCTTTTAGATCTTCCCCATCATTTGGCAAAAACCTTCTAATAGATAACCTATTTGTTTCCATGTTGACCCTCCTTCAATATAAAAATAATGTGGCAACTCCTAAGCCAGATGGCTCTTTTAGTTTTTTCCACCTCTTTGCCAAAAGTTCATGACTTAAGTTATTATCAGTAGGCTGAATTTTTTGACATATTTCATTAGAATAATCCCCTTTAGTAACTTTAATGCTCATTTATCTTTACTTAACAATTCTACATGCTAATTCATAGTTATCTTTATGTACATAAATATAATATTGATATGTATATTCTAAGTTTTGTGCACAAGTACGAGTTTTACATCTAAATGAACCTAGGACTACAGAATTATTCCTATTAATTACTTTTGTCTTGAATTTTATACCATTCAAACCTAATTTACTGATAATTTCGTCATAATCTTTCATTGAATAACCCATATAGATCTCTTTTTGATTCCATATTGCAATCATAGAACTCCCCCCGTTTACATCTTTAATATGATCTTATAAGCTCTACCCTACAAGAGAAGTGACTAACGTCACGCTTCAAGTATGTGCAAGAAAGTATGGTTCCTTGCGAGCAAAACGCAGTACTTTCTACACTATAAAAAATAACCACTTAGTTTGCTATACATTGTGGTCATTAATCTATCTCTTTAATGTCAAATTATATTTACTTTTTTTGTCTCAATTCATTTAAATCTTATAATCTAATACGTATTAATTTTAGTAAAGTCTTGTATTGATTTATTGCTACATCTAGTATACATCATAATTGCCTCCATTAATAGCCTTATCAGCTAAAAGTTAGAAGATGTTTCTCATTTTTTAGCTTATCCTTCTTTTCTATATACCATAAGATACCGCCAGTACAAAAGTCTTTTTATTTTTATATTCCCGCTTAAATATTGTCGATAAATTTTCTTAAGTACACCATATTCCATATAGTTATCAATATGACTATGTTCTTCCCATGCCTCTATTTCTTCTCTATTGTCTTTAAATCTGCCACATTTAATTCTTTTAACTATTAAGTTAGTAGGAACTGCTATAAAATCTAGGATACTATCGATTAATCCTTTTCTTTCATACAAATCTAGTACAATTAATACGCCATTATCCTTTAATAATCTTTTTACTTTTGGTAAAGCAGACTGTAATTCTAGATGATGAAATGTCGCAATGCTAACAATATAATCATATCTTATTTCTTCATCTAGTTCATCAAAATCTTGCACTACATATTTGATATTCTTACTTGAATGTCTCTTTTTTGCTTCTTCAATCATTATGGGAGATAGATCAATACCATAAACCATCGAAACTTTATTAGCGAATTTTTCAGTAAATTCACCAGTTCCACAGCCTATATCCAAACCTATTCCTTTTATATTGTCTACTTCTTTAATTAGTAATTTTTTATAGTGTTGATTATGATCCCAATTATCCTCTAATAAAGCAATTCTATTAAAGCTTTTTATAATATCTTCTTTCATAAGTATCCCTCTATTTCTTCTTTACATTATAGGCTAATACTCTATTTACTATATAATATATTTTTTATGTACAGTGACTCTTCAGATATAAATTCCTGTATATTTAAAAGTGTTACATATTTATTATGGGTTACATCTATCGTTTCTCTATCTGTAAATTGATCGTTTAATAGAGACTGTTTCATTTCATTGACCTCATGGCTATTAACAAAACCAGGTATATCATACGCCGTGGATTCTTTCAACATACTCCACATTATTTCTCGGTTCGGGAATAAATATAACTCATAATCAATAGCAAAAGATTCTTGGTGATAGAGACTCCCCATACCGTTTTTTAACTTTTCCTTATTCTTTGAGAAGAATGGCATCCATACTTTTATATTATTTTGTATATCCGCAAGTATGTGGCAGCAATACCCATAGATGAAATCAACTGCTTCAGTATCGCTATATTTACTTAAAAAGCTTAATACATTTTCTAACCATTCAGTATTATTTGTAACTCTACCCCATCTTTCATTACCAATACACAGATGACTATCAAATTTCATGTTACTATTATAGTTATCTCTAAAATGGACTGAATCAGGTGCTATAGAACCCAATAAAAAATCATAAGGATTTTTTATTTGCGGTGTACTAGTCAAAATATTGTATGCTATATGAAGGTGCGTCATAGCAAAAGGCATTGGCCATATCTCCCTTCTCTCTTGTAGATTAAAATTTTCTTTATTTTAATAACTGAGATATATTATCTATTATTTGATAACTAAAGAATACGTTACATACTCTTTATCAAAATGATATCCTAACTTTTCGGCTAAAGATACAGATTCTCTATTAGCTGCATCCCAACTTGGATATAACCCTTTATCTAAGCAATCCAAGATTAACTTCGACGCACAGATATATGCCAATCCTTTCCTACGATACTCCTTTTTTGTATCGATCTCAATTTCGATTCCTTTACTATATACTGTATATGATGATGCACCGCAAACTACCTGTTCATCATGCACTATGACATACCCTACTCCAATATTGTTAAAGTCATCATATGTGGCAAAATTAGAACATAATGATTCAGACCACTCTTCAGACTTAACCATACTATAAATCTGTTCATCTATTTTTCTAATTTGATATGAATCAGATAGTTGTTGAATATTAGAAACTAAGAGCTCTTTATCAAATACATTATCTTCTTTTTTTATAGCATAACGCATAAACTTCTTCAGATTATCCTTATGTACAGATTCAATTAACGTCTCCCACTCTTCATTCTGTGGTATAACTAATATACATTCTGGTGTATACTTACTAGGAAAATTTTTTACTAGATCTTTATTTGGAACACCACCAAAAAAGCAAAAGTCTCCAATAATGATCTGAGCTGACTGTGGATGCTCAATACTATCAGCCCATGCATTCCCCATATAGCCTTCTAAACAAGACCATATAAGTGTTTCATTCCAATTTTCAAATAACGATACTATTTTACCCATATTTTTCTGATCTACTTTATATATAAATCTCACACCTATCTATAAAATGTTTTTTATCTCTTCAAAATTTTCTATGTAGTAATCAGCATATTCATTAAATGTATTCAACTGCTCTATGTCTCTTTTAATAAAATGTCCTGCCTGTATTGTCTTCATCCCCATATTCTTTGCTCCACTAAGTTCTTCTGAGCCACCATCTCCTATGAACATACAATTTTCTGGCTTAACATTCATCTTATCTAATGCAATTTCATAGATTTTTGGATGTGGTTTTAAATACCCAACTTCGTATGAAAATATTGCAGTTTCAAAAATGTAATCCAGTGGAGACTCTTTCCAAAACATGACATCAATAATATCTGCATTGCTTATTATGCATAGCCTTTTTCCTTTATCTTTTAGATACAAAAGTACGTCAAGTATTGTATCCTCTATATTCATGATAGCTCCTTTGAATCGTTCTTCTCTTAAATTCTGAATTAATTGTATTTTATATTCATCAAGGTTAATGCCTATACTATCAAGGATTCTTTCTATTATTTTTCTTGAGTTTCTTACTTTACCTACAGCTCTCTCATTATATAACTCAATATCTTCTGAGTACTTTTCCCATTCTATCTGAGTGATTCCTAAAACATCATACTCATTACTCTCATTAGAATATTGAGGATTTGTAAGTGTATAAAATAAATCAAAAAATATTACATCAATGTTATTGTTCATATTTCCCCCTGCACTATTAGTTAGATTGATGACATGAACAGATTATTTTTTTCAAAGTATCCAGTGGCAATTCTTGATTATCAAATATCTGCAGCATCCCTTTTGGTGTTATTTTATAGTCTAACAATTCATCTTTATACTGAACTACTGTATCTGCAATGAAGTTCATATGGTCACCAAAAACACGAATTACGATCGAAAAGTCATCAGTATAAAAACAAGGAACTTTTGTCCACATTTTTTCATCAATCTCTGAAACGCTATCGTGAATTAATGTTCGAATTATTTCTAATCGTTTTATCTTTTCTGAATCATATTTTGCAATATACTCTGTTACTTCCTGACTTCTTTTTTTCATAGTACCCCCTATTATAAACAATATTTCTCTTCAGTTTCCTTGATACTTCTTCTATTTCTTCGATAAAATGAACGATTTTTTATTAATCTTATATCTTAATGATATTATACAAATACTGATAAAACAACTATTTATACCTGTAATTATAAGTCTACCTATAGAAAAATCATTCCATACTATAATAAACATGATGAAGATCAACCCACTTAAAATAATATTACTGCACCAAAAAAATAGTTTTGAACATCTATCTCGTTCTGCTGAATCAATATAGGCACTATCATTTCTCCAAAATATAAAAATCAGTAATAGTGTCACTAATCCAACTATTGTACTTCCATGTTGTAATAATTTATATACGGGAACGTTAAAGTTTAAAAGACTAATCCTCTTATTTAAAACTGAGAACACCGTCACAAAATATGCCCCCTCGTGCGTAAAACTATCCCATAGAATGTGCGTTGCCATCCCTAGCAAAGCAGAGTAGATAAAAATAACTAATTCTTTAAATGATCCAATCCTCCACCTTTGTCTAGCAAAAGAACTATACTTAGTTGAAAATGATTTTGGTAAATTAAATATGATTTCTTCTTTTAACAAATTGTGAAATAAGCATGTTATTATTAAAACTAGTGGTAAATTAAAATATAACTGCCCCAGTAAGGTATGACCATGCAATCCAAATGGTTTGAAATGAATAAAATACTCAAAGTCAGGAGCCATTGAACCAATAACTAAAGAAGTTGCATTAAAATATTTACTTCTTTTCATCAATGGAATTACTACTGAAGGATGTGCAAATGTAAATGGCAATAACTACACCACCTTTCTTATCTTTAGTAATTTGCTCTTGGATATCATTCATTCTTTATACTAAATGGATATAATATAATATTAATACTATTAATCCTTTTCAATAGTTTTTGTTCCAGTAGGAAATACAGTAATTGTATAGCTATATAGCAATTTCTTTGTATTCTTATCCAATAAGCCAAAATTTAAGCTGATATACTCAAACCCGCCTGAGCACTCAAAATGATTATAAGTTTTCCCATGCTCCCAAGTATAATTTATACTTTCCTCATCAAAGACATGAAAAGCCCATTGAGGATTATTTTCTCCCATGAATCTTAGCCCACTAATATGAAGATAGAATTTATAGCCTTCTGGTATGGTTTTAGGCACGGTGAAGCTTAATAAATCTTTAATTGGATCATAATTAACCGAGTTATAAAAGCTATCCTTAATATCTGTCTCCTTAGAATGTATAGATGCTAACACCATTATTGTTGTAATCGTTGATATTAATACAATCAATAAAATAATTACTCCTATCTTCTTCTTTTTCAAATTTCTCTTTCCCCCATAAAAACTAATTGATATTACTATTTGTATTATTAATTAGTTCAAAATAACACAAATGATTGCTATGCAAATACTATATGTAACAATCTAAACTAATCATTTAATATTTACATCAAATATCATGAGTTATTGATGTGAAGGAAACAGATATAATACTTTTTAAGAAATCAACTCATTTTAAAGTTCCAACTCTTCTCGTAGCATTTTTTTTATATTAAATCTAATATTATTTGGTAAATTTCCTTTTAGCGCTCTTTTTAGTAATTCAGGTTTCTGTACACCATTAGAATGAAGATAGTTTTCTATCATTTTCACTTTTGCTTTTCTATTGGGAATCAATTGATATATAACATACCAATCTTCTAGTGATGTCAATGGAATATCGATATCATTAATTTTAGCTGTCTTTACGATTGACTGGCAATCAAAGACATGTCTATATATTCCTTTTTCATGATTTATGCTCAGTCCTGCCATTACATCAATATCAATATCGTTAATAATATATTCATAAAAATATTCAGTTGAGTAGGTACTTGTCTTTTCAAAGATCCTTTTTTCTCCTAAACTCCTAAGAGTCATATCTGCTTCTTGTATATCATCTAAATTGATTAGAATATCGATATCATTCGGTTTTTCAATAAGCCCATAATGATTTAATAAAACAGATGCACCAACACCCCATAAAATACCATTTTCATTTAATTCCCTACCAATATTACTTAAAGTACTAAACATACTATCACCTCATATCTATTATAACGTTAGCAATTAAAAAGTATGATCTATCTGAATCTACCAAAACAGATGAAACCAATAGTCATAGGCTAAATCATATTTATTCAATATATTTATCTAGTAGATTAACTGCATTTTCATAATCATCATTATTGTAGCCAGCAAGACCTTTTTCTTGTGTTATCGCAAATCCAGCTTTCTTATAAATTCCTATAGCCTTATAACTCCACGTTTGAGTATGCAGATACGTTGTCCTATCCCCTTCAATATCTATAAGCATTTTCATACCTTCAGATACTATAGCTTTGCCTAATCCTAATCCTTGAAACTCAGGTCTAACAGCTACCCAATGTATCCATGGATCTCTTCTTAACCCTGTATAACACCACCAGATAGTAAGTGTAGCCACTTTTAGCCCTTCATTGTTTTCTATAAAAATGCATCTTCTTTCAAGTTCTTTTATATAAGGCAAGTATTCTCTCTGAAAATAAACTAATGCATCTACTTCTCTATCAAACTCTCCTACTGAGGTTTCAATTCCTGCCCATTCTTTTTCATCACCAGCTTTGAATAAAACAAATTTATAATCACTATGCAAATCACTATTACCTATTTGTTTGCCTTTAAGTCTTTTCATCATAACATCATAATATGGTATTGATTTATCTAACATAATATACTAATTCCCCTTTTTAATGTGTTAATATATCGCAATCATACTACTCTCTGTGTAGTAAAATTTTCAACTCGTTTTTTATTACATTGATATAAACTTTTTACCCACTTATACTATATACTTTGTTATTGTGGTAAGTATTTTATAATCCAACTAACCAATTTTATACAACACTCACAATTTATCATGCTTTTCTTGACTTTTATTGAGATTTATGATATAATAAAAGTTTATGTTTAATTCCATTCTTAATTATGATAAATTGTATATAGGCTAAAAACTAGCAGCCATATCAAAATTAGGAGGTTTTTTAATGAACACTAATCAGCCAGATTTAACAGCATTAATAACTACTTTCGCTCGTGCATATCATTCAATTAATTGCGTCAATAAAATTTTTGATGATTACTTAGCTTATGATATATTAGGCGAAGAATCATTTTTGTTTCTAAGAGATAGTTTATCAAATCTATACAATTTACTCAATCCTAATGTACCTATTTATGATAAGAATAAGAAATTGGATTGGGTTATGAAAAACCAGAGCTCGCCTATTACTCTCAGCCGTTCCCAATATACAGAAGACTGTTTAAACTCCATTATAAAAAATGAGTCTATTCAATACGTTATACTTGGTGCCGGTCTTGATACATACGCCTTTCGACAACCTGCTCAACCAAATAATCTTCAAATTTATGAACTGGATCAACCCCAAACTCAATCTTACAAACTTAATCGAATAAAAGAATTAGGATGGTCTACCCCAAATAATTTATGCTTTTTACCTATCGATTTTACTAAAGAAAATCTTTACACAATATTAAGCGGTTCAAACTTTAAGACGGATTCTCAGAGTCTATTCAGTTGGTTAGGTGTAGCAATGTACTTATCAGACGAAACTATATTGACAGTTCTACAATCCATTGCAACCATTTCTGCTCCAGGCAGTTTGATTATTTTCGATTATTTAGATTTAGATGCATTTAATGATTCTCAAACTACAAGTAATGTACAACATTTAATAAAATTAGCCGAACGTTCTGGACATTCGATCAATTCTGGAATTGACTCAAAAAAATTGCCAGATACCCTCTCTCAAATAGGATTAAAAGTAAAAGAGATACTCACACCTGTAGATATTGAAAAGCGCTTCTTCTTAAATTGCGATAGCGGATACCACTCATTTGACCATATACATTTCGCCCTTATTGAAGTATTATAACCCAATTTCTTGCTCCTAACTAGAGTGCTTATTTTATAATGTTTTTGTCTTTGAGACTTCTTTGAGCTGGACAAATAGGAATTACTAATTTCCCAGCCTATTTGTCTAGCTCAAGATTTAGCTCAAGTATCTCGTTGCGAGCGTATCAGTATAGAATACTAATTATTAAAATAGTTACCATACCATCTCTTCTAATAACCATTCCCCACTTTGCTTAATAAGTTTCACTTCTATAGTTAAATAATCATATGAACCTGGATCATAATTTACTAAGAATATTTTTACATCAACCTGATTTTCACTAATGTTTGATATCTCAATAGTGTAATTATTCCAATCAACATAATAACCTCTAGCACCTGCATAGGTTGAATCAATATATAACTGCCCATCTACATTTAAATACAAAGGTTCATTCCCCTGTTCCCAGGTATATAACATGTGATCAGCATATTCTTTTACATATGTACTGTAAAGAAAAGTCTCTAAATCTTCAAACGACTTAAATCTATTTGATATAACTGGATATTCTGGTCCAGTTAGTTTAACACCATCACTATCAGGTAGTTCTGGATCGAAAATAAGTGTTGAAGTTTTAAAAATATCAATAGCTTCTGCATTACGTTTAATTAGTTTGTTTACCTCTTCTTCTAGGTCAGCTAAATTTTCACTCGACGAAACATCATTTAACTCACCAATAGTTATAAGCCAATTGATTTCTTCCTTGAAATCACTAACATAATTAGATTCAATATTTAATTCCTGAATAAATTCACCATATACCCAGCCATATTGAGTCACTATACCATTTGAATATTGGACATAATACCAATAGTTCTCTATATTATTAAACTTGTCCTTCTGTGGGCTTCTACCTAAAACCATAAGTTTGGTTCCTTTAAGAAAAGAACTAAAATGTAAATTCAAATAATTCACATCTATTGTCACTGCCTCCTGAGTAGGTTCTAGTCTCAATTTTACGCGTTCATTAGTTACTGCTTCCCACTTTTCGTTTACTAATTTATCTTCATTTTCCGTATTATCTGCACTATCATAATTATCAACTAAGTTTTTTGCGGCTAATTGCTCTTGCATTATAAAATTTTCATTTCGTATTTCTAAAATAATATTATTTTCTTCGTCGATTTTTACTTCCAATTTTTCTATTTCTTCTACAAATCGTTCATTTGCTAACTTTATTTCAGTATAACTATTAGATAATTCCTTTAATTGATTTTCAAGCTCTTTTTTTTCCTGTATCAAAGACTCATTCTCTTTTTGCATACTAAGTAACATTTCAGCATCTATAACTTCGTCAGAACTGCAGCCTGTTAAAAATAGAGCACATAAAAATATACATATCTGCAACGTATGTTTTCTCAACTATTCGGCTCCTTCCAAATATAATATCATTATCTCATACTCAAATTACACCATAACCCTTAATTAGATATTCTTTCTATTACCTTCCTCATCAAAAACTTTACGTAAATGTACTTCACCAAGAATTAAGATAACAACTAGTAAGACAAAAGCACATATACTCCCAGCAACTGAATGCATCTTAGGAAATAGTAGTGTTATAAAATAACCTGAGACTACAGCTATTATACCTCCAAAAATAAGTAGGTTAGCTCCATATCTCTGTGCTTCATCCCATGTCTCTTTATTTTTCATTGCCAGCCTTGATCGCCATCCATAAATATAGTTTATTTTTTTCGGTGGTAATAACTTGAATATTAATCCAACTACAAAACATACTGCTCCTATAGATAATAAAGGCATAAGTATTCTCCATCCTTCAACTTAACACGCTATGTTCACTTTTCTTTATTTACAAACTTAATCTCATACTATAATTTAATAGTCAAATTTTCTAATTATCGAAGATACTTCTTCTATTTATTTTCAATTCGGTTGAGGTCAAATGAATAAGAAGTTCCTCAATTGAAGAGATGCATGCAATCAAGCAAATTAGCATTATAGGTACATATCCGTTAAAGTTAAATGCTAATAGTAGCGGGAACATAAACAAAGCAAAGCCAGTTAATTTATTTCCATATGTATGTATCACACCAAATTTTCTATATTTTATATATACTATAACCATTGATATCAATCTTATCGTAGTAACAATTATAATCCAGACAATTATATTAAAATGTATAAGAATTATCGGATAAAATAGAATAATCAATACTGTAAACATTATCAAATCTGCTAATGAATCAAGCTTTCCTCCAACTTCACTTACGGTATTGGTCTTTCTTGCTATGTAGCCATCGAGGATATCACTAATTCCACAAATAAGGTATATTATGATAAATGCTTGACTCAGTGGCTCAATAAAAAATAAGGTTAGCGATAGAATTATTCTTATCATTGTTATGTAATTGGCAATTGACTTCATAATATCACCTTTTCACAATTAAATATTAGGCTCGTTTTAAACTAACGTTGTTATATGAGCATAATATGAATATGACGAAGTAGTACAATATCATACTATGATTATACTGAGAGTTATGCGAGAATGTGTTTCAGTTCATCGAACACTTTAGGACTTGATACGATTATATTGTTTCCATTAATACATTCAAGAACAGGGTAATTATCTTCTTTTTTATAGTAGCCTACCTCAGCTCCAGCTTCAATAGCAATTAATTTTGCAGCAGCAACATCCCAAGGAGATAATTTCCCCTCATAAAATCCTTGCATTCTTCCACATGCTACCCAACATATATCTAAAGCAGGTGAACCTAATCTTCTCAAATCTCTTATATGAGGTAGAACACGCCCTAATCTGCTTATTATATCTTGAATATCATCTTTCCTATGTGGAAAACCAGTACCAATCACACAACTTTTTAATTCTGAAACGTCTTTAACACTAATCTTATTACCATTGAGAAACGCCCCTGAATTTTCTGAAGCATAATACATCTCATCAAGGAATGGATTATAAACAACTCCATAGCGGACTTTGCAATCAACTGCATAAGCAATTGATACAGCAACTTGATAGTGGTCGTTTGCATATCCAACAGTACCATCGATAGGGTCAATAATCCATGTAGGCTGCTGCAAAGATTGATTTTTATTCCCATTATCTTCTTCGGATATAATTTCATGATTACAAAATATCTTATTAATCTCTGCTTTAATGATATCATTTGAGACTAAATCTGCGGTTGTAACTAGTTCATAGCCATTTTTTACTGATTCAGTGTATTGTTTTGCTTTTCGTAATTCCTTAATTTTCGTTCCAGCAAGTTTCGCTATTCTTATTGCTTCGCTCAATATTATGTCCATTCAAAATCTACCTCCTATGCATTATATAAATTCATTTGATTCTTCAAACCTATTTATGAAATTAGTAACCTAGTGTTATTAATTGACAAATTGCTCAGTAATGCTTATTATATAACCATCTTTAACCTCTACCCAAAAAGGTACTTTTGCAGCATCATCGGAATAGGTATTCAAATACTTAATAAAATCACTTTTATTAGTTGTACTATAATTTCTATCAGCTTCTTGGCTAGTAAAGTCATTACCCCAGTCAATAAAATTGTATATCGTTTCATCAGTTATCTCAAATGAAACTGTATCTGTACTTGGATTATGAATATAGTACCCATTCGGCATATCATTTTGTTGAGATAATTCTAATTCTTCAATTCTGTCTTTGTCTTCATCTGTTATCCATTCAATCTCATCTAAGTAAAGTGTATGGCTCTCTATGCTTATGTGCCCGATAAGCAAATCTTCTTTACTACTTTCTATATCAGATTGTGTGCACGAAACAAAAGACAAACTCACTAAACAAATTACAAAGAGATTCAATATCTTCTTCATTTCTTAATCCTCCTTTTTAACTAAATTAATCCTCAATATTTCTTAAGGCTTTAATCTTATTTACTTATCAGATCAAACTCATTGCTATAAGTCCTTATTATATGTTCCTTAAAATCTTGAGTTATTATAAAGAAGTTAGCACCATCAATATTTGCCTTATTATCGTTTTCAAAGAAACTAAAAGGCAGTAATATACTCCCTACAGCATAACCTTCGTCTCTATGCCTTACTAACCTTAAATTAACTCTATACTCTTTACCACGATCGTTAGGTAAGTCAGCGATATATTGCTCATATGTATAATTTTCTAGATGGCTTAATGAGGCAAACTCATTTAGTATGTACTTTGTTTCTTTATCATTATTCATCTGTGGAACATAAATCACTTGCTCATCTCTATACCAGCTTAAGCATTCTACATCTATAGGTTTCTTAAAATCATACCATTTATAACCATACATTTCCAAATTACCTTTTGGATAATCAAATGGTGTAAATATATATAGGTATTTCATGATTATTATTGTTAATATCATAAGTGAAATAGTCAAACCTATAAATAAATTTCTCTTTTTCATTAGAAATCCCTCCAACTTATGTCTTTAGAACTCAAAAGTTATGAAACAACTATACTTCATATCTTATAATATATTCAATATCTTATTATTGCATAATTTAGTTTTAAACTCCGGGACAAGATAGTAATAGCTGCAACTTTATATAAAATAGCCCTTTTTTGTTTCAGACTATAAATCTTAATCTGTCAACAGACCTTCTCCATCTTTTATCTTACAACTATTTTTTGATTATTCCATATAGATCACAATCTACAAATTTTCCCCTAATATTCTTACGATAATGGCGTAATGTTCCTTCAAAAAGCAAACCAGCTTTTTTCATAACGTTTCCTGATGCCGGATTATCAGTATGATGATATGCTTCAATTCTTTCAAATCCAACTTCATAGAGAAGGAATTGGATAATTTCCTTAAAAGCTTCTGTAGTTATCCCTCTTCCCCAGAAATTCCTCCCAATACAATAACCAATACTACATGACTCATGTTGATTATTTAAACTTACTACTCCAATAGAGCCAATAACTATGTTATCTTCTTTATAGGTAATAGCCCAGGAATATGTATCATCTTTATCGTAACTCTCCATCCAAGATTCTAAAATCTTTCTAGTAGTGTCAATACTCTTATGTGTTGGCCAAGACAAGCATTCAGTTACTTTGTCATCATTAGCCCAATTATTATACATATCCTCTGCATCTTTCACAGTAAACCTTCTGAGTTTAAGTCTTTCTGTCTCTATCGTTTGTGTTCCTTTATGATATAACATATACATATCTCCTTTACTTACTAAAATTCTATCTCAAGTACACCTTCTATCTTTGGTAAACTAATTACTGTATCTTTGTAAATATATGAGCTGTAACCTACGTTTTTATCACTAAGAATACTACTCACTAGAATTGGAATGTTATACTTTTTTGATATTTGCTTTAGATCTGTCAAAACTCGCTCTAGACTGTATTCTGAGAAATGATAGACAAAAACTAAAAACTTAACATCTATTAGATTAAATGAATCGATATACCGCATATCCGTACATATTATCACCTTGTAATTTTTATCATTATGTTCAAAGACTTCTTCTACCATACCTGGAATTAATCCATTTTCTAATTCTATGGAATCAGGATGCAATTTACACTGCCTCTTTTCAGACGGAAATAGTTGGCTACAATTATACATATTACCTTCTAGTTTAATAATATAATTTAACAAGAGTTCTTTACCTTCAGGTATTCTTAATTCACCTATAGCCATCTTTATTGCCTCAATCCACAGACCCAAATCCACTTCTTTTTCTAAAATCAGCGAACCTGTCAAGGCATACTCTGGTAATAATAGGAGTTCACCTGCTGATTCCAGTATCAATTTCTGAATCTTGGTCTTGTTATATTCTATATCGCCTCTATGAATTAAAGGTTGTAAAATTGATACTTCATATAGTATCTCTCCAATCTTTTTTTATAGTACCACTAGCAAGACTCTGAACCATATAACGGAGTATATTTTTTCAAAGAATAATTCTACTGTAGGTTGATATTTCCAGTCCCTAAAAACTATTTCATATAGACCCGAACATGCGTATATGCTTTTTCAGCTGTAGTCGGATGATCTAGTGCGTTAAGCATATTTGCATTCCCATTCCTCTTTAGTCATAGAATACCGCACACTATCACATAAATTCCTACTGTATTTACGCAGTGTTCCTTCATAAGTGAAACCACATTTTTCAATAACACGTTTAGATTGTATGTTATACGGATAATGGCAAACTGCCACAACCATTAGATCAAGCTCGCGGAAAGCGTATTCAAGCACTCGTTTTGTAGCTTCAGATGTATATCCTTTATTCTGGTAATCCTCTGATAAAACATATTCTATTTCTTTATAACGGTCATGTCTGTTTATATCAGTTAAGGATATTGTACCAATTGGTTTATTGTTATCTTTTAAAACAATCGCCCATATCTCTTGATACTCAATCCAACTGCGGATAGCTTCAAGACTTTCATCGATACTTTCATGGGGTTGCCAACTGGCACCTACTACATTAGGACTCTTAGCAAACTCAAACAAATCGACAGCATCATTTTCATGCCATTCCCGAAGTATTAAACGGTCAGTATCAAGCGTTTTCACGACATACTCCTCCTTAAACCTTTCACTAAATTTGTAAAACATATAATCAAAAATATTACTTTGTTATTGCATGTATTAATGTTTGAATAAATGTGGCTACTATTCTCATTGTATGTGTCGATTTATCATTATCGATAACTTCTCCATCTTCATTTTCTGTTAGGAACATTACGCCATTATTATACCACTTAGTGGAGTCGGTTAAATCCATATCTGATATCTGAGTTTCATTTTCATATTTAGCCCTTTTTCTAATTATTCCGTTACCTATCACTAAATCGATACTTTCAAGTTGTTCAATATGAATAGGGTCTATATTAAGCTCTGAATAATCAATTAAATTTACATAGTCATTGCTTATTAAATCACAAATAACATTTACCATTTGATCTTGGGATTCACCTTTAAAATGAGAGTCTTTAAGCTTTATGCCTTCAAATAGTAAATTCGCCATCCCTTCTACATTAAGGTTTCCTGTACCATCTAATTCTTTTAGTATTTCTTCTGTTAATGAATTGCTAAAAATAACTGATTGCTCCTTATTTGATATCATAGATTCTAAACTAAATTCAACAGTTCCTTTTAGATTTATGGACTTCACATACCTATCTACTTCTATGATTTGTTGCATAGTCATATCTAAATCCCAAGAAACAAACCTTCTAACGTTAGGAAACAAATATATATCCTCATAGGTATCTGGGTTAAAATCTTCATGTATAACTACGGTTTCCATATTATTAATATCTTCTTGACTCAGCGGTTCCCAAATTCGTTCGGAATCAAGTGGTAAATCAATGTTTCTCTGAAGTATTATAGATTTTTTAAACTCTTCATCAATAAACTCAATTTCTTTTTCCGCTGCATAAGCAATACTTCCATTAACCCACAGCCACCCTATATCTAGTACATTTATTACCAGTATCACAGTAATGAAAAATAAACTAGTTGCTATACCCACCCTTAATTGACTCATAATTGAACCTCGTCCTATCTTTTCTGATTTTAATTTACAATAATACTCAACTGATGAACTATGTATAAATCCATCTATTTTTAGATTTTTTTCTCTGAATCACCCATCATTATTCATATTCATGACCTCAACAAATATTATGTTTATGATTTCTGCCAATGAAAGTTAGTTAGTTGTTAATGTAATCCTATATTTATGTAGATATTCATTTTCTTCCTTATCAAAAATGGTTTCTAAAAATTCACCGTTGTTCTTTTCTATAATTTTCTTTGAGGCAGTATTGTCTATGTTACAAGTTAAAATTACTTCTTCTATTCCTAATTTCATGACCTTTCTCAATGCCAATTTTAAAATTTGATAGCCATATCCTTTATTTCTACAATTTGGTGAAATATCATAACCTATATGTCCAGCACATTCTACCTCTTGTTGTCTAATTCTCACTACACCTACAACTGTTTCTTTTTCATCAATTAACCAGAATGTTGAAGTTATAACTTCTCCTTGAGGTAGGTCGTTTCCCTTTGAATAATTGTTTAAGTCGTTTAAATAATCTTGGAAATTTTTTAATGCTTTTTTATACTTATTAAAATAATGTTCATCATCTATTTTTCTGTATGCTAGGACATAATTTTCAAAACTTTTTTGATATCTTTTATTAGGCTTGACTAAAAATAAATCCTTCATATTTTTCCTCCATTTTGGATGTACTAAACAGCCCTTCCCTCAATCTCTTCAACTTTTTCTTTTATATAATCTACTTGATTTGTGTTGTTTTCTAAGTGATATTATATGCCAGTATAATAATGCGAATGCTGTAATCAAATAGCATAATGCAAATATTGAAACTAGGTCTATTAAGTTACCTTTAAACAGTTCTGTATAGAAGTTTAACATAAAGTGAATCCAAATAGGGACAAATAAATTTTTGCAATGATGATAACAAATACCAATTATTACCCCAACTGAAGTAATACATATACTAAACATTACTATATACTTTATGAGTTCAACGCCATTATACCCTGTAGTTAAAAACCACAAAGGTGCATGAAAAAAGGTCCAGATTAAACCAACTACTAATGATCCGATAATTACACCAAACTTTTCTTCAATAGCTGGTTGCAAATATCCTCTCCAACCACTTTCTTCTCCAACTGCTCCTTGTATTAAAGTAAAAAAAATAGCTGGTAAGATTGTAGAAATAGATAAATCCAATAAACTCATAACAGTAAAATCTAGTTGAATAGCTATAATGTATATACTGAACATAAATATTAATAATTGAATAAGGAATGTCACCAGCAATAGTCTAAGATTAAGTTTCTCACTAAAACATTTTCTATAAAAATTATTTACAGAACTATTTGGGTAGAGCTTTTTAAACATAACTAGAAGTACTATAGTAGGAGACCATGAGACTATAGCTGTCAAGAACTGCATAACCAATGGTGTTCCATCCAATACTAGTGTTGCTATACCTCCTAACGAAAATATCATTAGCCAACATAAAACATACGTAAAAATTATATATCGTACTACATTACTTTTTACTTTTATAAGTTGCATGTACTCACCCCTCCTTAACCCTACTCTTTCTCCTCTTTATAACTCAGCAATTAATCTTTGAAAACTTCTGATTATTCATTTTTTCCTTATGTATCTGTTTGGCTTAGACTGGTAAAATTGAAATCAGATATCCTCCCAAAATCAAGCTAATAAAATTAGCAATAAGAACATAGGACAATATAAACGCCTAGATTCCATCGTTTTTAATTTTCAGATATCCAGACATTTGATTTTTTATTCATAATCCTTTCTCCTTTTGGTCGTTTTCCATCCTCTCTATATTTTATAATGTCTTTTAATAGCTCCTCTAAATATCACCGAATTCATCATTACCTATAAAGTTATGTATATTACTTGATAATAAAGTCATTAGAATTAAACTTATGATAATATCTTCCTTTTTCAGCAGTAAACATAAGAACACAATAGTCTGGATCGTGAATACCCTTAGGATAGTATCTTTCATCCCCATCAAGCCAAATCATCTCTCTTATGTTATCATCATGTATAACCTTCATAACCCCTTTTAACATTACTCCTTTAAAAAGTTTATTATCATAAAAATATAAACATGCCTTAGGGTTCTTGATATATTGCTCCACTCTCATAGATGATGTATTGGTTGAAAAATAGATATGTTTTATTCCATCCTTCTTACGTGGAGGTAGCATCGCTTTTGTATTAGGATAACCATCCTCATCTATTGAGCTTATTATTACACTTGGTACATTATTAATAAGTTCGACACTCTCTTTTACAATGTTTTCCATATACTTTTTCCTCCTTAATCATTTGTACAATCTTTACTTAAGTTTATATCCATTGGGAACCTCACTTTGGTTAGGTATTGCCTCGTTACACTTATTACAAATTATACTTGATATGTGGATAAGTCGTAAATAGCACCTTAATAATACTTACTTTGGATATGTAATGAAGTATACCAAAATCATAAGCACAGTACAGAGTATAACGTTATATATGGTATGTCTAATAATTTTAATCTCTTTAAGCCTCTTATAACACTGAATATTTATATAACTTATACCAGCGATTGTTATAAAAAATAGAAAACCTAATGCATAAATCCTTATTTTAATTTCACTTATAAGAACTATCATCACTACAGAAAGAAAACTTAATAGTTTGTCTTTTTTTGTACTGCTATCACCTGTAAACTTAACCCAATTAGTATAATTACTTTCATGTGCTCTTTTAATTTGAAGAAAACTATATAACAAATTGAATATTATTATACCTGCTAATAAAGTAGAATCCAATCTCTTCCCCCCTCTTATGATTCTTATAATAAATTATACTTCCCTTCAATTCTAGTTACTGCTCCACCACCAAACAAGACTCTATTGACATCATTAGAATCTACTTGAGTTTTAAGTTTAACAACATTATACCTATCTTTAAATCCATTCTGTTCAATTGATATAATATTTCCATCCCATCTTTTATGATTTAACAAGTAATAACCTAAAGCTGAATTTCCTGAACCCGTTGCAGGATCTTCAAGATATCCAAACTTGGGAGCAAAAACCCTAGTTCTATAAGCAGTGTCTGAACTTTCAACCTCATTACAAAATACCTCGATAATATCAATGTTATAACCAAAACAAAACTCTCTTAGTTCTTCAAGATTAGGTTTCATGCTTAATATTGTTTCTAAAGAATTTATTGAAATAATTAACGTTTCCAAACCCGCATTAATTATTTCAGGTTTAATATTTATATCTGATATTTTGATTTTCAGAACCTCTGCAATTTTCTCAATTGGTATTTGTGTCTTATTAAATTTTGGAATAGGTGACATTATAAATACTGCATTCTCTTCTTTGATTCTATTTTGAACAATCAATTGCCCCTTATTAGTAGTAATATTAATCTCATAAGTATTGATTAGTTCTTTGTCATTTTTTATTATGTCATACATGATTGCAATTGTTGCATGTCCACAAAATTCTACTTCTCTTTCAGCAGAAAAATATCGTAACGTATATTTTCTATTATCACTTTTAGTGATATATCCTACTTCATTAACATATCCTCTTAATTGACTAGCAATCTTTAACATTTCATTATCATTAATATCATTAAATGAATTTAATGATATATATCCTGCTGGATTACCATCTGAATTATTGGTAGCAAATGCATCAATCTTTTTAAAAGTAAAACTCTTCATAACTATCTCCTTCTTTATAACCCTACTGAAGTGTTGCACTTATAGTCCTTTTAATTCAATTTTTTTGATTCTACATACTCTTTAATTACTGTTCCCTCTTCAAAAATCAAATTCATCCTTATTTGTTCAGACTTTGAATTATCATAGTACTCATAATAAGTAGAACCATTTTCGTCAACCTCTAGTAAACATGAATATCTTGATGGACCACTTATGGGTAAGTGCTTTGCTCATCCTCTATCAATTTAGTATCGTCAATTTGTGAGTACAACGCTTCTTTACTATGACATACTACACTTAATACTATAAAAATCATTAGTATAAATATCTTTATAACTCTCAAGTTTTTCATGGCTAATTCCTCTAATTCCAATTTTTAAAGATAATGAAAGTCCAAAGAACTCCAATACAAAAGCTAACTAGATTTATAATTATGTATATGTTTTTTATTTTTGGTAATTTTCGTATAAGATAATAGTTTGATGAAATAAATAAAAGCATATATATTATTATGATTAAGATACCCAATGGAATATAAAGGTAAGTCATTTCTTCGCCAACATCAACTCCATAACCAGTGATAAATATGAAGGAATAAAATGCAACGAATAGTAATAGAAATCCTAAAGCAAAATTTAAAATCGCTGAAACTATCATCAATCTAATTTTTCTCATGTACAACCTCATTTCATCAAATCTCTAACATAGTCTGTTCTAATGTTTATAACTTGCGACGTTTCCCATCCTTAGATGTCCTCGATGTTTTTGGAGTATTATTCATATCCCAACGTCACCTCTAATTCAAACATTTCCTGAAGCTAGATCACAAAGCAACTTCACAATTTGCGATTTTGTACCTTGAATTAAATTAACACCTACAGGTCTGCCACGAGTTCCAGATATCTCAGACACATGAAATTCGTGAATAAGATTATCTATTAATAACATTTTGACTTGCGAAGATCTTGCTATGTCCCAATTTTTAACAAACTTATTGAATATTGGTGTAGCGGCACCACTTGGCATATTATTCTCTCTATATGACTTTCTGTAAGCATGATATGTATACTTTAGCCCACATTTACATGTAAGCTCACCTTCTCCACTCAGTATTTCACCACATGCCAAACACTTAATCTTCCCTTGCTCCATGAGGTCGAAAATTTCTTTTGAAGTTTTGCATCTAACATAAATAGCTAGTCCCACTTCTTCTAATAATTCTTGGTCAAGCATACCTTTTGTATCACTATTGTATAACCTTTTAATATCTGAACGAGATACTTTTGGACACCATTTGCAATTCCTTTTGTATTTCAATTCTGTTGATTTTGATTTTTGTAACCTATTTTCTTTCATGCGCTTTCTACGCGCTTCACAAAACTCTGCATATCTCACAAGAAAACCATCATGAAACTTAGTATCAACTAAATCAATTGCCTTGGACAAATTATCAACATTATGTATATGTATATCTTCTACAGAGAAATAATCGCTATTAAAAGTAACTTCCTTAATTAATATATATCCGCTGCGTCCATATGAGTAAAACCAACCCTTTTGCTTGTTGTAGCGTGGTAAGACATACCCAAGATTATAATCATTAAGAAGCTTTTCATTAAATCTTTCAAATGCTTCAAAGGCATCAGGTGACATGTAAGCTTTTATCTCAGCTATCCGAGGCTTGCTTTTTCTATTGTACAGTTCTGACCATTCCATATTATCACTCCATATCTTTTTCAAGATAATAACTACCATATTCATGATTCATTGGATCCTTGATATGTACTACATGAAAACACACATTGTTAGATGGTGTCTACGGATCTCTTGCTTGACGAATTATCAGTAAAGTCTTCCACAATTTCTAAAACCTTTATCCTTCCATTCACTAGGACTTCTGGCAATATATCATCATTGATACCTTTCCAATATTCTCTTGCCTGGCTTATCTTCTGTGAAAATGGTGCTGCATCAATATTTGGTAACAAGCCACCATCACCGATAAAATATACACCATCTGTTACTACCTTTACAATTTGTAAGACTTGTCGATTATACGATTCAAAAATCTCTTTCCACTGTAATACCTCTTCATAATTTCTAGCAGCATATAAGCAAGATAATCTTGATGGATATTCTGGGTACTCACTTAGTCTTACCAGTTCAGCAATCGTCTCTCGTATAGATCTACTTGTATTATCTATATATGAATGTATTACATTTGCATCTTCATGATTTAACGAAATCCCTTCATTAGTTAGGTTATCTTTTAATATATCCATAACATCTTCGCCTTTATCATTATAGAATTCTTTTTCAAAGAAAAATCCATATAGAGTATTCTTAGTTTTTTCATCGAAATGAATAGTCTGTCCAAGAGTCATTTTTCTATTTGTAACAAGATGATAAAAATACTGTTCGTTCTTTGACATAATATAACTCCAAGTCTACTTCAAATAAAAGTTATACAATGTGCGATGATTTCATTACACAAAGTTGTATATGCGTCGTCATAGAGCTTATGCTCTTAGCTCATGGTTATGAGCTAGTAAGCAATTTAAAGATTCAAGTAATTTATTTTTTCCACTGGGTTCCGTATTTACTCTGCAAATCTATATAGTCAATAATAGTATTCATTTCTTTTTCGTTTATACTTGTCCATTCTCTTCTTGGGAAATCAGGACATAAAGCAACTTTCCTTTCATCCTTTACAACACTCACCGTTAACCTCTTATTCTTACCTCCTTTTGTGCAACGATTACATCCAAAACATCTGCGACAGCTTATCATTAAGTAGTCTTTTACATTATCATCCATCTGCTCAAAATTTTCTAATATAGCCTTTACCCCAATACAATTGAGCACTGAGAAGTAAAACTGCTCAACTCTATGAAAATGATATGAAACACTAAATCCACTTACCTCACCCTTAATGCTATATGCAATACATAAACTATTGTGATTAAATTCAACCTCTAGTTGTTTGCAGTATCCCTTATCCAATAATATTCTTTCATATTTCTCAAAAAACCCTGGTGTTAACTCATTTAGCTTCTCTACTCTTCTGATCCAATATGATAGATTATTAGTAAAAGCACAGCATGCAAATTTAAGAAGTCTAAGATCAAGTTCTCTTGTGTTATTGTTATCCTTCATTTCAGACTTGTTAAAGGATGATACAGTCTCTGATAGCAATTTCCATGCTTGAAGTACTTCACTACTTTTATTAGAGTTAAATGAAATATTATTTTTAGATTTGATGTAATTTATTCCTTCATCTTTTAGTAACTTAAAGAACGACTCTTTTATAGTAGTTTTATACTTTTTGAATACATCCCTATCAACAATCAATGTATCATTTTCTATCTCTCCATAAAGCCCTGTATAGTATAGAAATTTATAGTAATTTGATATGATCTTCATAGCTTTTTTATAAATTTTAATGATCTCTGGCTTTTCATTATTACATTGATGCAGCCTATAATACTCATCTTTATTCATAGGCAAATTCATAAGACTTGGTTTTTCATATACTTTTAATAAAATATTGCGCATTATATTGTACCATTCAAATTGATAAGTACTTTCTACAACACTTGATTTACTAGGCTTATAATCCGAATAAGAGATTATTAATCCATATAATATTCTTTCAGCAATGGTATCAAATTCAGTTCTTCTATCTACCATAACATTCACCTCCCATTTCCTCTATAATTATGCTCTTCTATGACTTAGCTACATAACACCAGTAACACTTAAATACTGTAATGAAATCCATCAAAATATAAACTAAGCATTAGCAATTTTATCTTTACCTTGCCTTAGTTTATCAACATACTTAATTATAAAACAGCTTAACATAATGGATAACACATCAATCATAACCCTCAAAATAGATTCCATTAACATACCTTCAAAAACAAATGGCATAAACATTGTAAATAAGAACCAATTTACTCCAAATACAATAATACAAAATTTTAATATTTTCTCTAATTTCAAAGTATGGTTAACTTTATCACCTAATAACATATACACTATTCCAATAACCATCCCCATAACAATAGTCCAAATAGCAGTAAAATAAGGATACTGAATATATCCAGATTGTATAATATTAGTAACATATGATATGTATCTTATACTTGTAAATACTACTGAAAAAACAACAACAATTATTATTGTATTACTGGTATTAATCCGTCTCTTTGGTAAGCTATTCTGTTCTTTGCGCATTCTTATTACACCCAACAAACACCCCATTAACAAGATAGGAAGTGCATCACAGAACCCTGTTATTAGTTCATTGATAAAGGCATTATTGCTAGTACTCACGCCTTCTAACATTCCCCATTGCCAAAGAATACTTATTGCAAAACCATACCTTAAACCACCACTAAATATATATTGCGATATACTTTGGTTAATTAAACAGAAGATAATTGCTATACCTCCAAATGCTATGATATACCATAATATTAACGTTATTGGCAGACCAAGAGTATTAACCAAGCTACTCATCCTTGCTCCCTCTAGCATTGTAGAAAACTCTGATGTCATGGCATGTAATATTATTGACAGCAAAATACAGCCAAATACTATTAAAATATTTTTTAGTATTCCCTTCTTTATCATCTCTGTTCCTCCTTGCTCTCACCAATAGATATGTAAGTCCTGTATGCCCAATCTACAATGATTCTGCTTAGATTTGCATTGTTTTCTCAAATGACCCAAATCAATATTTCCCTTTAAATATCATTCATTTGGTCTTGCTATCACATTTAAATTTTCATCAACTAACATAACTTCAGCCTTAGAATCTTTATATAGTTTAAAGGGTGTATCGGAACTTTCTCCATAGGTAACATAGTGCCATGTATCGTTAAACCAAATTCTAGTTGTATCATTTCCGTTAAAAATAAATTTGGTAATTTCCTCATCATCGATATAAATATAATAATAACTCGCATCGGCAATTACTACATCGCTATCATCTACTTTTTTAGCTACAACAGCATTGTTAAATAATCTCACCATAGCTATTATTTCTTCCATATCAGTAATAATCTTACTGTCAGATCCAAATTCTGGATTTCCCATAGCAGTGACAATCTGAATTTTACTAATAACCGATTCATCCATCTTATCTTTAAGAAGCTCATTATTTGTAGAACATGCAGTAAAACACAGATTCATTAAGCAAAAAAGAATAACCATTAACACTCTTTTCCCCAACTATATTCCACCTTTCATTTTTTTCTGCTACATATGATAATATACCTTTACTTCAATAAAGTAAATTCCCCCATCTATTCAAGAGAAAACTCTGGAATTAGATCACTTTTATCTATACGTTCCATGGACAAAGGATTTCTAATTACATTTGAATTCCTTGTTTTGATATCCCGCTCCCCTATAGTTTTTTATCTTTTGCTTTTTTACAGATAATATATCCTTTAGGACTCATATACTCACAATCTTCATATGGATATCTAGTCAATGCTTCTATTATTTTGTAATTCTGTTCCTCTAAAATCTGCACTATATCATCAATACTAAAAAAAGTGAAGTCCAATTGCATTTCTTCTTCAAACCAATTACTTAAATTAAGAACTTCATCTCCTTCATGAAACCCCAAAAATAAGATTCCCTCGTCCTCCAATATTGTCCATAAATTCTGTAATATTTTTTTGACTTCTTCCAACGTAAAATTAACAATTGAATAATATGATACAGCTCCAGCTAGACTTTCTACTTTTAATTCTAGTTCTAACATATTTCCTTTTAAAAATTCTATATCTGGATTACGTTTTCTTGCATTCTTTATCATTCCTTCTGATAAATCCAATCCAAATATATCTATCTCTTTATCCTTTATATAGCGTGCTACATGACCTGGTCCACACCCAACCTCACAGACCTTACCACCAATTCTTATTTGATTACAGAATACATCTAACAAATATCTATCCAATGGTTTGTTTTTCAGTTCATCAAAAAAACTCTCTGTATACTTACTCGCAACTTTGCTGTAGCACTGTTCTACATTCTTTATGTCCATATTCCATCTCCTTCGTATCTCTAATACTAGTATACCTCTGTTGTATAGCGTTCCAGTTTTGATACGTTTCTCTCCTTTGAGCAAAGGTGTTCTTGCTGAATAGCCAAGTACTTATTTTTGATGTCTTCCTCTATATAAAATGCGATTTTTATGCGCTAAACTCATCCATCCAATTATGGATAGGATAATCAAATATTTCAATAATCAATGTACCATCATCATCCAGGTATCCTTTAAACTCAATAACATCTTCGTATATCCCACTATTAGAAAAATCTTCATAGGTTCTTCTCAATAACATTTTTTCATCTAGAGTAAAGTATATTTCTCGGTCTTGCACCTTATATGTACCCTCAAATTGTTCACTAGGTAATTCAAAATCACCGTCACCAAATCCACTTAAATCCAAGAAAGATATTGAGAACCTACCATCTTCTTTGAATTCCATCCCACCGATTGGAGTGATAACTCCTGGACCATTTATAAACCAATCCAGTTCATGCAATATGTATTTTATGTCTCCATCCGTCATAGTTGAAAATCCTAATAGTTGTAGATATTCAAAATCTTTTCGTATCATATCTAGATCACTATCATTCTTAATCTTTTCAATGTAATCAGGTTTTATTTCTATTACCTTCTGTAAGTGATAGTGAATGGTATCTCTGCTATCATACCAAATTGGGTAGTCTAATTTCATCAAAACACCGAGTGTGCATGCATAATTATAATGAGGATATAAATATGAATCGTCTTTCTCAATTGAAGCTTTGAAATACTTCAATGCCTTTTCATATTCACCACTAGTATATAATTTATACCCAAGTGTATTCAGATCTCTTGCAGACCCCTTCATAATAATGTCATCTTCTTCTGTTTCAGTATCATTATCAGTAGTTACATCATCATTATTATCTGCATCTTCTGATATTTCACTTACAGTAGTTTCATCATCATTACTATCTGCATCTTCTTTTATTTCACCTTCAGCAGTTTCATCATTATTACTGCCTGCATCTTCTGAAATTTCGCTTTCAGCAGTTTCATCTTCTTCCAATATTTCTTCTGTTTCATTTAGAACAACATTATTATCTGTTATGGTATCTTCATCATTGCTTATAATGTTTTGATCAGAATCAATGTCTGTATATCCTTCATCTTCAATAGTTTCTTCACTTCTTGGCATACAAGATACCAAGAATAACATAATAACAAAAATAACTATTACACTTATCCTCTTCATCTCATTTAAACCTCTCCAAAAACTAAGATATTATTTAAGCTAAATAACAACTCAGTCCATTACTTTTTACAACTCAAGAAATATTGAATCATGCCGGCTACTTTCTCGGTTTTTTCTATTTCAAAGTAATCTTTCAGCATAACATCAAATTCTTGAGATGACATGTTAAATTTATCAGCTCTTCCTAAATGTTCCTCAATTAACATCGTAATTCGGAAGACTGGGCTATCAAAGTTAGGAACATCAAGAACAAATTTTCCATAAGGTTTTATAATTCGATGAGCTTCTATGATTGCTTTTTCAATAAAGTCTTTTTCAAAATACTCAAGTATGCCGACACATGCACCAATGTCAAAATAATTAGTTTCAAATGGCGTTTCATGTATACTACCGCAATACAATGATCCAATAGGCAATCTCTTCTTCATAACAAACTCATTAAGCAGCTGAATGGTTTTGCTACTTATATCAACCCCATGATATATTGAGAGCCAATTATCATACCCATTGAACATTAGGTTTAAACAGCATCCGAGATCAATAAATTTCATATTTGCATTTGGCGAAAGATAATCCTTGATTTCCTTACGTCCACTATCGGATAGTTGTCCTTCCATTTTCAGCCTCTGAAACATAGGATAGTCGGGATGATTTGTAATATGCTCTGGTAGATTTTCGTACAAATCAATACCCCTCCTCCCAAAATCAATGGCTTTATCATAGGATTTTGCAACCAACTCCAAATGGTTTTCCATTATGTTTCGCTCCCTTCACTTTCACTCTCCCTTGCACTTCTTAAAACTTCTAGACGATTTAACTTATTATATCCCATCAATTCTATATAGTTACATTCTATTTTTCATAGATTAACAAAAAAACTTTTTTGATTTATTAAAGATTATGCTCATAATAGAATGTTAAGGTTTTCTTGCTAGCTCCAAATCAATGGTATCATAAATTGTAATCACCCCACCCAATTCATCTATGGCACTCTTAATTTCACCAAAAAATTTCTTTCTTATCTTTTCTTCGATAGCAATATGATCAGAGTAGGTTCCTAAAAGTAAAATATATTCATCTGAATTAAAGGTTCTTGTCCTATAATACATCTTATAAGCAGTATCGATAAACCCATACTTTTTAGCAATCTCAGCACGGTTTTTTGCGTTTTCTTGACTATATTCCTTTTCACTGCCTAATACTCCGGGCATATAAACATCATATACTTTTTGTAGAGCTTCATGCATTCCATATCTACTTTTATCCTTATAAGGGTGATTGGCAAAACGTGCAAAGACACCTCCGCTTTTCAGCAATTTAAAAACCTTTGCATAACCTATCTCCTCAGGTATCCAGTGAAAAGCTGATGCAGAATAAATTAAATCAAGAGAATTATCTTCACATTCAAAATCCTCAAACTTAGCATTTACAACATCAAATTGTTTATAGCAGTTGAATTTCTGCTTTGCATACATTGATAATTCGTCACCATATTCTACTGCGGTTAAGATACACCCTGTTTCAAGAATAGGTAGTGTAGCTTGTCCTGTTCCGATTCCTATTTCAACTACTTTGCTTGATGAGTTTATTTCTTTATAAGTAAAAATATCCTCATATAGCTCCTCCACATAAGTAGGACGCCATTTGTCATATTCCTTGTAAACTGTGTTAAATGTCCATTCAAGTCCTTTGATAATCGGCATAATTTTCCCTCCTGTTTTTCTTAATATTGGTGACTCCTATTAAGATACTAATCTAACTTTGTTTATCTTTAACTTATACATAGAGAGGCATAACGAAATAGCGTTTTTTCAATCTACTAATTTATATACTCCTCTATAATTCTCAGGTAATAATTCAGCTATTTTCTTCATTATATATTTTGTCGCAAAATCATCATATTCTTTTTTATCTTGATCTTTTGCTCTCTTGGGAAATTCAAATTGTTTTCCAATATTGATATGAACATCTGCATAATTAAAGGTTTCCCCACTCATATCTCCTTCTTTATTTATAGGTAAGAGTTTATCTGTTCCATATAGTCCAATAGGTACAATAGGAGCTCCTGTCATTCTTGCTATAAGAAGGATTCCTTTCTTTGCTTCTATCAAACTACCAACTCTACTTCTAGTTCCTTCTGGGAAAATCAATAAACTTTCCCCTTGCTTAACAAGTTTAATAATTTTCTTAAGACCCTCTTTATCAGTAGTATTAGGTTTTATATTTGTAGTCTTTATTACATTAACCCCTATACTTGTAACAACATTATTTGACAGCTTTACACCTGCTACAAAAGTTGGATCAATCTCTTTTAAAGCCTTATCTAAAACTAATCCATCAGAATTGCTTAAATGATTACAAATAAAAATAGTTGGTGTTTTTATTCCCTTTAAGTTTTCACTCCTCTCAATGTCTATATTTGCATATTTTTTCAAGTATTTATTAACAATTTTTTTAGATGCGTATGTGACAAATTTATCCGGTAAAATATTCATAATTTTTGCTGTTGTAGTGGATATCATTTGCTTACTCCTTCCGAATGATTCTATACACTGCCTGTCCCCATAGACAAATTCCATCATCGTTTAATTCATATTTTATTTCAATTATCTTACATTTCTGATTATTAATCAACTGTGATATTTAATCCCTCAATAGTTTATACTCTCTTCTAAGCATTGCCATAATTATTCCATCCTCTAGCTTGCCTTTCATCAAATCCCTCTCTCTAAGTAGTCCCTCTCTGGTAAAGTCCAGTTTCTCTAATACTTTTACAGAGGCATCATTACCAGGCGTAATAGCAGCTTCAATTCTATTTAGATTCATAACATTAAATCCATAGTCAACAATAGCTCCAACTGCTTCAGTTGCAAATCCTTTTCCCCATTCACTTTGCGTAATATCATAGCCAATTTCAGCTCTTCTTGCCCCTTCATTAAAATCTCCCAAACAGCATATTCCAACTAATTCATCAGTACTTTTTAATATAATTCCCCACGTTATTTCTTCTTTTTCTTCTAACTCTACTCTATATCTTTTAATAAATTCATTGGCTTCTTCTTTTGCTTTTACTGGATAATAGTATTCAAATTGTGCTACTTTAGGATCACTTAGAATTTTAAACAATTGAGTAACATCTTTACTCTGGGTTTCTCTAAGTATCAATCTTTCTGTTTCTAATTCTGGAAATGGAATAAAATTTCTATTAATCATTAAAATCTCCTCTCCCCCTCACATCACATTGTAGTAGTTCTATATTATGTTAAATGCCAATGGCTAATAAAAAATCAGTTGGTGCTCCCAATAAGGCATGCATAATGATAACAATATAAATATTCTTTGTTTTACTATATACAAAAGGTATAGCTAAAAGAATTGGTAAAAAAACTAACACAGATACCCCCATAAAAAAATGATATACTCCATGCAATAGCCCACTTATTATCCATGTTTTCTTACCATAAATTAGCTCTTGTCTTGGATAGATATATCCTCTCCAAAGAATCTCTTCCCCAACATAATTAAAAAAGAAAGAAATCGGCATAAATAAAACAAATAATCGTTCAAATCCCTTTAAAGGTTTTATTATAATTGGTGAAATCTTTTCTAAATCTAACAAATCAAAAGAAATTGGTAAAACACTGAGTAATAATATAATAAGTACTGTTATAACTATAGCAACAATTAGGCTTCCAAGCATCCAAAGAAAGTCGTTTAAAACTGGTTTGCGAAAGTTTAATCTAACCTTTATATTTTCCCAACTAAGTTCATTGCCCTCAGATTTTACTAAAATTAAAGTTGTTAAGAAAATAGGGACATTCAATAGTACAGTAAAAACTGTTTGCGTTACTATGAATGGACTAATTTCTAATTCTTCAATTATTAATGGAATTAACAAGTAGTTGTAAAATGTAAACATTATACCAAAAATAAAAAACAATAAAAAACATGATAAAAATTTAATTGGTTTAATATCATTCATCTTTTTTCTCCTCGTACCGTACTTGGTTAAGTGCACCAACATAATAGCTTTAATGTTATATGACGTTCCAGAATTGTGAAGTTTCTCAACCTTAGAAGGAAGTTTCAGGACATTCAGCCATCCTACATATAATGATAACTGACAAATAATCTTGTATCATTTCTCTAGTTACATCCATTTGTATAAGATATAAATCCGCTAGAGTTTTTTTCAAATAGATTATCATTTCTCGTTCCTTAGAATCTATTGGCACAGGCGTATATTCTATCAGAAATACAGTTCGTGCCACATCATATAAATAATCTCCATGACATACATTCATGAAATCTATAATCATAGTACTATCACTAGAAATAAATATGTTACCTGGATGAAAATCTCCATGACAGAGTGTGTTTGCTTCAGGTAGCTTCTCTAACATATTAAGTACTTCTTTCTGTTTGCTCATTGGCAAATTAACTGTATTATCCTTTAAAAATTCTTTATAATTTGGCACATTACTAATTTTATTCCTTATGATTTGCTTATGTAACTTTGCCATGTGTACTGCGCATCCTTCTACATCCCCTGTCCTCGAAACCCAATCTAATAGAGATTCTCCTTCCAATTTATCATATATTATACCAAGCTGTTCTTCACAAGAAATAATCTCATAGGCTTTAGCTTTTGCAAAGTCCAAGCTATTTATCGTCCGTGCATTATTGAACTCCTTTTCTACTGCATCTCTAGGATATCCTCGATGAAAGAGCTTAAGTACCTTATCTTCTTTCCATTCATATACAGTTGCAGTATTACCTACCCCTAACATCTTTCCATATTGCACCATTATTCACCCCATTATTAATACCATAAATACTCTTACTAAAAATGACCCAAAAAGCATCCCGACATCATCATCCTCTATAATTCCAGATATACGACGACTTTGAAATAGACCTCAATGCCTTACATTTAATATTACTTGATCTTCTAAACATATGTAATTATAAGATTTAGTATTATTTATAATCGCTGCGAACAATTCTTATGTAATTTTTAATTCCACCATTATATCACAAACTAGCTATGTACCTTATTGAAATTACTATTGCCTAGATAATAAATTTGTAACGACTGTCTCCTTGATAACTTTCTTCACTCCAAATTCTTTCTTAAGTAATAATATGTTAACTAAGACTTCAATAAGTACTGATCCTATTAATGCAAAGATAAAATATGTAAGAAAACTTGGTAAATAATCAAATTTTACTTCATTTGATTGATCTAATCTTCCATTTTTCTTTCTTTTTGTAAAGATAAATATGGTATTTTTTCTCTACATTTTCTATTTCATCCTTATACGAGACAATAATATCCGTATCATCTACGTTTTCTTCAATTTCGTAATTAATCTCATATGTATCACCGTAAGTCTCATTTACCATTATTGCGTAAGCTAATCCACCAAAATTATGCTTATCAGTATCTTCACATAATTCATTAATTCTTTGCTCTACTTCTGGTATGTGTACATCATAAGACAACATTATACCATTTAACTTTACATATTGAAGAAACACGTCCATTGCCTCTGTTGGGTAATCAGGTAATGTGATATTTACTTCTTCTAAATTGAATACTCCCAATTCACTTAATTTATAAATCCTAGTTGTACTATATGCAACATCATAACTCCACCTTTTCTGAATATACCCATCTATTTTACCATCATTATTATCATCAACCAACTTATCCTCTCCAACTCCAACTGGAGAGGCTGATGTCTCAAACAATTCAAATTCTTCTCCATTAAATTCATAAATTTGAAACCCTAACATTGATATAGAATTAGTAAGTCCTATATACAGATATTTATTATCGTTATTTTCAAGATCTATAATCTTGATGTCACAAAAACCATATCCTGTATCTCCTTCAATTTCATTAAAGGTATCTACTTTTTCATATTTATTATTTAAAACATATACATGCTGGATAGATCTACTATATATATCATCACTGTTATAACCGGTTGCAATAATGATTTCCTTTATTCCATCATTATTAAAATCATCAATTCCTTTATAAATAATATCTAAGTCCTCTATTAGATTAGACTTTATTAAATAATCTATTGCTTTTATTATACCTTCTTCACTATCTAGATGCTTTTGAGCCTCTTGAGAATCTTCTATTGTCACATGATATTTGGGTGATTCAACTATATTATTAACTTGATTTATCTCTTCAAAATCTTTTTCTGTTTGCTCTTGCTCATTATCTAAATCAAGAGCCATACACCCTACATTTATCATACACATTAACGCTAGTATCATTATCATTGCTCTTTTCATACAATACCTCCAAAATAGTACTAAATATCGCCTAACATTATGTGTGTTCCCGACGTGCCTATCCTCTGATTTCCTGTGCATGTCCAGAACACGCTGTTAGATGATGTTGCGTGCTTAAGGCTACCAATAACCATAAGGACGTAGTTTAAATGTAATATATAAATAAGGCGATGATGCTGCGATTACGGTATCCTACTAATAATAAAGTTTATTAAAGATTATTTCTGTTTTCATGGATTATAGAGTTTTAATGCTTCCAGCCTTTTTGCTCGCTTAAAGGCTTCTTGTAAAAATTTCTCTGCTGATAAATCCTTATAATCCCAATTCATAGGCTCTAATGCAGTAGCACCTGAATAATTCGTTTTCGCAATTTTTTTCATAGTTGTAGACCAATCAATCATACCGTCAAATGGTAACTGGTGTTGGGCATAATTTCCACCATTATCATGTAAATGTAGTGCCATTAAGCGGGAACCATACATGGATAATAAGTCATCGCTGGGATTGTTGTTGTGGTGGTGGCAGCAGTCGTAACAAAATCCGATACGGAGTGAATCCACTTGGTCCAATACATATGAGACATTGGTAATGTTTCGTAAATTCTCCAGCGCAACATTAACACCAAGCTGCTCAGCTTTTTCAGCAATTCTCTTTATTCTATCCAGTCCCAATGCATTATATGGATTGTCTTCGTTGGGTAGGTGTACCACCATTGTCGGAATTTCAAATGCGGCACAATCTACAACACATTGCAAATAACAATCCGCTAAAGCTTCACCGTCCTGATTGTCAAGCCAGAGATTGTTTTGATATTGGATTGGCGTGTGGATATTTTCTATAAAAAGACCTGCTTCACGCACAATTTGTGGTCCGTTGCGGTAATCGTTCCGACTAAAGTGTTCGCTCCACCATAGCAGAACACCGTCAAATCCGGCTTTTTTTATTAACTGATAACGTTCCTTAATCGGCAATTCATAGCCAAACCAATCATAAATAGTAATCATAAGTTTCTTCCTTTCTTACTTAGATTTACCCTAATAAAAGTCTAAACATAATATACTTGATACTACTGATATCTCAGATGGTCATTATCAATTTTTTCAGTCTAAACAGCTCGTCTTATAAAACTAGTTCGCTATGTCATCTAACGTTTTGAGCATCAAACATTGAGGAATGGATAAGTTAATATGTTTTTAAATAATCCATCCATTCATTTACAAGTACATTTCCTTCTTTGTCATAGAACTCTCTAAAACTTTCTTCTTCATTATATTGGTTCTGTGCAAAAAATTCTTTAAACAACTCTAAACTATACTTATCTATTAAATATTTAACAAATGATGCTCCAAAAGTATAGGCATCTTCATTTTTCCTAAAATCATCTCCTAATAATTTAATGGTATAACTCTTTTCTTGTAATATATCTGCGGTCATTCTATGATAGTCTTTTCCAGTCATATTCAAATGTGTAGCTAAACCTTCATTAATTAAAGCTGAATCTATCCTCTCACCATTATTAATATAATAGGATACACAATGTGCTAATTCGTGTCCTGGGTATTGGTTATGTAAAGTAAATATATGGTTGTAACCGGGTAGCGCAAACCCTAATTGCAAACCATATTGTTCACCATGTTCTTCCGAATCAAAAACATACATTTTAATCGGTTCATACTCCCATTGAACATCTAAATACTCAGTTATATAATTAAATGCTTCAACTCTATCTTTACCCCATTCTTCTATGGTATCATTTATAACACTGTTATTTGGATAATAGACTTCTATATTTTCTATAGTAAATTGGTTCCAATTTGCAAAACTCATGGACTCAAAGTCATTAAACTCAAATGATTTTATCATTTGATCCATAGAAGCTAGACAATTTTTATAGTCATCAACTTGACTTTTGAACATCATTTCGAAAAGCATGTCATTTTTTTGGATAAGATAAAATGTGATAATCTCATTATTCTCTTCAATTTTAACTTTATATCCTTTATTTCCGTCAATAATACATTCTTCAGATTCATCTTTAGGTATTAAATCTTCTATAGAATCTTTATACGGTAGTGCTTTTATATCCAAAGAACATTTATTATCATCTTTCAAAAAAAATACCTTAGGTGCAATTAGTTCAGGTTCTCGCCAATTCGATGGATATTTTATAGTATAATAAACATTAGAATATGTTTTAGATTCACTCATCTCTTCGTCTTTCATATCACAACTTACCAACAAAAAACTTATTAAGACTAATATTGGTAATATACTCACTCTTTTGATAATCTTCATTTTACATATCTCCTAATCATTTAATAACCCGAAATCTCCTGAAATCTTAAACCATATCAAACACTAATGTATCTAATCAATACTATACTCATTTATTTTTCAACTCTCATTAGGTACTCACACCCTGTAAATAGCTAAAACACCGAGAGTTTATACCCTATTTCTGATTGTTAATTTAAAGTAATTTTTCATATAACCTAAACCACTTTAAACCATAATCACCAAGCCCTAAATCAACTGTATCAATATAATCAAAGCCAAATTTTTCATATATTTTTAACGCCGGTGTATTACCTTCATATACATCTAATCTGATTGATTTAGCATTTAAATTTCTACAGTGCATAATTGAAAACTCCAACAGTGCTTTCCCTATACCTTGTCCTAAATAATCGGGATGTACCACAAAAGTATGTACCACAAATACATCTGAATAATCTGATACTAGTTTCCATTTGGCTTGATTATATGCTAGTTCAGGTTTATGATTTAAAATAACCGAACCCACAATTCTTTCATCCTGTTTGGCAATATAAAGATTCCCTTCTTCAATACCACTGATTGCAGTTTCTCTTATTGGATACACACCTCTTATCCATCCAGGATAGTTTATCCCTTTTTCTAAGTAATCGTTTAATTCGTTATATAGTTGTTCCAATTCATTCAAATTATCTTTTTTCCCTAATAAGATGTCCATGTTCAATCCTCCTGTAGATTTGATGTAATAATAAACGATTTAGGCCCCTAAAATCAGTCTTAAAAGTCCATTTATTCTGTTATATAACGTTCTGGATTTGTGACGTTTCTCAACTATAGAGTGAAGGTTCTCATGCTCTGCAAAGGGCTAATGTACCCAGTGTCGCAACGGGCTTAAGTTGATGTTTAAGGGTTAGAAGGCGTATGGATTTTTAGTGTATAATTAACTAACTTTAAAATAATACCCTCTTCCTCGCTTAGTCATTATGTATTCACTTGTATCATTATTATCCAATTTTAACTTATCCCTTAATCTGCTTATAGTCACATCAACTGTTCTAAGATCCCCAAAATATTCATATCCCCATACTTCACTCAATAACTCTTCTCTCGTATAAACTTTACCCGGTATTTTTGACAAAAATTTTATTAACTCATATTCTCGTAAGGTTAAGTCTAGTGCCTTATCCTTCATTCTTATTTCGTATTTTTCATCATCAATAATTATATCTCCTATTTCGATTAGACTGTTTTTAAGATTTGATTCACTATTCATCATTTTTACCCGCCTTAAATTTGCTTTTACTCGAGCTAATAGTTCTTTCATAACAAAAGGCTTTTTAATGTAGTCATCGGCTCCTAATTCTAAGCCTAATACTTGATCCACTGAATCCCCTCTAGCAGTTAACATTATAATCGGTGTTGTTAGTTGGCTTCTAACTTTCTTACATACCTCAAAACCATTTACCTTTGGCAACATTATGTCTAGCAATACTAAATCTGGTTTCTTATCAAAAATAATTTCTAGGGCTTTCTTGCCATCATAAGCTACTAATATATGATATCCCTCTCGCTCTAAATTGTATGCTAGTATGTCTGCTATTGCTTTTTCATCCTCAACAACTAAAATAGTACTCATAAAAACCCTCCAATGTTTTTCTAGATGTTTGAATAAATAAATTTGATATTGCCATGGAAATATATCTTCTAACGTCTCATATCTACGACATCGTTGAATCAGACCCAAAAGGAATGCTCTGTTGCCGAAAATCCAGTTTCATGGCTTAAGATCATCTTCTTTTAAATTTACTTTGCTCATTTTACCCTACCTAACATGATCCTACAATCTTTTTATTTCTTTAGCCAAAAAGTAGCACGCCCAGAACCTAACTTAAAAGGTTTCTTACCGATTATGTCTCCCCACACATTGATTACAGAAAGGTTTAGGTTAGCTACTATATTCATTATTTCACTATATCCAATAGGATGTTTTTGCTGTTTCCAACTATACTCCGCAATAATTTTACTATCTTTGTAAACTTCAGTTCTTCTAGAAGCTTTCCATATTTTGTTCTTCTTATCTACGAACGTAGGTTTTGAATAAGATTTAAGTTCTATTCCATCCTCACACAATCCTGATGGAAATGCACTATTTTCAGTATTCAGTTTACACCAATAGTCCGGTAATTCATTCTCTATAATATCACTATCAATAAATATGTATCCCCCTGATTTTACTGAATTATATGCCTTTGTCAAAACCTTTTCTTGCTCTTCTAATGTCGCCAGCTCAAATAAGCAGTTACACCCTAAAATAATGGCATCATACCCTTTAGCCCATCCATACTCAGTCACATCTGCTACAATAATTTTAACCTTATTCCTTATACTGGTGGATTGGGCTGCTCGCTTCTTTTGTAGTGCATTTAACATTACATGAGATGCATCAATTCCTGTTACATCAAAGCCATTTTCAGCTAGAGATAATAGTATTCTTCCTGTCCCACAAAAGGGCTCCAATATATTCTTACAATTAAACTCTTTTAGTAGTTGTAAAATTAAATTTACATCATCTCGATTACATTCGATATTATCATATATTTCAGCGATATGGCTTTCTACATCATACGGATTTTTCTTATTAATACTCAAATTAAAGATTCCTCCATCTTCATTTTTTTGAAGCTACCTCATTATTCAAGATGAGTAGTCATGACCACCCGTTTATAGCTCAAGTTGAGGTATATGTCTTTATGCTAACGTATTGTTAGTCGATGTTTATTATCGTCTCTTTCCTTCGGGTCCTGTGTATCGTTTATATTTCTTTAGATTCTTTGTTTTCATTGTCATTTGAATAGAATGATTAGGGCAAAAGCTATAACATCTCATGCAAATCATACAACTACCAAGGAATTTTACCCCTTTATTATCCATCTGTATATTATTATTAGGACATTTCTTTATGCACCAACCACATTTAGTACAACTCTCATCTGAATAAAATCCTTTAAATGCCAATGATTCAAAATTACCAGCAATACCTCTTTGCATAATACCGAATAATCTACCAAGTGGATTAGCTCCTTCTATATGTAACATGTCTTCCTCAATATAATTTACCATCTTATCGATCTTTCTCTCTGCCTTTGCTAATTTCTTAGGAAGCTTATTGGGTTTCGTTACAGGCAATGGACATAATACTGGAAGATGCATGTTGTTACTTATGATGATATTGCTAAATACAATTGGAACATACCCCTTACTTTTCAATGACTTTAACGTATACCACAAAACATCTCCAGCCATATAACCAGCAGTTGTAAGTGCTATTAAAGGCTTACCTTTACAATTTGGTAACTTATTCAATACACCTTGAAACAGTTTAGGCGCATAAGACGAATGAATTGGGAAAGCAAGTCCAACTATATCACAACATTCGACTTCTGAAATAAAATCAATCTCATCTTCACAGTCTATTAGCTTAATCGCATAATCTAATACACGTAATTTCTCGGCTAATTTACCTACTGCCCAAGCAGTGTTTCCTGTTCCACTAAAATAGAATATACATATTTTATTTTTACCTTCATTCTTTAATCCTCGTATACTCATCCTATATTCTTTTCCCTCCGTTTTTACTTATGCGTTGCTATATAATAAATCTAACTACTCTCCAACAACTATACTTAAAATAAAAGATAATTGCCTTTTATTATTTATCTCATGGAGATGTTACATTTTTGCCTTTTAATCGACATTTTGACATAATATAATTTAAGGTCCCCAATTAATTGGGAACCATAATTTATACCAAACTCAAATATAAATCCAAGCTATTCTCTACTTCATCTTTTATTAAGTTCTCAAAATCCTTATAATCACCAGTTGTATGAACCTTATCAAGTGCTTCATAATACTCTTACCCCTCTAAGACTACATCTCTCTAAACAATTAAATCACCAAATTTTCATATCTTTTCTCTATTTTACCTTATATCACCATCAATGTCTAGAAATTAGGTTTCGATTTTGTATAACCTTCCGTATTTACGACATTCCTCAACCTTAGAGCCAAGGTGCTCATACTCCTAAGGGCTAAGCTCCGACGTGCTTAGCTTGAGGAATGATTATCTTCTACTCTATAACAATAGTAATAACTTCTGGTCTATTAAAAAGTCTAAGTGGAAATATACTATTACCTAATCCCCTACTAATTATCTGTGTACTTCCATTAGCTTCAAACATACCTTGATAGTATTTTGGGTTAATTCCTTGCCCTGGAGAATACACTCCACCAATTATAGGTAACCTCCATTGACCTCCATGCGCATGTCCTGTTAAGACTAAATCACAATCTAATTGACTAAGGTTAGCATTCTCTAAGAAGTTTTCTGAATAATGATCAAGAATTATTTTATATCCATCTTCCGATAAAAACTTTTCCATTACACCCTCTTTATCTCTATCTAGCCCTAGAATACTGATTTTCTGTTCTTTTAATGTGATATTTATATAGTCTCCATCAAGTATATATAATTCTCCTTTTACTTCATTAAGTTTATTCATTATTTCCTGATATCTACTTGAATTGAATTCATGATTACCTCTTATATAATATATTGGAGCAAACTGCGATACTTGTTGTAAAAATTCCACACTTTCTTCTATATTTTCATTTCTTACAGCATCTATAAGATCACCTGTGAACACAATAATATCAGGATTTTCTTTCACGATATTTTTCATAAGTCTACTATTGTTCTCTCCAAATTGCTTTCCATGAAGATCTGACAGATGAACAACAGTAATGGGGTCCTCTATTTTAGGTGAAGAGATAATATATCTAGTATTTTCAATCCAGTTGTTAGAAGTATACAAGAAAATACTTATAGCCAATAAAAATAAAATTATTATTCCTAGTATTACTTTTTTATTTCCCCTTTTAGTCATCATTACCTCCTTATTGTCTCTTTCATAAGAATTTAAGTGACTTCTTAATCACTATCTATAACCCATCTCCAAAAACTCCTGAGAGTTAATATTAGTAAATCCATTGTTATTCAAGTGTAATTAATAAAATAATTTATGATGTAAATACACAAAAAGGGCGCTGAACACTAATTCATTAGTACACAGCACCATATATAATGTTTTATTGTTATCACAACACTCACGCCTCTTCAGCAGTACACAAGCCTCTACATGTGTGGAATGTTGGTGACTACTATTCCTATATGACTATAAACCTTCTCATAGTTATCTGCCAAATGTAAGAGGTAAGTCATAACTATCATTAATTTTTATACTTTTCTAACCGTTTATTTATCCGCTTATGGTTCGTATAGACCAGCAAATTACAGATTGAAATAGTACAACAAATAAAAAGCATCATATAGATATTATTTTTGGGGTGCTTGGACAAATCTATGAATCTACTGATTGAAGCAAATACTATTAATGTCACCATCAATGCAATTATATTATTAAATAAATAATATTTATTGGTTGTGGCTATAGATATTGGTAACAAAGCAGTGAAAAATTCTGTAATCCCACCAATAAGCAAGCCAATGATACCACTTATAATCAATACCACTAGGAACAATCCAATATTTCTATGCTGACCAAAATAAAATTGGATACTAGCACCAATAAAAAGACCCAGATAAACTGAATAGACAATATTCTTTACATTCATTTTTTCAAGCATGTTACCCCTCCTTATATACCCAACACATTACGGAGTAATTTGGCATACATCTTAGATACTTCTAACTTTATATCATTATCCAGTAATAGAACTAATCTAGAGTTAAACCACGGAATAATCTCAACCACATTCATTAGATTTACCAGTTGTGACTTATTAATCTTAATGAAGTTTTTATGCTTAAGTTCTTCTTCATAGTAATATAGGGGCTCCTTTAGGTAACAAGTTTTATCCTTGGTAATACAGGTCACCTCTGTCTTGTTTACATTAATATACAGTATGTCTTGAGGATTTATTAATATATATCTATTGTTATTGTATGCCGTAAGCCTATCCCCAATTTGCTTCAACTCTTGCTTATCCTTATTTGACTGTGAATCATTTATATGTTTAAGCTTAACTAATTCAAATGCTTCCATAAAATCAATGGCTTCAAATAGAATACACACCTTATGGCTAGGCATCTCATATCCCTTTTCAACTAAAGCTACCTGACCATTATCATCTACCTGAATTCCCTCTTGCAACATCAGCTTCCTTAGCTTTTCATTCACACATTCTGAACAAGACAAATGTATCTTCATAAGCACCAATCCTTACTACCAAATATCACTGTATCTGATTATAAATCATGAGTATTTTTATTATCTGGGTAACACTTTCTTCCATCATGTCTACTACCCCAACATTCATAATAATATATAAATCCTTGCTTTCATCATACATCATGAAAGTACCTGATGTCCCAACACCACCATAGATTGTAGGTAACCCTGGAAAAATTAGCGCTAATTCCTTCAGATTAAAGGACATCATACCAGAACCGTACATAATCCCTTTATCATAAATTTTATCAAAGCTCTTCATTTGTTCAAAGGATTGCTGTGATATCAATTCCCCATTTTGTAGGGCATTAAAAAATATTAATAAATCCCCTGTTGTTGATACCACACCGCCATCAGAACGGCCTACAGACAAGACCTTAGATTTACTTATATCTTTTCCATCCAGCTTCATTCCAAGAATATCTTCTGTCCCTTCATTAAATGGGCTAGTTTCTAACATCACATAGGAATCTCTCATACCTAAAGGATCAAATAGTTTGTCATGAAAAACTTGATAGTAGGGTATGCCCATTACTTTCTCTAGTATTAACATTAATAACATGTATCCAGTGTCTGAATAATTAAATGTTTCACCTGGTATTCCCACAGGTACTTGGTACTCCCTACTGAAGTCAATTAACTCCTCAGGTGTCCAATACTTATCAGGTTCTACAATCATTAACTCCTGCATCCCATACCCCTCTACCACGGGACCATCAAAGAAACATGCTACTCCTGAAGTATGAGTCAATAAATGCTCAATGGTTACTTGGCTACTATAATCTCCCCCTCCATATACGAATAAGTCTTCTAGCATAACTTCCTCGATATATAGATTAATGGGATCTTGTACTGATAATATACCTTCTTCGTCCAGCATATAGAATATGGTAGTAGTCAGTGTTTTACCTATACTAGCAATATGATATGGACTGTTAACCGAAATAGGTTCTCCATTATCTCTACTACCCACTACAAAAGATTCATCATATTCACTTGCACCAGAGTACAACCTTAAGGTCACATTATCCACTTCATCGTATTTGTCTAAAAACTTTACTAGACTTTTTTCAATCGCCAAAGTCCCTTCTTCTTCGGATAACGGAGAAGACACTATATCAACAGCAATATAACCTAAAACTAGTAAAGCAATAATGACAACAAGGATTCTAACCACTAACTTCATATTATCACCCCTCTCAATATGATACAAGTATATCTCATCATTTGATCTTATGGATGAATCTATGAATAAGTGGTCAAAATCTCTAAATCAATGAATAGAATTGGATTATGACTTGTTACAAAATTATCGTACCACTCATTAAAAATACATATCAATAGGACTGATCTATTTTTATTTACGTAATGCCATTAATTATCTTTTACCATAGAGAATTGAATAATATCAGTACCTGGTACAATATCTTCAGAAATCACTTTGAAACCATACTTTTCATAAATTTGCACATTATTTTCATTATGGGTCTCCAAATAACAAGGGTGACCTTTCTGTTCAGCAATTCTCAACATAGGAGTCAACAATTTGCTCCCAAAGCCTTGCCCCTGTTTTTCAGGGTCAACACCAATTAACATTAGATATTGATGTTGTTCTTTTAGGCTTTTTTTATGTATTCTAGTTGAAAACTCATCATATTCAGTGAATTTTTTTCCACTATCTTGTCCCAGTTTAATAAGCGACAATACGCCAGCTCTTAATGACCTGAAGAAATTCATGTTATAATCTTTAAAGTCAGTAAATAGTATAATCCCTTCAAGTTCACTTGAACATGCATATGCTTCTCCATATAGGACTGAATATTTAATAAGAAACTTAAGAAAAACTTTTATATTCTCAAGACTATGTTGTTCCCCCAATATATGCCTATACATAGGATAGTCGTAAAAAGCCTTTGCTAGAATTTCAGCGCTTTTGTTAATATCTTTCTTTCCTAACTTATATAACTGACTAATATTCACGTTAGATCCCCTCTCTATTTACATAGTTTTCTATCTTCTGTTAGATCCGTAAAAGTGGACAAATCATTACAATCATCAATTGCTTTTGATATTGCTTTCGGGTGACAACTGTGCTTCAGCAATTGAATATATATTAGGATGTATAAAGTCTGTTATTACATTATACCTAAGAATATACAGACTTCATAAATTACATATTTAATCCAGTAATCCAAAAGCTTATTGAAGCTAAAATAGATAATGGAGTTGCAAAAAATTTCTCTTTCCTACTTGTTGAAGAAACGTTCATTATTGTATTAATCGTTAAATACACCGCAAAAAATATAACTATATATTTTGTTGTTTTAACAGAGAACCAAAGAGGTATGATATTACCAGCTTGCAATATAATAATAATAGCAAACATTTGAATTATTAAAGAACACCAACATAATATTCTTAGATTTGATGGCAATACCTTGTGTCTACCTCCCATTGTAAATTCTCCCAGAGGAAATCCCAGACCTATTAATAATGTTAATAACGCTACAATACCGAATAATACTGCTCCTAAAATTTGTATCATCAATCTCTCTCCCTTACATGGATTTTAAGTGCCATAAATTTATCTAACATTATGTAAAACCTATAACTAGTGCATTATATTGACTCAAAAGAGGTTCTCTGAAATGATTTATCTTTCATCTAATGTTCCGGATTTACACCATTTCTAAACTGAACCCTATTGAAGTAGTTAATCAGGAAACTTTGATGATATTAAAATACCGCAGTTTTATAAATCAATGCTCCAAATTAGCTGTATTTCATTTGGATACTCCTTATAATAATATCTATTAATATTACTTAATTTAGCACCCTGACTAGCATAAAATTTGCATGCCTTAACATTATTATTCTGTGTCTCAATCTTAAATCTAGTACAGTTCTTACTTCGTGCCCATTCAATACACCTATCAATAATTCTACTTCCTATACCCATTCTTCTATAGTTTTTATTAATTCTAATATCCCATAAAACAGCTAAATCATCTCTACCTTCTAGCATATTAATATCTTCAGTATTAAACGCAATTATCGCGCCACCTGCTTGTTTGTCTCCATCAAAAACTGACACCACACACCAATTACTCAAGTTAAACTTATCAATAAGTACACTTGGATTATCATCTATAGAATCATAATCCTTCGTATAAGGCTCAACATGCTTTTCGACTAGCTTAATTCCACCTAATCCATTGTTTTGCCATTCAAATGTATATTCAGAATCAACTATAAATTCAATTGATATATTACTATAATCCTTCAATATTTCTCTAGTAGGCTCTTCAATAACTACCTTAATATCCTTCATTCTACTGTCTCCTTTGCTTTTCTTGTGATCTCTTTGGCTTTACTACCCTAGCCAGAACTTTATACAGATCTTTTCTTATACGATGTTATACATGGAAGCTACTAATAACCTTGAACCCCTTCAGTATGTTTTTATTGACTTAATGTGGGCTTTATAAAGACTGTGACTAATAATTATACTCATAAACTCCCTTTAACATGCAAATTTTAGTCATTGCTTCGGCAAATAATTTTGGTTGATCAAGCATCATAAAGTGTCCAGCATCTTCTATCATAAAAATTTCTTTATTGGGGGCATTTATTGTATTAAAATATGATTTTGCTATAGTGTTTGGGGCTTGAAAGTCTCTATCTCCAACAATATAATATACAGGAATTTCATAATTATGTTCGTCATTTAAGCTATGAGAAAAAAGATATTCGAATAACTGCTTATTATTGCTCATTCCTTTTACAATACTTAGGATATCAGAAACTTGAAAAATAGGACTCTTGAATAGGGTTATTAAAATAGGAATAAAATCCATACCAATTTTATACTTTCCTTGTAAAATTCTAATCTCTTGAATCTTTTTTATCATTGATTTATCGTATTTGTTTTTAGGATATTTCCCGATTTTTTTTAGCTTCCCTAGATCTTTTTTGTTATCTGATTTAATAATAAGCTCCTTTAGCTTTTCATAGCCAACTTTTTCATTCTCTGTCAGACTAATTACTTGTCCAGCACCAATGTAATATAATACATCTTCTGGATGTTTCAATACAAATAGAGTTCCTAAGACACTTCCAAAAGAATGACCTAAAATAACTACCTTTTCTTTAGTATACTTTTCTTTCAAATATTTTACAACTTGATATAAATCATCTAACAATTCATTTATGGTCGGATAAATATTTTTATTTTTTGATAGCGTTTTTCCTGCGCCTCTTTGATCCCAATGAACTACCGTGTATAAGTCTGATATTTCTTCTTGAAATGCATAGGAAAAGGTAGATTCGGACATTCCAGGTCCACCATGTAAAAACAAAAGTACTGGAAGATCAGAATTCATGTTGCGATAGTACAGTAAAAATTGGTCAATACCATTAATGTTTACATATTCTGTAAGGTAATCTATTTTCTTTTTCATAATTTTCCCCTGTTATGTAGATATTTTATTGTATCTCTTTTGCTCAGAATTATTTTTTAATCAAGATAATGTAATTAATCCGTTTAAGTCTATCGTTATACGATGTATCACCCTACGTAGCCAGAAGCCGATAGGACGTCAGCTCTTACCATTTTTCAAAATGTACCTTTTCCTTTTCAAATCTATAAACAATTTCTTTCTCTTCATCGATATCACCCAAAACCACTAATCCTACTGGCACCATATTTACTGGTAAATCCAATAAGTTTTTCATCGGCTTCGTAAACTTGGTTATTGGATATAAACCACACCACACTGCGCCTAAATTAAGTCCATGAGCAGCTAAAAGCATGTTTTCAATTGCAGCAGAACAATCTTCTATTAAAAATCCTATTTGTGATTGTATTTCTTTATCACCACACACTACTATTGCGCAACCTGCTTGAGTTATCATTCTTGCTCTTGGATGAAATACCGATATGCTCTCAAGTGCTTTTTTCTCTCTAACAACTACAAAATCCCATGGTCTCTTATTCTCTGCTGAAGGTGCATAGCATCCTGCCTTTATTATGGTAAATATGTCTTCGTCTTTAATCTTTTTTCCAGTAAACTTTCGTATACTTCTTCTTGTGAAAATTGCCTCTAGTACATTCATGATTTCATCCGATTTTCTTTTCTTCTTAGACATTTCAAAACATCTTACAACATCTTCATGTTCTGTGATGTCTAGCTCTTTTTGTGCCAGAATATTATCTAGCATCATTGATACTTGAATATTGTCTCCAACTTTTGATCTTGATTCATTTAATAAGGTCTTATTAATTGTCAATATGTATTGACCATTCCCTCTTGGAATTAACGATTTCTTATAACTACAACCATTTAGCTCCCCAGAAACTTGTATTTTACCTTTTACGTTGAATACTTTAGAAGCATCAAACGGTAATTCAATATATGTGACCCTATTGGACTTAATAACTGCATTGAATATTTGTTCCATTCTGGACTCCTTTCTATTTCTCCTATTACCAACATACCTTCCTTTAAATCCGCCCAGGACATGCAGAATAAAGTGAGGTGGTATAGCATCTTTCTAATATTACTTGGTAATCTTTTATGCTCTTGTCTAATAACACCGTTGTCAACAAAATATATCAGCACCTGTTTTTGAATTACATAATCAATTTATAAATTAGTTACTCCACGATATTTTCTACTTCAATTAATACACGAGTATGGTGGTGACCTGTAAAAGATAAAAATAGCTTTCCTTCAATTTTAATATGCTTATCTTTATGTAGCTTTACAATATTGATCTCCTCTTCATTATTCAGTACTACTTGTATTTCTGATATCTCAATTATGTATGATCCATAATCTTCTGTCTCTTCTATAACTACTCTTATTGGATTATCTAGTTGTAAAATAAATGGATATTCTTTTTCATCCTTATCAGGATCCTCTCCGTAACCCGGAGGTCCGTAGTACATCCTTGTAATAAGCGTCCCTTCAACTTCTGAAATATTTGGTCCAAGTTTATATTCTCTTACATCCTTTAAATCTATTTTAGCTTCATGAAATTTATCATTCAATTTTACTATCTTGTATGCACTAAAAATACTTGTACATAGCAGAAAAAGTACTATAAGTAAATATAGTCTCTTTGATATCACGCTAATCCCTCCAACACTATTTTTACGCTGAATTTACACCCCAATATTGTATATCAATTTATTAGCTTTACATACTATACAGCAAACCAAAATCTATTGATTTATTCAACAAAGTTCTTCTTAGTAGGTGGTGCTAACACCTGGGAAGAGATGTACGTAGCCGAACGGAAATATATTGTACTATCATTTACTGTGGTGTAATTAATGTTCTCATTCTTCATGCTTTAAATATCTATCTAACCATCCATATGATAAATCTCTAGCATACTTAGGATAAGAATGGTTATTTCCGTGCAATAAATAGCTAAAATTTGTTTCGCAATTATGTAGTTTATAAACATTAAATAACATCTTTCCTACATCCGCCAGAAATTCTTGATTACCATATGCACCATCATAATACGATGAAATATTTAGCCACGGGCATGGACAAATTAAGGCTGCTACTTCATGAAAATCAAATGGTAATTCCACATTATTATCTAGATAATTCTTCATTAATGGCATGAAATTATATGTTTCATCTACCCATTCCATAACCGTTTCTTCTTCACTTAAAATAGAAAAACCACAGTTGCTAACTCCAACCTTAACTCTATCATCGAATGCTAATGATAACATGGAATTGTGCCCACCTAAAGAATGACCAATAACTCCTACATTATTTTCATCAACATAATCAAGTTTCATCAAAATATCTACAGCTGAGAATGAATCTTCAATGTTTTTACCTATCATTGACCATTTTGGATATTCATCATAAAATAACTTAGAGTCAAAAATATTATCACCATATATTCTTTCTCCTGCAGTTAAATAATCTGGTATTAATACTACATATCCTCTTAAAGCTAATTCGTGTCCAATAAACAGCTCCTCGTCTCCTCCAATTCCAGCAGGCTCATTTTTACCATAATCCGTTTCCTGAAACTGATGCATAGCTAAAATTGCTGGATTTTTCTTAGCAAGTTTTTTAGGTACCAGTAAATATGCATACACTTTATCATTCTTACCAACAATATATTCAATTTTTAATCTATCGTATTCTAACAATTTTTCTTCTTTAAGCACTTTCATATCTCTAGTATTTCTTTCGAATGGAGGAAAACCTATTATTTCATAAAACCTCTTTTTTATATCTTTTCTCCTAACCTTCCAGTCCTCAATGCTATATGAGTTATTTAATAATGGTTTGATTGACATTATGTATTTCCTCCCTTTTTGCATACCATTGCATATATTTAGTCTTTATCTGTTACATAACGATAAATTAGCAACATAATAACGAATCTATCTCAAACCAGAGTTCTGTTAACCAAAGTATTTCATCTCTGAAACGCACTGCTTTTCCTCTATTTTCTCTAAAATATTCAGGTTGTATCCACCACGGTACTTCAATACACCATGTAAGCCGCAAAGCGTCTGCTATATTAGGCAACGTCAGCATTAAATGCTGGGAATAACCATCAAGAAAAGCAGATATTTTTTCGATATTCATTCTATTATCTTCCAATGCAAACGATAGTATTGCTCTTCCTATATCATGCCAAATATAGCTGTAATGGTTGCGGTCGAAATCAATGATAGCAGATACGCAATCTACATTAAATAAGATATTATCAGATGTAAAATCTTCATGAGCAATCCCTTTGGGCAGTCTATCAAAAAAATCATTTGTAAGTTGTTTCAAAATAGGCTCTTGCGTAAGCACAGCTTTTTGGTATTCATTGGGGGTGCTTGATGAACAATCCTTCATACAGACATGAAAGTTAGCCCATAGCGTATCTATTACTTGTTTGTTATTAATGGGAAACCCTTTAACGGAAAGCATTGGTAGTAGTGAAAAAGCTTTATGCATCATTCCACAGGCACTACCAAGACTATGCATTTGCATTATCGTTATTGTGTTAGGGCTTTCAACCTTTCCCGAGTCAAAATCCATAACCATATAAGCTGTTTCATTATCCAACAGACGGATGGCGTGACCTCCATACTGCCAAATAGCTGGACAGGGAATTCCATTTTTTTTAAGAATAATCTGTCGTTGCAATGCAGACTCAACTAGTTTCAATTTATCTCTGCTAAATCGCTTATTGCTGAATTGTTTAACCAGCAAATCGCATTTCTCAGTGGAAACTTTCCATTTCTTATTTAACCATCCTCCTGTTACTGGATTAATATGATTACAAGTTAACCCAAAACGATCTTTTAAATCAGCGATGATACTATCCTCCATACAATAGCCTCCTGATCATATATAAATAATCTTTAGTACACATAATTTTTATGACCCTTAATATCTCGTAAACTACTCTTGTTCCCAACAATACCCCTTGCATATTATATTTCCAGTATTATTAGTACATTGCGATTGCTCTGATAATACTAGCCTCTGCTCTTATTTTTAATGGTAATGCAACCACTTCAAACCTTGATACATTTAATAACTTATCAAGATTTGTAAGGTTTTCAATGATAAAAATATCATTTTCAAATAATTGCTTATGTACTTCAAATGGATAGTTATCAGGCTTTGGCATATCCATACCCAGTATCTTAATCTTTTTATTTATAAAGAAATCTGTTAACGTCTTATCTACAATAGGATGATTATTAAAATTATCATAATACTCACTAGTCCCATACCATTGACTAAATCCAGTGTATAATAGTACAATATCGCCATGCTTCACTAACTCATCATATTCATCCTTATACGTTATCAGATTTTGATTCCTCACATCTAAAAGACAGCCATTTCCAATAAAATTATAAAGTTCAAAGGCTCCAATAAAAGTATTACTCTCCAAGAAATGTCTTGGGGCATCAATATGTGTTCCTGCATGCATACCTGTTTCTAGTCTAGAATTATAGTACCCATCTCTGCTTAGTATCTTATCTTCATAAACTTTCACATCACCATCATATGGATGTGTAAACATACCATTCTTAATATCATGTGTTAAATCTATTATAGTTTTCATAATATATCATCGTTCCTCTGTTTTGGAGACTCATACATGGTCTACGTACTCGCCGTGCTTAATATTCTTTTTCGTATAATTCAAGACTAAAATTTTCAAGGTCTATCAACTCTTTAGTATCCATTTTACCTTTTTTAGTGACTAACTTACCGTCCTCGAGTTCATTAATTATGTAATCACCTGTTAGTAGGTTATAATCTTCATTTATATCTTCCATATTACCGTTAACATTTATTAATCCTCCTTCTGTTGCACCAATTAAATACCACCCATTATCTTCAAATCGAAATCTGAATCTATAGTACCATTTTTCAGATGATCCTCCAAAAAACTTTAACAGTATAGAACCTCTGTCAATTGAAATACCCTCAAATGGATCTCCAAAAGTTCCACCTTCATTAGATAATAAAATTGCCTTATCAGCTCTTATTGATAACTCATACGTACCGTCAGAATTGCCAAATGCTATTAGCAAATCTCTATCTTGAGCATGATCTTCTATAGCGTTATTTTGAATTACTATAGCTTTGTCATTTATTCCATCCTTATTTAAATCTCCTTCAACCTCTGCTAACTCTCCCATATTGTTTTTCGCAATACTCCAACCTTCAGGAATAAATGATAAAGTGTTCTCTACACTAGAAAGCATCTCAACATTACTTTTACCTTCTATAAGGTTTTCAGTTACTGCGATTTCCTGATGACTCTTGTTACTTGTATCAATATCAACCAAGACCTGCATTTCATCTTGTATTTTCCCATTATCATTTTTTACACCACATCCTGCACTACAGATTATGCAAAAAAGTGTACCTACTAAAAAAATCTTCTTCATTATTACTCATCCCCGCATAGTAGAATTCCTAGAAAACTTTTACACCCCCACGCTCATCCCTAAATAATCTCCTTTTCTATTACACTTTAAGACTTAACCATTTTTCTTTGGTTAATTTATAGAAATGCTTCATAAGGTTTTCACCTTTTTTTTCAAAGAACTCTTCTTTAGTATTGTACAATTCATAACCTACCGATTCTAAGGACTTACAAGAATTTATATTGTCCTTTAAGGCATCAGCTATGAGCATGTCTACACCTAACGTATCAAAAGCATAGTGATACATAAGTTGTCGTGCTTCTTTCATATGTCCTTTTCTCCAGTAATTAGAATGGAGTCTTTGAGAATCTCCAGCTACTAATTCTCCATTATGTACTTCTGGAAAAGACAGCCTCATCATGCCAATGACCTTATTACTTGCTTTTTCTTCAATCATCCATACATTGAGTACCTTTTCATATACTCTTAATAACGCTTCAATTTCATCTACTGTCTTTGGAACAGTGTTGCCAGTCCAATTATGCATCTTTTCATCTAAAGAGACGTCATAATAGTTATACTTATCCTTTTCAATTTCCATAGGACGCAATCGTATGATGTGCCCTTCTAATATAGGTAGTTTTGCCATTTTATCACCTCATATAAGTATAATAATAAACAGGATATCGATTTGATTACAAATCAGCCCATGGATAAACAACAATTATCATTGTTATATGCTGTAAGACTACAGCCCAATAGAATTACATTCACAATCTTTAAAACTAACTAATCCAAGTCATTTTACTATTTATTAACTTCCATTTATTAATTCCAACATAAGATACCGTTGATTTAAAGCCAATAGCCCCTAATCCTGATTTGAATTTAGATCCTTCTAAATAAACGTTAGAGAAAATTATTCTTGAGCTTTCAATTGATAAAAGAACTCCATCAATTGAACTATCTTTATTCACAAGACCTTCAGCCTTCAATTCCTCATAACTTGCTTCAATTACATCCACATTATACTTGTTTTCAAAATAAGTAAAAATTCTAGTCTTATCTTTTAGAGTCATTTCTTTTAATGAATTAGAATCAATCGCTATATATTTCATTTCATGATTAAGTGCTGGGTCAATATCCATTGCAGAGTCTAATGCAATTCGATATATATCCCACATATCTCTGTCAGCCTCAACATAAACATGTGCTGAAAATACTCCTACCAAAAGTATAATACAAGTAAATAATATTAATATAATACCTTTCTTTCTATTCATCTGTGTTCCTCCTAAAAAATAACACTGTCAAATAGTTACTTTAGTCAAAATGATATTTCCTTGTCCATTAATGCTCTTGCAACCAATATACCACTCCAAATACTGAAGAGATATCTTACCGGTCTAGCATTCAATAGTTCTCCTATACTTATATTAATGTTATATATAAAACCATATGGCAAACAGGATATTATTAGCATAATTATGGCTAGTAATAATTTTAATCTGTTTATTTTAAACCCCATCTTTATTATTTGGTTTATTCTGTCATACTCAATTAATAACCCAAATGCAAATAGAATTAGTCCTATAAAAATTATGTTCAGATTCAATTTAACCATATCGTATAGTGATATAGCCTTTTGCATATCTTTATATACAATAGTTATAATAAAAAACAGTATTGCATTAATTCCAATAAAGATCATATTCTTAGCTAATTTGTTTTTCTTCATAGCTTCCCCCATATATCTTAGTCACTTGTTCATTAAAACTCTATAGACCTTATTTATCTTTATAGATATCTGTAAACATCTACAAGCATTAAATTATCACTTGCATTAATAAAATTTTTTAAAATCTGTAGGTGACCTGCTCCATATATTACAAATAACCTATCACAATCTTTACATAATTCTTGTATATTAGAAAAGATTTTTAGATTTCGTTCATACCATTTTGATACATAGAGAGAACCATCATATGAATTATTTGTATTTATATTGTTAGTTTCTAAATATGTAATTTTTTAAGGACCACTCAATACTATTATAATATTTGTATAAATCTAAAATAATATCATTCTGTTTTATCATCTGCCACATTGCTTGTCATAATTTCGAATTACCATTCCTCGGCTTTTAAGCATGCCAAACTTACTATAGAACTCTGTTAAGTCTTCATCGCAGAGTAAATCAACCATATAAAAATCTTCCAATGTCTCTAACATTAGTTTTACTAATTGTGTACCAATCCCTTTTCCTTGGTATTCTGGTAATACTTCTAACAATGGAATGTAAGCGGATAGTACATTATCTGATATGGCAGTTACAAAACCAACTATATCATTCGTTTCATTATCCAATGCTAACCAAATATAAGAGCTATTTTTCAGTACTTCGTAATGTTTTTCAGTGGAAGGAGGGTTAGGCCAATTCACAAAAAATCCTTTTATGTTTTTAGTACTTACACTCTCTATCGAATTAATATAGCTTATCATAACATAAACACCCTTCCAATCTAGTCTATTTATCCTTAAATCAATCTACTCTATAATCCCCCTCTGAATCTTGCGTAAATCTTTTGTTATACAATGGATAATTCGGCAGCCACCTATAAAACACTAAAAAGTAGACAAAATATTAGGCTAAAAAACTTTACAATATTAAACTCAGTCTATATTCAAATCCTATAATTTATAATGATTACTTATAGCTGTAAACGATATATTACCCCTTCCAACTGCATTTCCTCACCACAATCGTAAGGACAGTCTTTCACATATGTAAAACCTAATTTCTTCATCACTTTTTCAGATGCTGCATTTACTTTAGCGCACCCTCCTAAAAGTTCTTTGATACCTAAAAAATCCTTAGCAAATTTTATAGCTTCATTCATGGCTTCGGTAGTATATCCCTGACCCCAATGCTTTTTCCCTAGGTTATATGCCACTTCAAAACTATCTGTTTCATGTTTATAATATATCAGACATGTTCCAATAAGGAGATTTGTTTCCTTTATTACAATAGCCCAACGATACCAATCATCTGAATCTATTCTTTGTAATTCCATTTTGATAAAATTCTTAGTTTTGCTAATGTCATCATGACTTTCCCACATCATATATCTTGCTACATCAGGGTCTGTCTCCCAGCCATGAAATACAGCCTCTAGATCATCTGCTCTGAATGGTCTTAAAATCAATCTATCCGTTTTTAATATTGGTGTCTTCATTTTCATCACTCTCTTTATAAAATTTCATTGACTTATTCATGAAATTCTTTTTGCATTACAACCTGAAGCACAATACACAATAAAAAGCTTCATTTTTGTATATAGCTGTTGTACACATCTATCTCCTTTCAAAACCCAAAAAAGGTCCTCATATTTTAACTATTCTGCTAATAGCTCTTTATCTAATTGTCGTTTTGTACGCTTATAATAGTATTCTTTAAAAATTTATCTGTTTCTTCTGCCCATTTTAAATAGTATTCTTTCTGTGTTGGAAAATGTGATGCACCCTCTAATTCTATATACTCTTTGATTTCTGATCCTAATTTCTCAAATGTCTTTTTTGTATAGTGCTTAGGAGTCATCTCATCTTTACCTGGTTGAAAAACAAGTACGGGCAATTTAAAGTCCTCATGCTTTCTATCTGGTTTACTTTGTAAAATTAGACTAGATGCTCCCCTTAAAGTAATATGAGTACCTGCCTGTGGATCTCTTTTTACTAATTCATTCATTTCCTGTGAATCACTTAATGTATCATATGAAATTAATTTATATGTTTTTAATCTTGCTCTACCAAAAAACAATGAAGCAATTTTGAAAAATGGTATTAATAAATAGGTCAACCCTTTTGTATTGGTTTCTTTTAGCATAAATTCTTTATCACTAAAATCCCATAAGCACCAACAAACTAAAGCATCAATTTCATTATATTGACATGCTGCTGCATACGCTAAAGATCCACCCATACTTGCTCCTCCTAATACAATCTTTCCTTTAAATCTTCTTTTTGCATATTTTATTGAATCTATTAAATTTTCAACATGTGCTTTCCATTCAAAATCTCCCTTGAGTCCTTCATTATATCCATATCCTCGTAAATCAGGTATAACTAGATTATAGCCTTTTTCTCTTAACGGAACAATAAATGGAAGTAATACTCTTGCATAACCAGCAATACCATGCGAAAAAATTATTGTTGTTGCTTCAACATCTCCAGTATCATATATTTCCAGATGAATATTTTTTTCGTTTGATTTTATATAGTCTTCTGTAGCCCAATCATTCCACTTTTCTATTAATTCTTTACCAAACCATCTTATCATGTAATTTTTCCAATACTCTCTTCCCTCAAACATAATAACCCACCTATAAAAAAATTATTATTCTTATCATATCTGTGCAAATAAAACTGACTGATAAAGACTACTTAAATAGCCACTATGTCACCTAACTTAAATGTATTGCTGATATTTATTCTGATCAACTAAGCATTTCACTAAGGGAATGAATGTGCGTAGCGAATGTTAAACCTTATCTTTTAGAAAGGATAATATTTCCTTCAATTAAATCAAATGTTACTAATAAATTGCTTTTCCAAATCTGATCAGAATTTAACTCTATCATAGTCTTATATGGCAACCCCTGAGCTTGTGCAATGTCATGTACTTCTCCTATTTCAGAAAGTTCTAACTCTAGATCCCCAACCTCTATATTAATATTTCTCAGGTTTGGTACATTCCCCCCCATTGCAAAAGTAGAATTAGGGTTATAAAGAAATGAATGATTTTTACCAGTATCTAAATATACAATAACAAGTTCTCCTTTATATTTTGCTTCAAAGAAAAGTAAGTTCTTTTGACTTTCTTCTGTAGATTTATGTAATGGTAAAATGATATACTCTTTCTTATTTAAACTACTATAATCAATTGGATTACCTCGTATACCCATTTGATATCCAGTGTAGTCTAACGTAATAATTCTACCAATAAAATATTCTAGACCAACCAGACCACTAAATTCCTTCGATGAACTCATCTGCCAATCTACAATTGCAGTCTCAATATTTTTATATGATTCACCAAAAATCTTTAACTCCTTTAATAATACTTGCTTAGACCAACCTCTATGTGAACCATCTCTATTAAGTTGTTGCACTTTACCTATTAATTCATAATCAAGGCTATCTTCTACTACATTTGTTAAGGCTATTCCACTACCACAACCAGTATCAAATAATAAACGATACTCTTTATTATTTAATGCAACTGGTATTTCTGGGCAACCTCTATCTCCTTTAAAATTAAATGTAAGACTATGTATTTGATCATCAGTATACCCTAACTCAGAAATCCAACTGTTATCTACAATCTTATCTTTAAAGTTCATGCTTATAACAAATACACCTAAAATGATTAAACCAAGTAATAAAATAATAGGATACTTCTTTATTCTCAACTTATCATACCTCCCGCTTATGAATCACATATATATTGCAAAGATCAAACCTTCTTACTCCTTAGCCTAAAAGAAGGTGCTCATACCCTGATAAGGGCTTAATACCTCATTTCCAGCTCATTTAGATTAATAATATATAGACCCTCAATATTCCTAGAGGCTATATATAAATTGTCATCATTAATCACATTCCTACCAGATAGCTTCAATGGTACTTCAATTCTATGCTCTAGCTCAAATGTATTCTTATTCCAAAAACATAATTCACTCATTGGATAACATATTGTTATAAACCAATGTTTATACACATCAATGCAATCAAACATTCGTTTATGAGCATTTCGCTTCTTAAATATAACATCACCATTGACAAGCGCGATTTTATGAATAGTTTTGTCTTGCCCAGCAGTATAAAGGTAGTTATCTTTCAAACATATACTCCCAATATTTTGCCTACTTAATTTCAACTCACTCTCCATATTCATGGATTCTTTATCTATATGTAGAATTTGACCATCAACGCTACTTCCAATCAACTTATCACCTGCTACACGTATATCCCATATACTACCTGAATCGTATTCGGTAGTTGATTCGATATTATAAGTGTTTAAATTAATCTTCTTAATCTGGCCATTTCTTATGCACGCATATATATAATCCTCATCAATTTCCATACCGCAAATATCGCTCTTTAAATCTGTACCTAATTGTAGTATCGCAAGCAATGAAAAATCATTTCGATTCAATATATACAATGTGTAAAAATCACGAATGAATAATCGTGTCTCATCTGCAATCATGTCCCTTGCGAATCCTTCCTTCTCAAATACTATGCTTGATTTAACGACTTGTTGAGAAGTCTTATCTACTCTTACAATTTTGTCTTTGATAATGCAATCAATGAATTGACTCCCTATAACAAATCCTGTAACAATACCATCGAGTTCTAAATGATTCATAATATACCTCCAAAATTCCTCCTAAATGCTAGTAAAGAGTTTCATATTTTCAAATAACGTTCATATGTTTGTGACATCATTTAAGGTCTGCTCATAATCGTAACCCTCCGAGCGCCTAATGCAGGCTTGTGACTTGGTTAATGAATCGATAAGGGTGAGCTTGACCCAAAAGGAATACTCACGAACCCCTTGCAAAAACAATTTGATAAGTGATGGATTTGCAAAGACATTTAAATCTATTAGCTATTATAAAATAAGAGCTATTGATCAAGTACTTCTAATATTCATATACTTAAAGTCAATAGCGTTCATCAGTTTATATAGTTTTTATCGATGTAAGTACTAAATTTCAATTTCGTCTACCTTGTTATGTATGATTATGTATCTGTTAGTAAACAAATCAAACGATTCAGTCGTCTGTTGAATTCTTAACTTGTCGTCCGTGTGTTACCTTTTTCTATTGTAAGAACGATCAACACTCTTGCATTTCTGGCATTTTCTTTCAAAGCAATTAGCTATTGTCTCGTTACACTTATTACAAATTATACATGATATGTAGGTAGGTTGTAAATAGTAGCAATTTAAAGTCAATAGCGTTAAGGGCTAATGTATTGACTGTCGCGCCGATATTGTCACTTTCAGTCTTTTTGTGACTTGCTCAAGTAGTCATACTTCAATTCAACTTACGAATAAATGTCATATCACAGCAGTGTTTACCTGTAGCTAATGTACCCTCTCTCTTAAATTCAAAATTTACTTGCTCACAAAGTTTAGGAAAAAATACTTCATCACCATAGCAAGTAGAGTAATAGCAGTTCATTGAGTTACCTAATGCTTTAGCTACCTCATGGTATACGCAATAGGTTATATTCATCTGGAAGCAATCCTTAGTATCTATACCAATCTCATATTCTTCTAAGCCTACCTTCTTCATAGCATCTTGAAGAGCTACATAATATTCTTTAAAGGCTACTAAAAAATCGCCATTACCACACTCAACAAAATCTTCAGGTTTTGCAAAAACTTCTTGAAATATGTAATATGAGCATTTATCTGAGAAGCGGTTTCTTATCTTTGCAGCTTGTTCATAGCCCAAGATATCAACCATAACCTTAGCTACTACCTGTTTACTGATAACTGATGTAAGATTTTCCTCTGAAATACCCCTTGCCCGTACATGTGTCCAATCCATTTGTAAAGCTTTTTGCTTTTCTATTTTTACAATCTTGATAAACTTAAAAAAACCTATTGGATTCATATGCCATAATAGACGACCTCCAAACCCTAACAGTGATCTTATAATCTTCACTTTACTTTTTAATGGTAATCTCGCGTCCTTCTGAATAGTTATAATATCTTTACCGTAATTGCTTAGTTCATCTACTCTCAAAACACTCACCTTTCATTTCATAATCCTTATTACACACCTACTCATCTAAATTCAGCTGCATCAACCTTAGTGACCTTACTAATATAAAAAAACAGCACATAAAGAAAAAAGTACAACGATAACATACAGCCACTTGTTCCAGTCAAATATCCTTTTTCCACCAAAACTAGCAAGCGGGTAAAATGGTACGATGCTGATCAACATAAAAATACCAGACATGCTTGCCATAGTTCTAATAAATTCCAGTTCACCCAATTGAGTTCTTGTCATGAGTGCGATACATAGTAAAGAAATCCATTGAGCCAAAGCTGTTAAACCTAGAGAACGCTTAAAGTCTGCTTCTTTTCTATAAACTCTTGGATACCAGTTCCCTGAAATTAAATAGATGCCACCAAAAAGGGAAGCTATGAACGGTATAATATAGCCACCATCACACACTCTAAAATACCATTTTTCATTTGAAAGCATTGTTCCAATATAACCAAAAACCATTCTGATACCAAGAACAGATACTATTGCTCCGATCACATGGAAAGCATGCTCAAAACCATAGATGAGTGTTGGCAATAATAACAGGACTGAAAAAATAAAATAATTGAAGGCCTGCGAAGTGGAATCTTCTTTCTTGACAGAAAGGTCATCGTGCTTTAGCTTAAGATAAAACTCCATTCCTGTAGCAATGTTCATTGGTGTCTTGAATGTCAGACTAAACATACCCAAAATACCAAATTGCTTAATTAGATCGTCTAAACCAACCCTTTGTAAACCTCTATTAACGAACATCTTCCAAGATCCAACATTATCATCTCTCACAATAGCACTGTAGCCATCACAACCTTCTTTTTGCATTGTCTCTAAACAAACATCAACCAGTTTGCTGCCAACACCTTTTCCATGACCAGCTTTATCTACAAATATGTAATCGACATAACCAATCTTTTTACCAGCTACAGTCAGGTACTTGTACAATACCGCACCGATAATCGTATTGCCCTCAACAGCAACACAACAGTCCTTTGGATTCGGTACAAAAAGACTTTCGAACCATTCGAAGGTCTTCTTTCCCAGTTTTCTAACTTTCAGTGCTTCATTTTGCTTCATAGCTCTTATTTCAATCATATTTTATACCTCTCCTTGTACATGTTTGTGGTACAGTTCATCCTGACAAAAAAATCCTTCCCAGAATAATCTTACTCCTATCATGCCACTTGCCTAATATAAAATCGAATGTAACGATTTCACCTAACATTCTGGATTTCTTCTTTTTAAAAGAGATATTAATGATATTAAGGAACCAAGCCAGAGAAAAATGTATAATGGTAATATCGGATCTTTGAGGCCCGTTTTAACATACATTATTATTGTCATTACTATAAGTACTAATCCATATGTAGTTGCCTTGAATAATACTATCGAACTAAAAATATAGCCCCATATGTTTTTCTTCCAAAGTAATATTCCACTTACAACCATTCCTGATATTAGAAAAGATAGATCGGTTGCAAATACCACTGATGTAGGATGTCCAGTTTGAGTTATTGTCATAGGTACTACATTTGTAATAACATAACTCACAGATATTCCTATCCACATTCCTCCAAGAACTACAGCAAAGGAAAACATAAATATACTAATACGTTTTGCTGGTACTTTCTCCGAAAACCAACTCATAAATTCATCTGCATTCGTCTTAAGTAACATCAATATTAAGGCATAAGTTGAAAATGTGAAAAGAAAAACATAAATCAGAAAAAAATAGTTAAATGAAGCCCCATATAAATAGAATATATAGTTATAAATCATATAACCTAATGTACCCATCCAAATTATTTGAGCTAAATGTTTACTTCTCTTATACATAACCAATACTAATATCATTATTGGAATAACTAGAATTAAGGTCAATAAATCATTACTTTTCCACACTATCTTGACAAATTCATTATCATTGTACAGACTACTTAAAAGCAAACCACCTACTGAAGCAACCACTGATAACATTATTATAATTGTTGTAATTATATATGGTATTTTAAACTCTTCTTTCATTTTCATCCCTCCTCAAATGATCCAAAAGAAATTCTCTGAAATCTTTGGTCTTATGCCATTATAAATATTATTCTGCATTAACAATAAGTACCATCTTTACATTCTCATTTTAAATTTCTATTATTAAGTAGATTACTATTCATACTTTTCTTTTAAATCAAGATACACTTTCAATAAATCTTCATATATATCATTTTCTTTATTAATAATATAGTTATCAATATTATCATCTATACGGCAAATTCCTTTATCATCAATAGTTACTTGCCCAGAAATTTGGTCATTATTGATGAATATAATAGTTATAGCATTATCGTAATTAATTTCCTGATTTGTTGTCCCGTCCAATGTAATCTTATTATAGTTCTCTATAAGAATATCAATGTTTTTTTGTTCTAGCTTATCTTTTGCCTGATATATACTTTTTCCGTAAGATATCGTGAAATCATCCGCATCAATCTTCTTAACAATATTCTCTGCATTCCCGCATGCTGTAATGGATAAACATAAAGTTAAAATTGCTATCATGATAAAAATATTTCTTTTCATAAATTTTACCTTCCTTATGGTACATCATATTCTACAATTGCCTACAACGTATATGTTTGACTTTTGTCTTTTGATTAAATAGTATTCACGATTACTTATTTTGAACAGTATCAAACTCTTCATTCTTAATCCAATTGCCCCTAATGTCCTTGTTATATGGAAGCACTTTAATGACTGAATTAGTATTAATAAGCCCATAAATATGTGGATATTCTCGTCCACAGTTGTCTCCATCTTCCCATCTGATTTCAGCTTTTAATTTATCAGTGTCAATACACAATAATACCAGATCATCTTTAATATTTGTAAAATTTGGGGCAACTCGCCAAAAATATTCTACTGATGAGCAATGAATAAATCCTTCAATTTGTAGATTTTTTTCACCAAATTCAGGATTCCGTTTAACTTCATTCCATTTTTCTTTTTTCATACAATGCAGTATAACCATCTTATCTCCTCTTTCTCACAGATATTGGCACTCAGATAAAGATTAAATACTCTTTATAATAAACCTATATGTAATTCACATCTTTACTTGTTTTTGTACAAATTGAACTAAGGGCAAAATATATTTTCGAGAAGAAATATCATAGGAATTTCCAATAGATTGCTCACAACCGGCTTCAACTGAACTTTTAGCTTTTTTTCTACTTAACATTTGAGCAAGTGTCTTCATAATCAGTCGATCTCCTATACCCATTTTTTCATAATTCAATCCACCCTGCATATAAAAATGTGGAATTGCTTTTAACTCTTCCTCTGAAAAGCTTTCTCGCCAAATTGTATTAATTACATCTTCTGCAGCTAAAGGGGTTGCTCCTGTCGCAAATATAATCAACTTAGACCTTCCATTACCTTGAACCAATGTTTTTATTTTTTTTAACCCATCAACTTTTCCTGCATGTATACGACTACCATAAATAATACAATCATATTCCACAATAGATGATTGAGAGAAATCTTCATAATTAGAAATATCGCAGTTAAGTTCCTCACCAATCCATTCCGCATATCTTTTTGTAAAACCAGTTTTTGATTTATAAATAACTATTGTCTTCATCTTCTTCATATCGTATCCTCCATATTACATTATCCAATTTGGCAATCTAAAGACCCTCAGCCTCTATACGACTTTCTCTTTATAATTTGATAATTGATTTTGGTTTCTACACCACTTTTAGTAATGAGTATTACATAGTTACCCTTATGAAGAACTGTCCGGTCAAGACTATTTGAACATCCAGAAATATTCACCTCAGTTAAGTCTTCAGATGGAGCAATGCTTTTTACCTAAAGCTTATCAACTAATGTGTCCCAAGTGAGTTCTAGTACTCCAGTCATGTTTTCAGACTCATTAGAAATATATGTAATAACAGCATTTTTATCTGGTAGAATCACTACATATTGGCCAAATAGACCGTCCATACGATATGAGTTAGGATATGAGTTCATCCATACCTGATATCCATACCCCTGATGATGATCATCTGTTGCAAAGAATGGATTAAATTCATCTGTTTGTATTTGAACAGATGTTGCTCGCTCTATATAATCTGTGGGAATTAGTTGCTTACCCTTCCAAACACCTTTGTCTAGAAGCAGTTGACCGAATCTAGATAGTTGTTCTGCAGTTAAATATAATCCTGAAAAACCCTGAGGTACTCCTAGAGGGCATGTATCCCACTGTGGTTTAGAAATATTTAAAGGCAGAAATATCTTCTTATCTATATAATCAAGCAAATTAAGTCCTGTAGCTGCTTCAATAACTCTTGAAAGCATATAAGTAGATGAATTATTATATGTAAAGTGAGTTCCTGGTTCATATATAACAGGTTCTTCAACTAAATGCTGAATGAATGCTGAGAAAATATTATTAGGTGATGTTAACACCGACCTACTTAGATCATCTTATGTTTTCTCAACTCATTTACCAATTCAACACTTTCTTGCTCATTCCCTATGCTTTTAGACCACTTATCAAAAAACCATTCATAATAATGCTCATATCCTTTATCATCCCAAGTATCTATTAGTCCAATCCTTTTTTTCTTATCATCTACTTCTTCAATAATCCCCTTTATATCTTTCTTAGTAAAACTCTTATATGTACCTCTAAATATTATATTGTCTTTGTTAAGTCTTCCTTTGACAGTTTTGCTCTTGTTTGTATAGCCCATACATACTGCTATCATCGGAAAGACAAAAAACTTTGGTAACTTTAATGTATTAAATAATCTATCAATCTTTTTATGGTATACTTCATTCGTCACTAGTGTATCTATTCCCAATGACTGAGCAGCCAATACGGTTGATTGAACTAGTAAACTTATATCTATTAATCCTGTTACAAATTGCATAAAATACTCAGAATTAAAGTCTTGTTCTAATTCTTCTGCACATAACTTTAATCTATAAAAATCAACACAATAAATTAGAACTCTATCCCCCCTAAAACCTAATTCCTTAATCTGTTCTCTATCTAACTCAATTATTGAATAAGATTGTCTGTTTGATGCATTAGAAGTTCTTAAAATACAGTCTTTAATTTTATCGACTAATTCTTCTTCGATGTGATCATTGTTAAATTCGGTCTTTCTTGTCGTTTTAAGATTCTTAAATACTTCAATAATATCGTTCATAATCATACCCCTTATTAATTTCTAGTGTTAATGTCATCTAACGTTTCGGATTTACGACGTTCCTCAGCCTTAGAACAAAGGTGCTCCTTATCTTTATTCCTCCTACAACAGAATAAACTTAATATTATGATTATACTATTCGTCCTATAATAGCTTTTGATATCCTGTAAGTATAATCACTTACGTAGTTTAGAGCATCAACACTTTCGTAATTAGATGGAGTACCCAAATATCCATCTGAAGATAGTTCTTTGATGTGACCACCAAATAACCACTGTTCAACTTTATCATCATCTAATGCAACAGGGGGCAATGACTTGGCTTTTTCAACATCAACTAGATGAGGATAAAACTTATGTATTATAGCCGTTTCAATATCTCCTCCATGAACATCAGAAACTTCAGCCGTACTTACTACGATTGATTGAAGTTCTATGGGGCATAAATAAGGTTCATTCCCACTGAATCCAAAGTGTGGAAGTCTCCATTCATCAAAAGCATAGCAAGCATTGATTTTTAACTTTTCAGTTGCATCTTTAAATGCTTCAATTATGGCAAGACTGTGTTCAATATCACCATGAGCATTTACACCAAAGATATTGGTAAAACCAAATTCCGCTAATGAAGCCAATATATCAAAAAGTAAAGCTTTAGCGGTTTCTTTCCTAATTCTGAAAGAACCTATAAACCCACCCGTTGACTGACATACACCCCAGTAAAAGGGTGGTGCGATTATTACATTGTATCCCTCCTGTTCAAGCTTTTCTTTGATTGACAAACAATATACATGTGCAGTTAATATATCCGTTCCTAAACATAAATGTGGTCCATGTTCTTCAATTACTCCAAGTGGTATTAAAACAAGCGCCTTTTTATTTGCATAGGACTCTATGTCTGTCCATTTCATATTGACCATTGTATCTTTAAACATACTATCTAACATTTCTTAACCTCCTAAGTCAAATAATCTTTAACTTGCATTTTAAGAATCACATTTCTCAATACTACAAAGATTTCCCCTAATAAATCTACAACAAGAGCGTGGCAGGTTGTCTCATCTTGAGTTGATTCTCCTAAAACAAAATATATAGGCTCTATTCGACCCAATAGAAATACTCTGAGAAGAATTACCCAATATCATATAACGTTTTCGTATTTGCGACATCTTTGAATTTATAAGATCTGCCTGTTATTCATTCTGTTTTCTCGCTTTTATCATCAAAAATGAGGGTCTTCTTTTTTCATTAACTAACCTGTAATTTTGCTCTATTGCTTTATCTGTAGCAATAGGTTCCAATATTTTGTCAACAATGAAACCATTCCTTATTAAAGTATTTATTATAGTAGAAAAAGTTCTGTGGTATTTTATAACACCATCAACAATCCAAGTTTCTTCTCTTTTCCCCTCTAGCTGATAATCATCAAGAGGCCAGTAAACTTTTTTATTATTTTGATCTCTAATCCAACCTTCTCTTTTTTTATTCGCTAGTATTACAGGGTGTTCTTGTGAAAAAACAAGTTGTCCACCTGGTTTTAAAAGTGAATAAATCTTCCTAATTAAAGCATCAAAATCTTCAATATAATGAAAGGCTACTGAACTTAATACTAAGTCAAAAAAATCTTCCTCATAAGTAAATGTCTCTATTGGTTTATTTATAAACTCTACAAACTTACTACTATTCTCATCTTTAGCTCTCTCAATCATTTTCTCAGATATGTCAACACCAACTACAGTTTTTGCACCGTTACTAACATACCAAAGGCATCCTTCGCCATATCCGCAACCTAGATCTAAAATAACTTTATTCATTAAGTCAGGGAGTAAAGATCTTATAGCTGGTATTTCTAGTAACTCATTATAACTATTACTTCTATTTCTTAGTTCGATATACCCCTCATAAAATTGATCATTATCATATATATTTTGCATAAAATCCCCCTGTTCTTTCTCTAATTCAAACTCTTTCCATACCTTGCAAATCTTTTGCTAGATGATGGAATATGCAGGCTGATTAATTTTACTCCACTACTACTCTCCACCATCAAGTATTGGTACTATATTACAATTACTTTCATTAGTTTATTGAAGTAGTTTGCTCCATTATTAATTATGTAATTCTGGTTACTATTGATTTCGTATATTATTTTCTCATACGTTTTATATGCTACATCTACGTCATGGTCTGTAATCACTTTTTCTTTGTATGCATCTGCTAACTCATCTTCATCAAGCAAATAGATATCGCCTTTGGCTTGATAAACTATATCAAAATACATATCTTCAAAATAAACTCTTCCCAAATCTATTCCAATACTTTTTATAATATCAAAATACCATTGTATTAGATTATTATTAGCATCGTACATAATGATAATTTATTCTTTGAAACCGTAAATATGACCTCCTGCTTTTTACTTCATGGTTTTACTATAATGAATCCATCCATCTTCTATTGCCAATACTTCATAACTCATCTTATCAAAAAAATGTTGTGCTGGATTAGTCACTAAAGTCGATAATGTTATTTTTTTATGCCCATTATCAAATATTTGTTTTTCAATTGTTTTCATTAAGCCAGCAGCAATTCCCATAAGCCTATAGTCTTTTAGAAGATAAATACTATAAATACATGGTTGTCCAAGATATATACTCCAATACCCATGACCTGCCAGTTGTCCATCTACAGTTGCCACAAACATTCTTTTTAAATTACTCACCAATAACTCCATAGTCCTGTATTTTACAGAATCCCATTTAGCCAATTGCTCAGGTTCATGTTCTATAATATACTCTCGCTCAAATAAAAATATTTGCTCTATATCACTACTTTGAGCTTTTCTAATACTGATTTTACTAGCCTCTTTCATCGTTATAACAATTCCTTTCTTTGACTTAAGAATCATCGTTTTTAACAGTCATCATATACTAGCTAGTTTAGGACACCCTTTCAGTTTTTAATATGTCATTTATGGTATAATTAACTATAATTTATGCTAAAGCTTAGCAAATTTCCCCCAACATTAACTTCCAACTATCTATTTTTATCTACACATTATAATAACAGTTGAATCATTAAACCTTATTAATTCTTTTGCCTTACGTTCCATTTTACCAACGTTTCTCAATCTTAGAACGAAGGTGCTCATGCCCTGAAAAGGGCTAATGTGCTTAAACTAAATCTTTAAGAACAAGTTTACTCTTTGGTATATCCATCTCACCAATTTCAGCATCTTCAATGAAACTACCATGGTAATCGGAACCTGTAGTTATAATTAAATCTTTATCTCTGCAGATATTAACACATGCTGAAATTACTTCATTAGAATGTAAGGGATAATAGCATTCTATTCCATCTAATCCCATATTCACCATTCTCAGTACTTCCTTCTTGAAATCAGGAATATTATCTGATTTGATTGTCAATCCTGGATGAGCTAAAATAGCTTTTCCACCAGCTCTATGAATTGACTCACAGACAGTTTTTATATCGGGGAAGTTTACACTACTGTATGAGTTTCCATATTTAGAATAAAACTTTATTCCATCCATCAGATTAACCGTTAAGTTTTTATGCATAAAATAATGAAGTGCCTTCCATCCACCTAATTTCCTATCATATTGAAATGTAATGTATTCAGATACTGATATTTCTTTAAAATCATTTTCCATTTTCTCAATTAATCTAATATTAACTTCCTCAAGTAAACGCTTATTTGAATCAACAAAGTCACAAAACTCTTGGTTAGTTACTTCTATTCCGTATCCAAGAATATGAACGTCCACTCCATTATCAATAGAGTCTAATTCTACTGCAGATATAAAATCAAGTTTATACTTTTCTGATAAATTGGATAATTCTATGTTACCCTCTAAAGTATTATGATCTGCTATAGCTAATAGCCCAACCCCTTTTGTTAATGCTTTAGTTACTATTTCTTGCGGTGACATTGTCCCATCAGAATAAAAAGAATGAATATGTAAATCAACAATTTTCTCTTTCATTTTCTCTAGCCCCCAGCATAATAAATTAAATTATAGCTCTAAATGTATCAAGCTATTATTCTTTCACTCCAAAGTAATACCACGTAATAAATGTGGTAATATTTGCTAACGTATCGGATTCGCAGCGTTTCCCAACCTCTAATTTTTTTTGTTTCTTTTCTTATCTAAAATTAAGCCAATTACTACCGTAGCAATAAAAACAGTAACCCATATGGGAATGATACCATAATGCATGTGGGCGTGTGCTATCTCTGATGAATCAACCGATATTCCACTATTTAAGACCTCATTAATTCTTTCTAGATTAACATTTCTAATAAATCCACCCAACCACTCTCCAATTAGCATTCCAGCAAAACATGATACTGTTGTTGCTATGGCAGTTATATTTTTTCCTAAGAATAATAGAATTAATGAAATTGCTACGGGGATAAACATCCTTAAACTGCTATGTGTAAACCAACCAGCTGTATATGCTTCAAAAGTTTTTCCTACCGAAAAATAAATATTGCAAATGGTATATCCTACTACATATATTAAGACTATAAAAATAAAAGAATTCAACTTTTGTTTTATTTTGTACATATAATGCCCCCCTTTAATTCCAAAGACTTATCCAATAATCTGCCCTGATAAATAATCTTTTCTCATTATGCTTCCTGCACCCATGCCACTCTATTCTACCTTGTTCCTATAGCATGGTTACAGAATGTGGTGAACCTGACCCCGTTAGGAGTACTTCCTCGGTAAGCCATATAGGAAAACCTTTGGAACCCTTATGCAGATGCTTTGTTAAGTGATGGACGGTCCGCCCCCCTAGACCTATGCTTTTAACACTATGTTTAAATTTTCTATTCCATTCTTATGTATATTATAGACTTCTTCAAATAACTTATTGTAATAATCTTCACTTGTCTTCTTTTTGTTTTTTGCCATTTCTTTAGCTTTTTTAGTATAAAATCTATCATATATCTTCTTAAAGTTATTATTGTACTCCTTAAAGAATGAATCTTTTTCATTTTTTTCTCCAGGTAACACCATACCGTTATTACTCACAGAATATAAAGGTTGTGACACTATTCCATTATATGCTATTATTCTAGCAACACCTATAGCACCAATTACATCTAGTTTATCTGCATCAAATATTATCTTTGCTTCAATACTACATGCATTTCTGTTACTATGTGTTGAAATACAATCCTTAATATGATTAGCCTTACCTTTACTCCAACCATTTGAGATCAGATATAAATATGCCTTTTCAGCTCCTTCTTCAGCATGATCAATGTAAGAGTTTTTAGTCTGTGCATCTCTACCTATATCGTGTAGTAACGATGATACAATTAAGACTTCATCATCTAATTCATAATCCTTGCTTATTTCTAATGCATTATATAGTACTCTGTAAACATGCTGGTAACCATGGGCAGTATCATTATTATCCATACTCGAAAGCATATAATCTTCTATAACTTGATATTTTCCTCTATCCATATTAACCTCCTTTTTTTACATAATCACGTCTTTCACTAGCACCATCTTTCACTTAATGTTATGGATTTACGACGTTTCGCAACCTTAGAAGGAGGTGCTCATGACCTGAATAAGGGCTAATGAACCGACTGTCACAACGCGCTTAGGTTAAGGAATGTGTGAGGGTGGTCAATTAGGAATACACCTTGGCGCCCTTTAAGAACTCCTATACTTAAACAAGCCTAAACACATTGTAATCTGAAGTTGTGATTGTTATATAAAAAGTTTCAAAGACCACACGGATGTGGTCTTTAAAATTAAAAGTTTATTTCTTTATGGCTGTCATCAATACCAGTGTCAAGTAGTTTTCAATATCTGCATCAAGAAGTTCAAAATCAGCTGTTGACCTCCAAAGCGCCTTTCCTTCAGGAACATCTTCAGCAAGTATGATATCAACCAAACCTGTTTTTCCCCACATTTCATGCCACCATTTTGAACTATGAAAAGTATACATGTCTGGATCCCAATGTGGTTTGATCGCTTCTGGTAAACTATCGTTAAATTCCCTCGTAAGTCCAGGGCTAATAATACCAAATTGTCCCCCTTGCTTTACAAGTTTTGAGTAATGACATGGGAAATATGTTTCGTCTGTTCCAAAATAATGATATGCATCAATACTTATTGCAACATCGAAAAAATTATCAGCATATGGTAGAGCATGAGCTTCAGCTTGAATTGGAAATACTTTATCGTCTACTCCCATTTCTACAAAACGCTTATAATTATCCGATGGACTAATCCACAAGTCGTTTGCAAATACTGTAACGCCAAATTCCTTTGCAAGAAATATAGATGTCAATCCAGTACCACAACCCATATCTAACACACGCATACCTGGTTTTAAATCCATTTTTTCAGATAATATTTCTATCAGCCACATAGCATTTGGTCCAAGCATTTTATTACTCTCAAAAAAATTACTATAATTTTTATAGTATTTTTCACAACGTTTAAAATCTATCATGATTAAATTCTCCTTTGAATAATTATTCTCTCTAAAAAAATCTCAAATAGTAAGAGTTTTGGTGGGAAGAATAACATACAAAGATAAATGGTTATTCAACTTAATAACATATGTATGTTATTCAAAAACCACCTTTGAAACAATGCTCTTTCTAATAATCATAAACCCACTTCCTTCCATTAATATATTATGGTAATTATATCACAAACTCACAATTAATCACAGTACTAATTCAGTATAGAACAATTTCTGATAACGTTTCGGATTTAAGACGTTTCTCATCCATATAATGAAGGTGCTCATGCCCTTCAAAGGGCTAATGTGCCGAGTGTTGTGACGTGCTAGGGTTGAGGAATATGTGAGGGCGACCCTTTAGGCTTTTTAACCCTAGCCCGCACTTTGTAAAAACCTTTTGTTGTAGGACGTTGCACACCGAGGCTACCAATATTCTCGAATCCTTCAGTTTTCTTGACTAACAAACATGTGTAATATATAAAAAGATGACGTAATTAATGCTTCAGGATATATACTTTTATAAATTGTAAATTGTCTATTTTACTGGTGGTTTCCATAGTGGTACATCTATAAACGTAGTCTCTTTTACATTTGGAAGAATATCATATATGGAACAATTCATTTGTTGTTCAAAATACTCTTTCATTTCAAAAGTTGCATTCCAACGTTCCACAGTAAATGGAAATGTTCCATAGCGTCTTGTTGTATTAACAAACCGCTTTTCTAACATACAAAAACCTTGATCATCTGCAAGTGCATCACAAACAATCAATAGTTTATCGTAATCATCATAAGTTATGTCATTAAAATACTTTCTAACAAATTCGCTTTCTTCGTCACTCATATCATTTTTGCCTATTTCTTTGTCAGAGTCAGGAACTGGGAATGAATGTGTCAAACAAATTCTACCTACTTCGTTCCAACCTTTTTCCTTCATAAATTTATATCCATCAATACCATGTCTTCTTGCACTTATACCATATCTTCTACCTATATCATGAAGAAGTCCTAAAACATATGCTTTGTCAGGATTAAGATTACTACATTTTTTAGCAATCATTTGAGCCGCTAATCCTACATTGATAGAATGTTCTATCCATGGTCCATGGTTTAATTGTCCTGCTAATTCTAATTCCTTTTCAGCCATTTCTCTATTAGGAAACATATTATCCTCCTATATGTATAATATAAATTATGACTTGTCGTCCTAACCCTTAGTTGGTTAAATCTCTGTTTAGTTACTCTACAAACTTTCAATTTATCGGTTTGTTTTATTAGCAATTTGTATGTAGTAATTTCTAATAAATGTGTAGTTTTTTATCGTGTTCAATGTCGTACAACGTTTCGTGTTTACGACGTCTATGAACTGAACCCGCGGAGCCATTCTTCGTAGAAAGTGCTTGCACCGCAAACTCAGATACTCATTCCTATTGAAACTTCAGATATTCTTTTAAACTGATATCCCTTACTCTTATATAAGTTCATTGCTCTATCATTGTTACTCCATACTTCCAATTGAATTCTTTTTACGTTTCTACTAAGCATATAATGGCTACAATAGTCAACTAAGTATTTACCTATACCGTTTTGTCTCTCGTTATTCATGACAAATAAGTCTTCAAGAACACCAATACCACCTTCGTCTATGTATACTAATAAATTTGCAACTAGTTTATCCTTCTTGTAAACAGAAATGCACTTAAATCCATCTTTCTCTTTCAGCTCTATTATATCTTGAATAATGTAAAGTCCTGGACGAAATACCCTGCTATGGCATTCAATTAATTGCTCTATATCATTCTCTGTGCTTAATAGATTCTCAACAACGCTATATTTTTCATCAAGTTGATCAATTCTATGTATATTTCTCAGTTCTAGTTCAAGTATGTGCATACCTTCATCTTCATAAAAACCTTCTATCGTATTGTAGAACTCAATTGCTTGCAGATTTTCTGCAAAACAGCAATGGTAAACTCTGGCATCAAAACCATCAAAACATTTCCTCTTTATCTTTGCTACATCAATCAGCCCTTTAACAACTGCTTTACCAACTTCTATAGTGTCCTCCACCACTGCTTCATATTCTATATAATAATTCATCCTTGGTACCTTATAAAATTTTGAAGATTCACTTTCATAAATATATCCTTTAGCTAAAATCTTACTGTCTTCATCTACTAAATGATATTCATATTGTTCCTCTGTACTTTTAAACTTCATCTATTTCTCCTTTAATTGTATTTGTCTTGGTAACAAAAGGGTATATTTTGCATAACGGAGTTGGATTCGAGGCGTTTCTGAACCTTAGAGCGAAGGTTCAGAATAAATCTGTGGTGAAGAAAATTACTAAAAAACTTACATCTGAATATGTAATTCTGGACAAATATTCTGGTTACTTACCTTTGTTTTCTCTCTACAATTTCACCACTATCTTTCAAAATACAATTCTCTGGAATAAACCCCCTTACAGAACATAATGGATAAACAATACTACCTTTTCCTAATATTGTCCCTGGGTTTAAAACTGTATTACATCCTACTTCTGATGAATCACCTAAAATTGCACCAAATTTCCTTAAACCAGTTTCAATAATATCTGTACCATATTTTACTTTTACTAATGTTCCATTGGATTTTAAGTTAGATGTTATAACGCCTGCCCCCAAATGGGATTTATACCCTAATATTGAATCACTAACATAATTATAGTGCGGAACTTGCACTTTATTAAAGAGAATTGAATTTTTTATTTCAGTTGAGTTTCCAACGACAACATCATTACCAATAATAACATTTTCTCTAATGTAAGCGGAATGCCTGATTTCGCAATTATAACCGATAATAGCTGGACCTTTTATCAGAACACTTTTTTCAAGAGTAGTGCCTTTGCCAACCCATACAAACTCCTCTATTCTTTCAAAATCATTTGGCAGAGTTTTTGCGTACTCAAAAATAAAAGCATTAATTTTTGTAAGAACTTCCCAAGGATGCTTAACCCCTCCAAATATTGCTTGTTCGTCTAATTCTCTCAATGTAAAAAGTTCATCAACGGAAATGCCCATCATTATCCTCCTTAATGTATGTCCTCATATTTTACTAATCTGCAACGTTAATCTTTTATGTACAACTCTTTTCTCTCTAAGACACGAAATAGAGTTACTTGAATGAGTGAGAAAATTTTCACATAACGTATCCGTATTGCCGAAGTTCATGAGTCCTAGCCAGACTTGGCTTTGACTCATGAACTTGGGTGTAGTGACGCAAGGAACAGAACCGGCAATACGCCAGGCCCCAAAACAATAACTGCTGAATCGTTAGTTAACAAAATTCAAATATACTGCAGTAGTTTTGGTACTAATGGTTATTTTATGTACTTGTCAAGTTCGGTAATAACAGTTTTAAATCTTACGTGTTCGCGTACCGGTGCAAAAATTTCTTTTGATACTAAGTATTCTTTTGAGCCTGATGCCGTGGTTTTTATATCAAGATCCTTATACTTCGAACAGGTTTGGCCTTGAAAAATTACCGATGTGTACGTAGATACTTCCGGCAAAGCGTCAAATTTTATGCTATATTCTGTAAACAGCTCTATACAGTCAAGCGCATTGTCATAATCTTTCAATTTTATATAATCTTCCGCAAGCCAATAATAAACTGCTCGTAACCTTAAAGTTTCATAAATGTAATCATTATTTTCGTGTAGTATTTCTTCTATACTTATGATTTTTTTAAATAGTTCTACTCGTTTTTCTGGGTTATTCTTATATTTAGAGTTTGCAAGATTTTCAATTAAATATTCAAACATATCCGATAACAACCAAATATTTTGAACAATCTGATTAGATTTCGCATCCTCGTCAAGAATTTCCGGTAGCACCATATCACGCGAATCACGCGCAAGCGGCAGTCTGTTTGCTGTTTCAACAGCTTTCTCTTTTTCACCTATGTCTTTATAAGCGCGTGCGAGTACTTGAAGCGAACGAAAACGCAGATTGTCATCTGTGCAATCACTCAAAATACGTATGCAAATGGATACAGATTCCCGCAGATTTTTTTGCTTCTCCTCTTCATCTATATATGGTTTTTTCGTAAAACACAATGTTTTTGCAAGACAGTACAATAAATCGTAATTATTCGGAAATTCATGAACGGCGTTTCTGAACATTTCAATTATTGTACCGTCGAACCATTTTTTACTCCTCTCAGGTCCCGCTTGATTAATAATCATATCAATTTTTTCCTGATTTTTCATAACATCAAAACACATCAATTCGTCTATGCTTATGTTAAAAAAATTCGCAATTGACGGCAGAATCTCTATATCAGGATAACAGCCCTCGACTTCCCATTTGCTCACAGCTTGTGCCGTAACACCTAAATATTCTGCAAATTTTTCCTGATTCACATTAGCTTTTTTACGTAATTCTTTTATCTTTTGCCCTATTTTTATAACCATAAAAATTCCTCCGTTCTTATAATAATTTTTACAAGCACTTGTAGCTATATTATAAAATGGAGAGGAATAAAACTCAACAAACAATCATTTGTTGTTATATCAACTGCTAGTTGTTTATTTATTGGAGCATTTATTTATCTTCTGTATAGTATATAAATTATCTGTACTTCGTCATATATAACATACTTGACATATCAAAGACTGCGAAGACCTATCCCTAGATCAACACTTCGAAGGCTATTCTTTCACAATCCGCGCCAGTACACCACGGTCCCCCGCCTGTATCCACAGACCCTGATGATCTTTAACACTGCATGATGTATTTTAACATATATGTAGCAAACTCAACTAACAATTCATTATCATCAAATACAGTACTTCTTTCATTACAATATTCCATTAAAGCTTGATTGATAATTTTCTTATACTTAGATGGCACATTATCTTTTCCCCATATACCACCTTCTTTTTTTGAAGATACTACACCTTCTCTTAAGTAAAAGAAAACCCTGCAATAGTGGATATGTCTTATAACGTTTCGTGTTACCGAGGTTACTCAATCTTAGTACGAAGGTGCTCATGCCCTGCCAAGGGCTAATGTGCCGAGTCTCCTGACGGGCTTAGGTTGAGTGGTGTGTGAGGGCATAACCCACGAGGTTTTTGACACGATTCCTATCTTAATCTTCCCGAACCATAATATGTTCTATTTCAGGTGATAAATTAAGTAACTTCTTCTTGATAAAAGTTGGATAAACTTCCACTTCATCAATATCTTCAATATCAAACCACTTGTAAATTAAATACCCATCTCCCTCAATTCCGCGGAATTCTTCTTTAGTTAGAACTAGAGAGTCTTCATTAAAATCCATCAAATAATAAAAAGATGTTTCATGAAACTCTTTTGACTCATGTTCAAAAAAATTCTCAACAATCCAAAGTAATCTGTTAACTTCTACCACTTCATCTATTTCTTCTTTCATTTCTCTAACCAACGTTTGTTCACTAAACTCATTAAATTCATTTCGACCACCTGGTAATGCCCAAAAATCATCTTTTTCCGTTCTATGTAAAAGAACTCTTCCATTATATATAGATACTCCTGCAACTCTTAGATTGAATCGATTCTTTCCTCTGTCAAAACAAATCATAATACAACCTCCTGGTAAACGCTAATTTATCACTGGCGTCTGACACTATCCATTATATCTTTATTGCAAATTCCCCATAATCAAACTCTCCACTACCATGATTTAATAACCCTAAATCATCTATTTCCTTAAACCCCTCAAGCACGTTATCAATCAAATCCACCTTTATGTCTAGATCATTATGCGCTGGTAGTATTCTACTGATACCATTTAACTTTGTTAACTTATCAACCGACTGATAGAATAACTTTGGGTCAGTACTTGGGTAATATGCAAAAAGTGTCCCTTTATATAACAAGTCTCCACTAAACAAATATCCTGTTTTATCTTCATAGTAGCAAACATGTCCTGGAGAATGGCCAGGTGTATGTATTACTCGTACGAACCTATTACCTATATCTATAACATCATCATCTTTCAGTCTACCACTTACCTGCCCTTTGAATATATGGTAATTCTCAATTTTAAAACCTACAGGTAAATCATTATTCTTCATACCTCTTATAACATGATTTCGGATAACTTCTAATGATATAGGTAGACCTTGTTCAATCCATTTTACATCCTTATGATGAACAAATATCTGCTCAAAAAAGTTATGTCCTCCCATATGGTCCCAATGAGCATGAGTTGTGAGGACCACGACTGGTAAAGATGTGAGTTTATCAACAACCTCTTTTATATTGCCTATACCTAATCCAGTATCAATCAGTGCCGCTTCTTTATCGCCTATCAGAAGATATGAATGAGCTCTCTCCCAATGTGCATACTCGCTTATTATGTATGTCTTCTCATCTACCTTATCGATAGTAAACCATTCTCTCATATTCTGTGTTGACCCTCCTGCTGAAAGACCCTATATTAGATCTCCGATATGAATTATTGAATTTCAGATATCGTTCCATCTGCAACGTTTCTCAACCTTAGAGCGACGGTGCTCATGCCCTGCTTCCTGACTACGCCCGAACCTTACGCAAACCTTTTGTTATCTGGAGTTAATTACGGAAGTGCTTTATCATACTTTCATTAAATACCTACACTACACTTACTTTACCAAATCTCTCTTATATTCTTTAATCCCAAATTTTCTTGAAGCCCTTTAAGGAATAACGAAGATGTGTCTCATACTCAAAGACTATTTTCCCATTTTCATTATATTTTCTAAATATATGTTCTAGCTCTTCTTTCATAGCATTATAGCTATCATGAGATTCTTTTGGCATATAAGAATGAGATGTTATCTCTCCAATTAATCTTTCATAATTGAATTGAGCTAAGCAATGAAAACTTTTCTTATGTACATTATGTTGTTTTAAAAAACTTGATATTAATTCATCTATTGGACTAAGATTAAGATTTTCAGAGTATTTATCCCTAATATGTTTATATTCTGTCATAAATTCACTCGAATTTACTTTTATATCGTTCCATAATATAATAACCGGACTGTCGGGTTTTAATATCCTTAAAAATTCTTTTTTTGTAAGCTCCAGGTCAAACCAATGAAATGCCTGTGCTACTGATATCAAATCAATAGATTCTGCTTTTAAATTAGTTTTATCTGATGATCCACAAATAGAGTTATAAGTATCGTATGAACTAAGTGCCTCCTCAGAAGCATCACGCATTTCTTTATTTGGTTCAACTGCATAGACCTTGTTACCATTATCTAAGAACAATTTAGTAAGTATGCCTGTTCCCGCCCCAATATCTGCGATTACAAACTTTTCATCAAACCCGTATACATTCTTCAAAAAAACAATCAAATCTTTTGGATAACTAAGTCTATACTTTGAATAATTTTCTGCACGACTACTAAATCTCTCTTTAGGGTTATAATCATTTATATTCATTTATTCTTCAGCTCCTTATTTAATCTCAATTTTTATAGACTCTAATAATTATATAATGATCACTCTTAAATTCGTAATATTCTTATGACCACTTCAATTTTATAGCATAGTAATTTATTTCAGATAACATTTCGTGTTTCCCACGTTTCTCAACCTTTAGAGCGAAGGTGCTCATGGCCTGCAAAGGGCTAATGTACCGAGTGGTCTGACGGACTTAGGTTGAGGAATTTGTGAGGGCGACCTAAAAGGAATACCCCTTGGTGACCCATGAGAGTATGACCCTCCCCGAACCTTGTGGAAACATTTTGTTAAATGATGCCACAATATTAGCTTGTTTTAAGAGAAACCAAAATATTCAATAAGGACTATTCATCAATAATCTCTTTCATCCTTTTTTTGTAGATATCCACGTCTTGATGGTAATCCATAAGAATCCCTTCTTCTCTCACAAAATGCCCATAACCTATTTGCTCACCTTCCAACCTAGGTAAAAGCTGAAAATGTAAATGATTTCTTTTGCCATCGCAAATTGTACACATATACACTTTTTTTGCTTGTAATATTTCTTTATGTAACTTAATTATTGCATCTGATATTTTTAGAATATGTGTACCCAGTTCAAGAGGCATTTCCGATATATCTTCATAATGTTCTCGAGAAACAATTATTGTTTGTCCAGTTGCCCTAGGGTATTTCTCAAATTGACATCTAACTTTATCGTCTTCATAAAATATTAATCCATCATCAGGAAATATATCGCCAGAAGTAAAATTATAACACCCAAAACATATCCCCTTATCTTGTAAATCTCTAATCTTTTTACCTCTTCCCATCAAATCATTTTTCTCTACTTGAGTTAATGGCTTTACATACATAAACTATTCACTCCTTTATACCTCTTATCTCTACAGTTCATCTTATTCAACTGAAAATAGTAACATAATTTTCATCATTAATATTAAATTCACTCCTGCCCTGCAATACAGAAGGCCCCCAAATGAATGCTCATAGTTGTGGTGTAGATCTAAGGCTTCGGATTTGCGACGTCCCTGAACAGGATCCTCAGTGCCCGACTTCCTGGCGGTGCGATAGCACCCGGTGAAAAGATGTGCGCAGCGAACAGAAATATATTGTTAGGCGATGTTATCAACGGAATCTTTGGACTATTATCCCCAAAATAATTCTAGATATTTCAAATCTCTTTGATATTGCTCTAAATGTCCATTTTCAATATGCTTTTTAAATGTTATATTTCCGCTTGTAGCTTCTCTTTCCATGAAACTAACTAAATACTCTAATCTTTGTACAACCCACTGAATAATTTCTTGATTGTCTATAGAATCTAGCCCATAGGTATTAATAAATAAACTCAATCGTCTATGCTTATCTTCTTCACTCCCAAAATTTTCAGGATTATCTGGTGACATTAATGGTATCCATCTATATAATGAATAAGCTATGTCCCACATTCTTGGTCCAGGATGCAATGTATCAAAATCAATTATCCCGATAACTTTTTTACCCTCCATCACAATATTATAGGGTGCTAAATCTCCATGACACATTGTTTCATTTGGAGATCTAGGAGGGAGCATCCACTTTTCTTTACCAGTTAATTTCTTAGCATACTCTTCACCAATATCATGAAATTGTTTCATTAATATAGATAATGAGATTAGAGCCTCATCACTCTTTGCGTCTTCTGGTAGCAGTTCATTATATACATTCCCTTTTAAATATGATATTTTTTCTATTCCAACTTTATCTATTCCAAATGGAAATGGTGCTTTATCAAATCCTTGAGAATGTAAATACCTAAGAAAAAGATGAATATACTCTGTCCATATTTCTGTAGGTCTAAAAACAAAATCATCATGTTTATATATACCAGTTCTGCCACCTTCCAAAAATTCATTCATTTCAATCACCTCATTATATTCACATACTTGTTGATAGTGTCGCCGACGATTTCGCATCTGCGACGTTTCTCAACTTAGAGCGAAGGTGCTCATGCCCTGATAAGGGCTAATGGAGTGTCCAGATGAGCTTAGGTTGAGGTATGTCCAATAGCTTTGTTTTGCTTCCACTACAGGAGCGATCATACATACTATACAGATTTATTTATTTTGCTATATGATTGATAAAATCAACTTCATACTGCCGCTCACCATATTTTCTTTCATTGTCAGTAATAGTACCCTCTGTAAGGGAAAAGTGCCCCAAGGTTTATAATTACAAACTCAACCACAAAGCGGGACGAACTCCACCGCTGTTATCACCTGTTGAAGGGTGAATTGTGTTGCTACTGTAGCGAAAAGTACCGTTTCCCTGAATGCCTATATTGCCATCGCCGTGGATATATACAGCTCTTCTATTGTCACGCCCGGGCGACCGAAGCCACCACCACCATGAATACCCATCAAATGTCGATCTTCGCTTGTTGTTGTTTTTATCTTTCTTTTGAAACCAGTATCGTTGTTTGGCGCTGCGGTTTTCAAGGTTTTTACTGCTGTCACCGAAGTATTTGCACACTACTTCTTCAATACTTAGAAGAAATATGTAATCCCGAGTATCTTCTCCGCCTCTTGAACCGTACCACTGATTGTCGTGGTTATTGTTTAATGCAGGAGTGATTCTTGACTGTTCGGTCGCGGTGAATTTATTATAAAACTCACCGTTAAGATATTTTCTTAGCGAGCAGTCAGCCCATGTCACATCACCAGCGCAATTATTATAGGGATGTTGTTCGATCATATTTTCAGTTATAATCAAGGCCGCATTACCTTGTATATCAAGAATGCGCCAATGATAACCACCAAATAGCAGCATTGAGCCAATATTAAATTCCTTCATTCTCTTTCACCTCGTATAATATAAATTTTCTGTAGTTCTGTTTCAATGCTCCTACAAGAATAACAGCTTATTATCTTTGCTACAAATTCAAATTTTTCATCTCATTCTTCAATCTTACCATAGTCAATATCTAAAAGTTAACAGATAGTTTAGTGAAGCAAAGAAATTGAAATCTATTAACTATTAATAAAGTAAGAGCTATTGATCAAGTACTTCTGATTATCATATACTTTAGTCAATAGCGTTCATCAATTTAAAATACATTTGTCGATAGAAATTTTTCATTTTCAATTATTCATAACTTGCCGTCCATATGTTACGTTTTCCTATTGTAAGAACGAACAACACCTTCAACTTGGTGGCTCTTTTAGTCATAGCAATTAGCTAGTGACCCGTTACACTTATTACAAATTATACTTGATATGTAGGTAAGTTGTAAATAGTAGTAATTAAAAGTCTATAGCGATCTTTACTTGAAAGAATACATTAGTCATTATTAAATATTAAGATTAAATGCCACCATCTATTAATTTTTGTCGTTCTACACTTCAGGCGAGTGATCTCTGATATGCATAGATATACTATCTTAAAGAAATAGTTGGTCGAAACTTATGTATAATTTTATTAAATTATTTAGTCAATATATCAAGTTTAGAATTCAGATGAAATCTGCTCTTATAACGTCTCGGTTTGCGACGTTTCTGAACTGGACCCAAAGGGATACCGTCTTGGCGGTGCTTCGCACCTAGTGAAGGAATGTGGTTCCGACTGGCTCGACCCCAAAAAGCTTTCCCTAGGAACACTTGCACTACTTATGATTCGATACTTATAGCGAATAATACGTAATAAATAATGCGTGGACTCTACTTAAATTTTGCATAAGAAATATCAGAATCAATTATCCTTATCATTCTATATTTAGTTATATTAAATCCACATTTTGTATTCCAAAAACGTCTTGCGCTTATATTTGTAATTCTCCAATCCGCTGATAACCATCTATACCCTTTTAATATTAAGTCCTTTACAACATAATTCATCAATTTTGTTCCAACTCCACTATGTGAGACATCTGCATAAGTACCTGCTATTGACAGATCAACACATTTTTCTGGTACTAGGTATCCATAATCAGCTTCCCATAGAGCTTGAAATGCAACTGGTCTATCTGTTTCAGATATATATAGCATTACTTCATCATCATTTACTAGGCTAGCATAACCATCTCTAATCCTCTTTATAGTCTCTACTTTGAGTGGAGCATATACTGGTGAAGCAATTTGATATCTATATATAATGTCAGCCATATCTCTTAAAACATCAGAATCATTTTTCCTTAAAGACCTTATTGATATTTTTGCATCAGATTCACCTTCCTTATAGTTAGAGAGTTTTAACAACCCATGAACTTGTTGGAATGCAAATCCCAACATTTGCAAACTAAACACTTGATTGTCTATGTCTAATGTTTCTATTACATGCTCAAAGTATCCTAATTCAATCCATTGACTAGAACAATGCTTATATAACTCATATAGAATTTTATCATTGTCTTCACCAAAAGTTGCTATTCCAAAGCTAGGAACCCAAGCTTGCTTTTTCTGCTCATCGTTCTTTAGTTCAGCAAATAGAAATCCTACCATTTTTTCATCCTTCATACAAATAGCACCACTTATAACTTTGTTTTTCATCCATTTTTCTATTTCGCTTCCTAGTAAACTTTCTATTTTCTCTAAGTTTTCATTTATGTACAATTTACTATACAAGTATTCCAAATCTTCAATCATCATCTTTTTCATTTTATTTGTTACTAAATTAAACTCAATAATCTTCATTCTATTTGTTCCTCCTCCCTTCATATTAAGTTACTTTAGCATAAACTATTTATTCTATAAATCTCTTTTTCAAATTCCTACTATATAAAAAATAAAATTTATACATTATATAACGTAGAGCTTATATAAGTGAGCACATTAGTTCCTAAAATAAGAAGAATGTGCATTAGTTAATTATCCCGTACTAATTGCATTAAAGTTTTGTCACTATAAACATACCTACTTTTGTTGTTATACTAAATGTTCCTTTTTTATCAATCTCTTTTTCTATATATTTATAAAAACTTTCTAGTTCTTGTTCATTAGATAAACATTCTTTAGCACTAATAATTGATGTTACATATGACACCACTGGTTCTGCCTTATGAACAACAATTTGTCCATCGAAATTTTCTGCACTTACATTGTTAAAATACTGCTTCAACATTTCATTACCATTTTCAATACCAAATTTATCAGCAAACTTAGAAGGATTGAAATTTATATATTTATCATACTTCTTTACCAGTTCAATTAATTCTTGCATATGTCCTTTTCCATTAGTTGAAACATAAAATTTTCCATTTGGTTTCAGAACTCTTTTTACTTCAGAAAGTGCTTTGTCAATATCAGGAACGTGATATAGCATATGTCTTGCAATGATAATATCGAAACTTTCATCTTCATATGGAATCTCCTGTATATCAATAATTTCGAACTTAACCTTTTCAATGCTTATATTTTGTTTTGAGTCCTGAAGCATCCCTTCTGAAAAATCAGATAAGGTAATATCCCAGTTTTCTTTTACAGCTTGTTTATTAACTTGCCATAATACTCCGTTTCCACAACCTAATTCTAAAATCTTGCTATTCTCTGGTATATCCATCTTTTCAAAAAACCAGACATGCCAATCAAGCTTATTTGTGTTGAAACTATGTAAGTTCAGTCTTGCAGATAGATTACAAGAATTTTTATATTGTTCCTTTACTCTACCTTGAATATCAAACTTATTTTGCATACCTTTCTCCTTTTTTTATACTGGTTCTACTTCGCATCTTAATACAATTGCGTTATAACATAAATTTCTACATTACATCTTTGTCTTTTAATTTAACAGTATTATCTGTCACCTAACGTTTCGGATTTGCGACGTTTCTCAACTGGACCTATAGAGCCTTTCTTCGAATGTGGTGCTTGCACCCAGTGAAGTAATGTGCGTGGCGTACGAAAATATATTGTTAGATGATGTTCTACATTGACCATCTGCTACAAAACTATAACCAAGCCTGTACTAATATTTTTATTGACTTTACTCTCTCCCTTATTGCCTTGTCTCATAATATAAAGAATTTCATATGATAGAACATATTGATAGAATAATAGTCCCACCCCCTGTAAGTATGCTAGTATAAATTAAAATATTTGATATTGGCGAATCAAAATGTCCTTCTCGATAAAAAATTTTTTTGTGAACGAAGAAGGGAACTATTCCACCAATTCCAGTAATAACTCCTAGAATTAATCCTATTTGTGTTTGTTTATATAATTCTAGTAGTCCATAAAACATTAAAATAATTATTGGAATATGAAGAATAAGAAACCCAGTAATTCTGAATGGTAACTTTAAGATTTTCCATTCTTTTTCATATCCAGATTCAATCTCATGCAATAGTAATAATGTTGAATTTAGTATGTAAAATACTAAAGTTATATTCATCTTCTAAATCTATCCTTTCATAATAATCAATGTATAACCTCAAATAATAATAGAAATGGATAATGTCATCTAACGTTCTGTGTACTGCCGACGTAGACATACTTCCGATTTGTAGTCCATGTTGGCAATACGGTATTATATGATGTTGAATCATTCAGCTTAGAAGCTCTTATCCTATTTTATTTGAAATTATACTTACTCACAGTTTCGAATTAATTCTAACCTTAAAGAAAAGAAACTTTTAAGCTTTTTATCATAATTGTAGATTCTCCAAATAATTAAGAACATCTTCCTCACAATAAAACTTAAACACATTATCTTTTATGAATTCTTTTATTTGTGGATACGTTGTTTGTAATAACATCTCTTCGCACTTATCATAATCATATTCAGTAGTTTTAAACATTACTTTATTATTACCTATTAAAATCCAATCAGCTCCAAGATGATTACTAAAACTCATACCAACGCTACCTGCATTATATATTTTAAGTCCATCTATCTCAACTTTAAATTGAAGATGTGTATGACCACAGATTAAATAGTTACTTTCTATATTTTCAAATAGCTTACGTAATTTTTCTATACTTGTCCTTCTTGTAAAGATTGTAGTTGTTGAATCTGGAACTGCATGGCAGAAACTTATTCTTTTTAAAAAGTCATGATCCAAATCAAGAGTCATTGGTAATGTTTCTAAAAAATTCTCAAATCCACTTCCTATTTGGAGTGACACCCAATTTATAGCTTCTCTCGCTGTTTTAGAAAGGTGGTTTAATGGCATACTTTTAATCGATTTTAATATATCGTCTTCACCATTTCCCCTTATGAAAACAATTTTTTCTTTGTGCATAAAAAGTTCTTCAAGAGTTTTACACGGCATTGGTCCAGATAGAAAATCTCCTCCAATAACAATTTTATCAATACTATATTCTTTTAAATCATTCATTACGGCCTTCAATGCTGGATAATTCGCATGTATATCAAATAAACAAGCAATATTCATTTGCTCATACCTCCTTATATCATTATGTTGGATAGAAATGAATGATTCAAGTATACACTATATATTTGACCTAAAAGAATCCCTCGCTATGAATAAGTCAATGACACATAACGTTTCGCATCTGCGACGTCGTTGAGCTTACAAGGTCTGCTCATGGCTGCGAGTCTCTGAGCGCTTAATGCAGACCTGACTTGGTTAGCGAAACGATGTGGTGAGCCTGCCAAAGGTATACCCTGCGAACCCTTGGAAGATGCATTGGTTAAGTGAAGTAGCGGGCGACCCTCGAAGACAGACCAACAGGACGTCGGGTCCTAATAATGTCTTTACTCCTATAATATAATGCTTATCAAATATTATGCTTATAATTCATATTTGTACACATGATTGTAGTCTCTAGAAAAGGTTACTTGCACACTCTTTTTAGTAAGATTATATACAGCTGACCATTGCTCATCACCTGGTATTACATTTTTCTTTAACAATTCTAATGCATCCTTAACCGAAATAATTCCTTGGCACTTTTCTAGTTCATTTTCAATGTTTTCATATCTATCTTTCCCAAATCCATTTTGATTCGGATTATTATGTAACCTAAAATTAGTTACTACATGATAATCGTTATTTTTCATTGTAGTAACCATTTTTCCATTCACAAACTCTATTACAGCGGAATTTCCCGTTGCATCTACAACCATATAATGTATTGGTGCGACGATATAAAAAAGATTGTATTTCTTAACTAACTGAATTATGTAATATTTTGTACTGAATTGAAATTAATTAACAATAAAAATGTGTAAGTTTTCACCAAACGTCTCCTGTTTGCGACGTTCCTAAGATGGTCTCATAGGAATACCGTCTTGGCGGTGCTTGGACCCAGCGAAGGAATGTGGTGCGAAGGCTTTGGACTCCAAAAACTAACTTCAGTACCCTTGCGCTAAACATATTGTTATAAGATGTGCGATATCTTTTCCCTCTCAAAATTCTTCACATAAAGAACTATCTCATAGCATCATGCTTATCATACGTGTTATTGAATACCTTTAACTTTCTTGTAGAAAAACAATAAATTATTATATTTATTAAGGAAACAAGAATTAATATATGCAGTATTATATGATATAAGTCAGGTATGTAAATATTAGAAGATGATACTAGCTTTATAGTATCAGCAAAATAATTTATTTTTCCTTCTGAAGGTCCAAATATTGTGAAGTACCAATGAGATAAAAATTGGGTTGAAAACCACATAAAAAGCCAGCCTGTGAGCAAATATTTTCCTATTCTCTCTTTCAAAAGAAACCCGATAAATAAGATTAAAAATATAAGAAAAAATATCCCATCATCACTATATGATCTTGTAACTAAAATATAACCACCAATATTCATTCCCACTATATCTAGAAAAAACCACAATAATAAGCACAAATTTGAAACAAAACATACTTTCTTACTCATTTTATTCCTCCATAACCTACTTATAAGTTTTTATGATATTTTTAAATTTATGTAAGAATGCTTTTCATCATAATATTTATAAATACTTACAACAATTTCGTTGAATCTAAACTATGTGATGTTAACAACATTCATGCAAATAGATTTTACCTATAGCTGTTACGCGACTATTCATAGTACCATAACTCCTATTCGTTTTTGAATTCTCTATCAAGAATTGAATACATCTCTAGATCAATAAATCCTCCATACTCATATTCAAATTCTCTCAAAATCCCTTCACAAGTAAAACCATTCTTTAGTAATACTCTTTTTGAGCCTTCATTTCTTGCATCAACATATGCTTGTACTCTATTGTAATTTAGCTCTTTAAAACCATAATTCAAAAGTTGCTGAATAAAACTAGAAACTATACCTCTCCCCCAAAATTCTTTCATCAATCTAAAACCAATTTCAACTTTCCTATGGGCGGTTTCATAATCAAAAAATCCTATGTCTCCAATATATTCATTAATCTCTTTATCTACAATTATCCATCTACCACAGTTATTATTGAATAGTTCGTTACACCATTCAACTTGTTTTTCTGCTTGTATTAAATCTTTTGTTGCGCCACTGTCCCCATAATAACGCATAACATTCCAATCATTGCTAATCTCTACGAATCCATTAGCGTCTTCCTTTGTCGCTTTTCGTAATTTGTAATTCTTATACTCAAAATCCATTGTTCTTAGTCCTTTCTTCAGCTTAGGTTGAGGCATGTGTGAGGGCATGTCCCCATAGGCTTTACGACCCTCGCCCGAACCTTACGCAAATGTATTGTTACCGGATGTTCCCAGGCTCTCTTAATAAGTATGTAGCAATAAATTTATTAATGTGGTGTGATAATTCTTTCTGGTTTTCTTTTCTTTGAGTATGAGTTAGTTCAGCTTGGTAGTGACCTGTACTTGGTTCTATCTGTATTGAGTTCAATGGCTCGCCTGCTGTAACTTTTTTGCAGACCAGTGAAGTAAACATGGTTTCTCTATCCAAAGTAGTTGAATAGATTTCATTATGTGAGATAACCAATGTTATACCTATTTTCCAAACTCTTTTACTTCCTCCACCACATTTTTTTAATTCCTCAATATAATAATTAAGCATTTCTTCATCGGAAGCTTCGCTATCATCACCATAAATTCTTCTTACCCTAGTTCCTGGTTGTTTATCAGCTGGGAATTTATCAATGTATAATCCAGTATCTATCGATAAAGTTGGTATATTGGAATACTTATAATATCCTATTGCTTTAATTCTAGAATTCTCTACAGGGTTGTTACCATTCTCTTTAATCTTTATTGTAATGCCTAGATCATCTAAACTTAATATTTCTACTTGTAAATCATTCAATATTTGTTTGATATACTCTTTTCTTGTTTCATTCTTTGTTCCCAAAAGTAATCTAGTCATTCTTAAACTCCTCTCACCGGTTTATTTACCCCAGAGAAATACTTGGTAGGAAATGTACTATAACGTTTCGGATTTGCGATTTTTCCCAACCTTAAAAGGAGGCGCTCATGCCCTGACAAGGGCTAATGTACCGAGTGTTCTGACTTGTATATAACATTCTATCCAATAAATTTATTTTATATTGGATTTATTATTTCTATTTCATTAATTACTCTTTCACCCTTTTCATCTATCACTAGTGCAGAACTTTCTGGTAGTCCTATTACTTTATTGTTTGACTTCAATGCGATGTTCTTTAGTCTTGAATATTCATCGTTAGTATAATGAGGGCATATAGAGTATTTAACTATTCCTAACCCTTTTGTATCTTTCAATCCAATAATATCATCACTATTTGCGGTTTTTATATCTTCTCCAAATACTACCGCTCCAGCACTGTTACCTACAAATATCTTTTCTTTATACTTCTTTTCTATAAACCTCGAAAACCCTGATGTATTTATAATATTCATTAATTTATATGTATTACCACCTGCAATAAAAATAACTTTAGCCCTATTAGCAATCTCCCAACCATTACATAAATCAATAGGAAGAATATTAGTTAACCTATAATTCGCCATTTGTTTTTTGAAAAAATCTAAATATTCTTTTTCTGATCTAACTGTAGCTGCTGGAACAAATCCTATTAAATCTTCTTTACTTATAAGCTTAATCCACTCTTTATCAATTACTTTAGACTCAGGATAGTATGAGCCTCCATTTAAAACAATCATAACTCTTGATCTTCCCTTTCATTATACTATAGTATAGCATGTGCCAATAGGCTTAATGACCCTCGTACGAACATTATGCAAATGCATTGTTAGGCCAAGTAAACTACGAAATCCACAACTCTAATTTTTAAGGATTTTTAGTGACTCTAAAGCATTGTAAATTCTAATGTCATTCCTATTATCTTCAACACCCACAGGATTAAGAGTAATTCTTACACCATCTGAACGGTCAATCATTACTGCTCCAATCGGAAGAAAGGAAGAATATATAGATTGATTATAATATCCATCATATATCAATTCATTATCGATATAAACTATAAACTTATCCCTAGATCCAGTATCAAATATTTTGCTCCCACCTATCCTGTTATTATCCATTGTGTTTGAAATACTCTCATGAAAAATGAGGGTAACCCCTGTTCCTGAGTTAGAATTTGTGCTTTTGTCCTCATTGTTACTGTTAAGTTCCTTATATTTATCAATGTAGCCTTCCTTGAAGACTATTGTATGGGTACTCCAGTCATAATAATCTATATTATCATCTGTAAACAACGGCTCACTGCTGACCATATATTCATCTGAATTTTTCTCGACTGCATTATAAAATTCAATAGTATGCTTTGTGTCTTTATCAACTTTACTTTTACAACTTAAAATAATACATACTAGCAATATTAAAACGCAAAATAGAATCGCTATACGCCTTATAAATTCCCTCCCACTTCTTATACCAGTAGCAATAAATTTAAAATTAATCAAAAAACTTCCCCTTATAAAAATTCTCATTCCTAAGTTTCTTTGCCGTCAGCCTAAACATAACGCAGCCATCTGGACATACAATATCTTTGCTATATTTGCTAGTTCCGCCGATATTCTCTAAATCTCCACCGCTTCTGACAGCCTCCATAATTGGAAACATAATCATCATTGCTTTGGAGCAAATACCCTGTCCATCTGTATTTACAGGACAGCCATAGGTGCAGGTATACTTATCTCCGACTTCCTCGCCATTTCGGCAATACCGCTCTGTGTGGTCACCACGCAGAAACCCTATTACCTCGATTTCCCATTCATACTCCTCATCATACCATTTTTTCATGATAAACCTCCAACTTGAAATTTGTCTACTCATTGTTTATAAATAATCTTTACGAAAATATTTAGGTGACCCCGACTACTAATGATGTTAGACATGATGCGTAATTGTTGACTATTACGCATCTACTAAATATCTAACTGTCTTATTATTTTTTAATGCATAACTTATCTCACTACGTGTGCTTTCGCCTATATAACCATCTACATTGATTACAAATATTTCATCAGCCATATCTATTTTTCTTTTGTGCATATCGTCCAACATTTCTTTAGTTCCTTTAGTCCAAACTTCTTTATCACCTGAATGACCAAACAGTCCTACAGAAATAACAATACAACCCTTTAATGTTAATTCTTTTTGCACTTCAAGAAATTTCTTTTTAAATCTAGTGCTCCCACACAGTGTTATAACCTTATAAGTTCTAATCATTTTATCACCATTGTCACAATCATAATCTCTTGGACATAACATATATTCTCTCTCCTTTGCAATTTATCTCAAAAAGGGGTGGTGTCCGCTCATAGACCCCCTTTTATTAGGTTATTTCAAACCCCAAATTGTGTATCAATTTACTTTAGTAATATATCTCTTTGGAGTATTATTAGACCATTTCAAATGATAATATCATGTTAGAAATACTTTTTTTTACCCAAAAGAAATACCCCGAATTGAGTGATGTAATGTCTTATAACGTTACGTGTTGCCGACGTCTCTGAACCGGACACTCAGAGCCTTATTCACAGGCTGTGCTTGCACCTGGTGAAGGAATGTACATAGCGAACGGAAATATTTTGTTATCAGATGTTACCTCACTCAGCTTTGAAGCTAATCCCTAACAGTTTTTTAAGTCTTATGAGAAAATGCAACATTATCGTATTATTTTAAGGAAACCGCTCACTAATCAATCTTCTTACTTTTTAAAATTCCTTTTCCAACCTTCTCTTTAAAATTCCATATGTCAGTGCAAATAACCCTATTAACATAAATCCAACCCCAAAATATACCCCTATTTCCCAAGGAAGTATTGCAGGTGGAAAAGCAGAGTCTATTGGTGGATTAAATATTATTGAAAACCAACTCCATCCATAACCAATAAAGAACAAAGAACCGATTATATTTAAAAGTATATTCTTTCTAAAACTCAGTAACCATGCTGATGCAAGGTTTGATGTTATAAAAACTGCAGCACGTCCCCATTCAATTGACCCAACTTGTAATCCTATTAATATTATGAATAAAACCAAATAAGATGGTATTAATAGAAAAACAAACATAACTTTTCGATTATTTCTTAGCATTAGTTCATCTCCTTTTTCACTTAGCACAGGAACTGTCTCCTTTGCGTGCACTATATTTAAAACAATTTATAGCTTTCTGGAAAATATCTAAAACATTAATAAAAAATCTTGATTTCCCCTTACTTATTCTTCTATTTAAAATCTACTACCTAATAATTTCGTAAATTAAAGGTTCTAATGACTTTAAAGGAATACCCCGAAATGAGTGAGGTAATTTCTTATAACGTTCCGGATTTGCGATGTTTCCCAACCTTTAGAAGGAGGTACTCATGCCACGATCGTGGCTAATGTGCCGACTGTCGCGACGCGCTTAGGTTGGAGAATATCTGAGGGCATATCCCAAGAAGCTTTATGACCCTCGCCCGAACCTTGTGCAAATGTTTTGTTATACGAAGTCGAAACCGAACTTACATTTTTATCTTTTAATCGACATTTTGGCATAATATAATTTAAGGTCCCCAATAAATTGGGAACCATAATTTATACCAAACTTAAATATAAATCCAAGCTATTTTCAACCTCATCTTTTATTAAGTTCTCGAAATCCTCATAATTACCTGTTATATGAGCTTTATCAAATGCTTCATAATACTCTACTCTATTTTTGTTTTTAATAACAATTGGTGGATAACCTGCTTTCATAAGTTCTAAATTAAGAAGTAATCTAGCAGTTCTCCCATTACCATCTATAAAAGGATGAATCTTTACGAATTCACCATGTACTCTTGTAGCTCTTGCGATAGGATGTAATTCTTTTGCCTCATTTGAGTGATACCATACTATAAAATCTCTCATTAACTCACTTAATACTAGGAAATCTGGTGGTATATGTACGGCACCAGCTATGATCACATTTTGATCTCTATACTTCCCAGCATATTCATCATTAATTCCTTTTAATACTAGACCGTGAATCGTTATAATTTGCCACTCTGAAAACTCTTCTCGTTTCTTTACGATATCTTCAACATACAAAATTGCTTCTTTATGATTTATAACTTCAAGATGCTCTCTTAATGTCTTTCCTCCTATAGTAACTCCCTCTAATACAACTTTAGTCTCTACAAGAGTTAAAGTATTACCTTCAATAGCATTAGAATTGTATGTCCAATCAAGAAGTAATTTCTCTCTAATACTCTGAACTGTTCCTGCTGGAAGTGGTCTACGGTTGTCCAATTTATCTTTCTTAACATCTACTTCTCTAAACACTTAATCACCACATTTCCTTTTCTTTTCTTAATTTTACCCTATATCACCTTTAGTGTCTAGGAGATTAGGTTTCGATTTTGTATAACGTTCTGTATTCCAACGTCTCTGAATCTGACCCGCAAAGCCCTTCTTCCTGGCGGTGCTTACACCCGGTGAAGCGATGTGTGCAGCGAACGGAAATATTTTGTTAGGCTATAAAATTAATGGAAATTCCCAACACACCATTAAACTTATTAAATCATATTCTATATGTGCAAATTAATTTTTCACCTTACTGTTGAGTTACCGTTGATATAAATTCTAATATTCTATCACAATACTCTTTGTCTTGTTCCATATTGATGAAATCGCAATCTTTAATTATAAAGTGTTCCCAAGAATCTCTTAACCACCATTCACAATTGCTTGATGCTACTTTTAACAAACGATGCATATTCTCTGCTTGTACTTCAGAATCACCAGTACATGCAATTAGAAGAGCCGGTCTATTGTCCATATTCCCTATTTGATTAATTGGTCTCATATCTTTAAACTCATCACCAAAAACTAATGTGAGATAAAAACTTGTTATGAGTTTCTCAATTTCACAAATGAAAGATGGAATATTATATTCTATCATTGTGTCATAGACCACATCTTCAAAACTTGAGTAAGCAGACATAGCAATAAGACCATCTATATCTTTTAACGAACCAAAGGAATTAATTGCCACAGCACCGCCCATAGATACTCCATGAACAATAATTGGTAGATTATCATACTTTTCTTGTCCTTTAATATAATCAACTACTGCTTTAGTATCCAATACCTCTTTATAACCTAAACAAACCTCTTCCCCTTCACTATTTCCATGTCCTCTTACTTCTAGTAGTATAGATGCATAACCCTCATCTTTCATCCATTTAGAATGCCCATAGAAATAAGTAACTGATGGTTGTCTAATTCCTGTTAAGTAAATAATAATCCCCTTTGGATTAGGAGTTAAAACTTCTGATACCCATACCTTCAGCCCATCATCAGTTGTTAATTTCATCTCATTAACATTTAAGCCAAAGTCATTTGCATCATATATATGTTGTAATGGATTTTCAGATAAGTTTCCTTCATAGGTAACTTTTTGTTTTGATTGACTAATAATTATTATAGGTATTATAAATAACACAATTATTGATAAAACCAATATACCAATAAATACATTTTTTATTCTCTCGATCCGTATCTTGCAAAATATTGTAGCATTCAAGTTATTTTTCATTATTCTGTGTCCCTTTCATTATTCCCCTGTTATTTAATTACATTAAAAAACTTATATAAATTTATGTATATAGTAATTAAATCTTTCGCCTAACGTTACGTGTTGCCGACGTAACTCAGCATTAGAGCGGAGGAGCTCATATCACGCATGTGACTAATGTGCCGAGTGTCGCGATGCGCTTAGGTTGAGGAATGTGTGAGGGCATGACCTATTAGGAATCCCTCTTGGAAAACTCAAGAGGATTTATGACCCCGCCCGATCCTTGCGACAATATGTTCTTATAGGATGTTGTTAATTTCTCCAAATCTGCATGAGCACTTTTTTAAATGCCTATACACATTCTATCATTTAAAATCTAAGTTAAATCATTTTTATCTCAGTGTACATAATTAGAAAATTCACCTACATAAAATAATAGTAACACTGATCTGATCTCGAATTTAAAGCCACATTTATCAGATATGTTTTTTACTCGACAAACATAAAAGCAATATATTTCTTACCTTCAACTTCGCCTTATCTTTCATCTACAATAACTGCTACCTTGAATTATCTATCGCAATAATTCCAAACAATTCAATGGTACCCATCCTTGGATGGATTTATCGCTATTTTTGACTCCCTATACCCAACCATTTAGATTTTTTTCACCCTGAATAATGTCACCAATAACTACATCAAATTCGTGTGCATTATAATCTTCTAACATAATACCATTCTCATCTATAATTTGTTTAGGAATCCATCCACTATTCTAACCAGTATTACAGTATATCCAATTCGGCCAATCTCCTGCTGGATTAGACTCTTCGATAGGTGTTATAATATCTCCACGAAAAACTTTAACTGGTTTTCTTTTTTCAGCTTTTCTATCTGCTACTACTCTATAATTCATAGTCTTCTCCCCTGTCAATCCTATTTCACACCTTTGTGCAATTAACCTAATAATTTTAATCTCTAATGTCCTGTACTAATTATAATGTATTTACTCCAAAGTTCTTCTCTAAAATGGATAAATTAATATCCTATAACGTTCTGTGTTCCAGACGTTCCTGAACCGGACCTCATAGTCCTTCTCCTTGGTGCGCTTGCGCCGGTGAAGGAATGTATGAGGGCAATACCCAAGAGGTTTTTTGACACTCGCCCGAATGAATGTGAACACTTTGTTATGTGATGATGCATGCCGAAACTGTCGTTACCATAAAACCAATCTCTTAAGTTATAAATGTAGTTTATTAGTTACGTAAAAGATTTAATATAATTCTTTTGGTCTTTTGTATAAATATACCCCTGTCGTTCGTAGAACCTATGTGCATCTATTCTACTTGGGTGTGTTAGAAGTTTAATACCAGAAAACTTATTACTTTTTGCCCAACATTCAAGGCTATCAATCAAAATACTGCCAATACCCTTATTTCTATACTTTTCTTTCACAATAAACCCTAAAATATTTATTAAAGAATCTGAGAACAGCAACTCATATGGACTTCCATGAATATATCCTATTACTTCACCGTTTAGCTCACTAACGAAAATTATATCTTTTGTATTGCTCAGAATTAATTCAATCCGTTTTTGTACTTTGTCTTCATGATACAAATTATATTTCGGGTTGAATTCTTTATTTAACAAATAAATATCCTTGTAATCCGTAGCTTTGATTTCTCTAATATTAATTTCTTTCATTTTAATCTCCTTAACTCGTAACATTAAAATATTATATAGTAATAATATAAGTTTTTTGATCCTAACATGCACTTTTACATAACGTTTCGCATCTGCGACGTTCCTGAACCAGACTCTAAATGAATACCGTCTTGGCGTGCTTGCACCGGTGAAGGAATGTGGTGAGCCAGACCCGTTAGGAATCCATCGCAGGGTTGACCTAGGGGAATACCCTGCGAACCCTTGCGAAGATGCATTGTTAGATAAAGTTCTCCAATAAGCTATCATGCTATTCTCCATAGTAATTCAAGTCCCACCATCTGAAAAATTCATCATAGATCTCTCCTGAAAACTCTTCAGTAACTAAAGTATCCTTATTGAATACTTCTACTAATTCTCCATCTATAAAGTCTTCTACTCTCAAAGTATGTAAATGTTCCCCATATTCGTTTTCAAATGGATAACCGATATCAAAATATCTTATGCTAGTAAGTTTCGAGTCTATATATTTATAGTATCTCGTTTCGCTGGAAACTGCACTGTCTCTCCAAAACGCACTAACTATTTTAGTTTCTTCATAGAATTGTGGTATCGAAAGCTCATTTAGCTCATATGATTCAACAAAACTTTCAGTTTGAATATCCCATATCCAAAATCTGCAATAATAATTGGCATTTCCTCTGTTATCAATATAATAGAAATCTAAATTTCCATCAAAATTTGCATCGACTATAGTCAAATCTCAAAACAATGTACCCAAAGTCGTATCTTCAATTACTTGAACTGGAGTTTTTTTTCGGATTTGCGACTTTTCCCCTTTAGAAGGAGGTGCTCATGCCCTGCAAAGGGTTAATGCGCCGACTGTCGCGACTGCGATTAGGTTGGGGTATGTGTGAGGGTATGTCTCATTAGGCTTTATGACCCCCGCCCAAACCTTGCGCAAATGTTTTGTTAGATGATGTAGCAATACATGACCCTAGTAGTATTTATTATTTAAGTACTCAGTATCATTAAATATTCAGGTATTTCAATATCAAAATATTTCTTTAATACATACAAATCTAGTTCAATACCATCATTACCTACTAAAATCTCAGGTATATTAAACTCACCCTTCACTTCATCCATTGATAATCCCCCATTGATGAAAAAATCAAATGGTGAGTAATTTTGAATTGCTGAATATATATTTGCAACAGACTTATGTAAATCGAGATGTATCCTTGGTCTCCATGTCACTGATCTCCCTATTTGATAAAATTTCCTTGGCACAGCACCTACAAATAACTTCACATTATTAGAGTATTTGGCATTAAGTCGCTTACTAGCCACTGGAATTGCTATTCTCAGATCATACATATTGAAGCATTTGGGTATGTAATGAGTCTCATCTCCAACTGTTATTGGTTCCACCTCTTCAAAGTCTAAATCAATTAACTTAACCTTATATTTCTTGACTATTTCTCTTAATCCAATTTCATTGACATTTTGTTCTAAGTATCCATCTGCGCTCTCTGCAATAGTACACTTAACATTATGTTTTGATAAATAAGTTATTATCATTAATATTAGCTCTGTACTTGTCCTTGGATGATTTTTAATAGGAGGTCTTGCCAGATTTACTTATATAATTGCTGTACTTGCATTTTCACATGATTGTTTTATCCCCATCCTATCAAATAACTTGAAGACTTCATCTACATCTAGTCTTGTGGAAAGAAACATTACCAATCCCCCCTAATTCATTAAATATATAACTTCACGGAGATACGACCCATGAGATTATGATCCTACCCGAACCTTGTGGAAACATTTTGTTATGTGAAGTCATGCAAAAATTAACTCCCTGCAATTAGTAACTTGTTTTTCCATGTAAATCATTGCTTCAACAAGATTTAAATGCCATAAGGGAATGTGAAATGATACCAATTTTCTTTAATTTGTGTTATGAAGTTATCATCCAAAATGATAGGATCTTTAATCTCTTTTACATCAACAATATAAATAAGTGCATCTTCAGATATCATACATCTAATACTACTATTAGTTACTTCTATTCTATCAACATGGTAATTATCTAAAATACTAATCACCAATTCTTCTAGATTGTTGTCCTGCCACTCAAAGTTAATTTTATCTAAGTCCATATAGTATTCATATTGATTATTATCAGTTCTTTTTATCACAAAAGAAGCTTCTGGTGAATCATTTATATTAACTTTAATTGCTATCAAATCACTAGAATAAGTACTAATGTCTTTTGATTTATTATCATATAGTTCATTAATCATTGAGCTAACACTACTACCAGTATCCCAGTCTTCTGCAGGTTCACCATTAATATAATCGTTACTACTACAACCTATTAAAAAGCATAAATATAATATAATTATTGAATATAAAATGAATCTCTTCATGCTGTATCTCCCTAAGTTTCTAACTAAAAATTTCACACTAACTCGATACTCGTTATAAAAGGATTTCACATAACGTCTCGAATTTGCGACAATTTCTCAACCTTAGAAAGCTCTTATCTTAGGTTGATGAATGTGTGAGAGCATATCCTATTAGGCTTTTTGACCCTCGCCTGAACCTTGTGCAAATGTATTGTTAGAGGATGTTTGACTACTCACCATTTTACCTGTTTTTCTGGTATCAACACAAAATTGCATGATGTATTTATCGACCTCATCAAATCTACCGATGTCATCTTTCAAATTCCATAACATTATTTCTTTCATCTCTGCATTTTCCTGAAAAGGTGCTATCTTATCTATTTCCTTATAGAATAATGCCTGATATTTAATCTTTTTCTTATTATTATCAAAAATTTTTGCAAGACCTATAAACTCGACTTCATCTATCTTTTGACTAGTCTCTTCTTCTAACTCTCGAATTACACATTCTCTTGCTGTTTCCCCTATTTCGATTGCTCCACCTGGAATCTCCCACTGCTTTCTGTACCTATTAAAACCAATCATGTATTTGTCTTTATACTTTACAACTATTAAACTTCCTGTTAAGGGTGTATAGTTATTATTTTCTAAAATATCTTCTTCAGCTAACATTATAAATCTAACTAGATTGTATCCCCATTCGTTTGTAACTATATACATTTCTCATCACCTCTAATCGATGAATATTTGTAATTCTGACCCAATAGGAATTCTCTGATATGAGTAGGTAAATGTCCGCTAACGTCTCGTGTTTGCGACGTTCCTGAACTGGACCCTAAAGGAATACCGTCTTGGAGGTGCTCGTACCCAGCGAAGGAATGTGGTGCCGACTGGCTCGCCCCCAAGAACTTTACCCTAGGCACCCTTGCGCTAAACATATTGTTAGGCGGTCATTATTCATTATTTACTTTTATTACAACATTTCCTTTTTTATGTCCCTTGTCAACATATCTATGAGCCTCAACAATTTCATTAATGGAATATGTCCTATCCAAAACAGGTTTTAGTTTGTTACCTTCAATCAAGTCTTTTAGGAATAACAAATCTTCTTCTTTTATTTTAGGAAGACGAGAGTTGTTTAGAAAAACACCGTTTCCCTTTAATATTTTTCTGCATTTTGAAGGTTTCGACTTCATCACGGCATCATAAATAATGTCGTACTTATCTTGCTTTTTGGTAAAATCTTCTTTCGTGTAATCAATTATTTTATCAGCTCCTATAGATTTTACCAGTTCGAAATTCTTTGCACTACAAACAGCGGTGACCTCTGCTCCGTAGTATTTGGCCAGTTGTATAGCATATGTTCCAAGACTTCCCGATGCTCCATTTATCAATATCTTCTGGCCTTTCCTAATATTTGCTTTCTGTAGGTTTTTTAACGCTGTTAGTCCTCCAGCCGGAATAGCTGCTGCTTCTCCGTATGATAAATTCTCAGGTTTTAAGGCAACCAGTCCTTTTCTTTCCTGAGTTCCTTCTTTTACTTTTTCAGGCAAACAACGGTATTCAGCATAACCTCCTAAACCAAGCCCCGTCAATGCAAATACCTCATCACCTTTTTTGAATGATCTTACATCTTTACCAACAGATTCGATTATGCCGGATATTTCCATGCCAAGTATTAAATTTTTGTTTGGTTTTAATAGACCAAATATAAATCTTACATAAAATGGATCAACTCTTCTAATACGGGTATCGCCTATATGTGCTGTAGTTGCATATACTTTTATTAAAACCTCATTATCTTTGGGTTTCGGTTTCTCAACTTCTTTAATTTGAAGAACTTCAGGTGATCCGTATTTCGTACATATGACTGCTTTCATTTTGTTACTTCCTCCTTTATTCAGATTATATCTGTCCGGTTTTATAACATTTAAAATTCAATTGAATCATATTCTATCAAATATCTGTATCATCTGCCCTATAAAAACATAATTATTGTTAGATGATGTAATCAAATGGAAGCACTAGACAACCTTCAATGTTACCAGATGTCCTTTATTTTCTCTTCTCCATGAAAATAGTCTACTTGGTTCTCTGTTTCATATAACTCAAAATCAGGAAGAATGTTAACCTTACCTGAATCAGGATAATCACAAACATCCATACCTAAATCTGTTCTAATATCGACATACTTGCAAGGTTCAGTGCCATTATTCTTCAATTGATGAGCTCCGTCTGGACCCATTTCAAAGAAAATCACATCACCTGCCTTAACACTTTGTATTCCTTCAGGTGTTCTCAATAATGCTTCACCTTCAAGGATTTTAACATCTCTTCTGCGTTTCTATGAGAATGATAAGGATACGAGTACTTCCCTGGCTCCAGAATCCTTATGTTGAACTTTAAATTCTTCGACTGAACCCTTTCATTAATGTTAGAAATTGAACTCCAACAATATTCAGGGATTTCTCGTTCTTTACGGAAATATTCTACGTTACTATCACTAAACACCTTTGCCATAACGACCTCCCTCTACCTACAGATTTGCATACTCAAAGACTAATCTGATTATTTCATCTAACGTTCTGTGTTCCCGACGTTCCTGAACCGGACCTCATAGTCCTCCTCCTTAGTGCACTTGCGCCGGTGAAGGAATGTGTAAGAGCATTTCCCAAGAGGTTTCTTGACGCTAGCCCCAATGAACGGTGAACACTTTGTTAGATGATGGAGTGATATCACTCTCTATTGCCCTCTTTAAACACTATATTAAATAAACTGCTATTCATAACTCTGATTTCTACTTACCTTAACATTATATACATGGGCGATAACCGACTTTTTTGTAATTACGTATTATGTTCATAACATGAAAGTTTTATAAATTTCTTCAACTGCCCAAATTTGATGGGGAAGAAAAAGTTTTTCTCTTATTTCATCAATGGTTAGCCAAACAAGAAAATGGTCCGGTTCAGTTGGTTTTGACACAACTTTATTAATTTCCATATAATAAAAGTATCCTATCCCATGAAAACTGGTTTTGGTTTGCTCAATAAAATGATAATAGTCACCCTTGCAAACAAAATTTTTAGGTGTAACACTAAGTCCAGCCTCTTCCAAACACTCTCTTTTTATACATTCGGAGTGTTTTTCATCGCCTTCAATTCCACCTCCAAGTAAAAAGTACCCTTCTTTTCTATTATAAAGGTGTGTCATAGCAACAGGTATTTTTCCGTTTTCATCAAAGCCAACGCCATATGCTCCAACTCGCTCTACATATATTTCATTTAACTTCTTCTGTCCAAATGTTTTTTCTGACATAGCATCTTCATCCTCCACAAAACAAATATGTATTTTATTACTACTTTTAAGTTTCTGTATATTAAAATGTATTAGCATAGTAATCTCTGTGTATCGATGACCCCATAGCAGTTCTCTGAAATGATATCACTCTGTTATCTAACGTCTCAGTATTTCCGACGTTCCAGCACCTTAGAAGGAGTTACTCATGCCCTGATTAAGGGCTAATGCAACGACTGTCGCGACGCGCTTAGGTGGTGGAATGTGTGAGGGTTTACCCTAGAGGAATACCCAACCCAAACGAATGGAAATACATTGTTATGTGTAGTTGGTTTACTCAGCTTCGAAGCTACTACTCAAATCTTATTCCTATTCATATGTATATAAATCTACTTATAAATTAAAATCCTAAATCTTCATCTACAATAAATACTTTCATTCTATTAGATACATATTGTCCTTGTATAACAACTAGATAATTGCATACCCTTTCACTTGAGTTACAATCAATACATTTCTTCAATCTCACACATGGAGGATTATATCCTGCTCGTTTAGCATTTTGGGGTGAAGCTATATTTTTTGTTCTAAAAATTGCTTGTTCCAATGTATTAGTTATCTTATTTTTTCCAACTACAATTATAACATTATCTGGACCATACATTAAGGCAGCCACTCTATTTCCACTATGATCAATATTAACAATGTGACCATCTACAGATATTGCATTGCTTCCTAAAATATACCAATCAGATAATAGTGATTTTTTCTTTAAAGCTGTAACTTCTGATTGATTTTTTGCTTTTGTTTTATCATAAACAATATTTCCTCTACTTCCCAAGTCTTCACTTATACCAATTTTCTTTAAAGTTGCAGAATTTCCTATTCCCACGGAACAATAAAGAGGTATTATATTTAAGATGTTATCTTTCAATTCATTAATATCATCATAAAATTCAACTTCAATATTTCTACGCTGAAAATTGCATCGCATTTTTTCCATTAGATTAATATCCATACAAAACTCCTTAAAATAAATTTATTTATATTTATTAATGACCCCATAGAAATACCCCGAAATGAGTAAGCCAATTACATATAACGTTTCGGATTAGCGACGTTTCTCAACCTTAGAGCGAAGGTGTTCATGCCCTGCTAAGGGCTAATGTACAGAGTGTTCCGACGGACTTAGGTTGAGGAATGTGTGAGGGCATGCCCCATGAGGCTTTATGACCCTTGCCCGAACTTTATGCAAATCTTTTGTTATATGATGCTATTCCATATTACTCCAGAGAAAGACCCAATTATTTTGTAATTACTTTTTGTAGTACCTCTTTTTTCATGGGATCAATAGTATATTGTATTCCTGCAAAACTAGTACAAACAACATTATAGTTATAGTCTAACATCATTGATACCCAAACGTCTTCTTTCTGTATGATATCAAAAATGTTCCATACAATCTCACCAACGTAATTCAAACAAAATATATTATTTACTTTCTGGTCTGCCATGTTTACTCCACTACAAGTCCTGTTAAAAAGATGTACAATAATAAATTCATTAGTTACCTCTAGTGAGTCTATCGTATCCTTAAAGCTGATTACTCTATCTCCTATTATAAGTTGATTATCTTTTTCTACCCAATTAATCATCTTATCCATCTCCTTGATATCATGCCGCAATCCTCTAACTTTAAGCCAATTTATTAGTTCTCTCTGAATTTGAAGTCTTTCTCTAAAACTATGATAAAAATATTGATTTTGCACTACATCATAACTTTTATTCAAATATTGAATTTCACCCCAAACGAGAACATCAAAATTTTCACTTCCTGACATCTCAGCTAGAATGGGGAGTACTGCATTATTTTTTACATAATATATAGTAGCGACTCTACCTTTGGGTCTCCACTGAAAACCTTCTTGAGTCATATTAATATTATCTTTAATGATTTGCTGTGTTATACTACTCATCATTCTTCTCCCTATATATTTGACATATAGACGGTCCTAGACAATACCCTAAACTCATTTATGGAATAGTGTTATATAACGTACCTTGTTTCCGACGTTTCTGAAACAGACCTCAGATCTCTTCTTCTAAGCGGTGCTTGCACCCGGTGAAGGAATGTGCGTTAGCGAATGGAATCATTTTGTTATTAGACGTTACCTCAATCAGGCTCAAAGCCCATCAAGTGATTTTAGTCATGCTTATTCACTTCAATTCACACAAATAATTACTACTAAAGTATATTTATCTCATTATATATAATATAAATATTAACCTTTCGTCTACTTCCAAACTGTGTACGCTTAAATTCTAATTTATTACTTATTTCCTGGTATATATAATCTTTTGAATTCAACACCAGGAATGAATCCAAGCTCATAATATACTGATTCTGCAACATTACCTATTGTTACAAATAATCGTAAAACAGGGTATTGATTCTTTAATACAGTTAGTGCCTTCTTTATCATTGTAGTTGCAAGACGTTTCCCTCTGTATTCAGGGTTAACTCCAATAGTATGAATTAAAGGCCACTCTTCAAGAGATGATATAAGACAAGCACCAATCAGCTTATTGTGTGTTTTATCATATATAAGGGTAGATGCTTCAATCAATATGTCTTCTTTACACTCATAAAAATACTCATTTACTTCATCTAAATAATCTTTATAGCTAAGTACCTGTCCATCATGTTTAGTTGCATGATGATAATCAATATTATTATTAAAGCATTCAAAAAAAAGTTCAGCAATTTCTTTATTATTACTATAATTAGGAGTTTTTTCAATTATGCTACTATCCCATCTAAAATCATAAATTTCAGTAGGTCTCATCATCCATCTTCTATTTTTATCTGACCAAAACCCAAGCATTTCAAAATACTTAGATTGTTCAATGGGAATTTGGTAAGCATATATGTGCTTATTACAATCTGACCATTTAAGTAATAATTTCTTCAAGTATTTAATAATCTCATATGTATTTGTAAACGGTGGAATAAAAAATAAGCGTGATAATACATTTGGTTCTATTAACACTCCACCTATATTTCGTTTATCATCTTTAATCCAATAATAGCTTGCATTTTTTGAAAAAGGATTATCTAAACTTATCGCTACCCTTAAATCCCAATGTTTTACTGCAAATCTATTTGATATTATATCCCCATAAATTGATTCATATATTGCAAATTCTTTTGGATTAGCTTTAACTATCGAATATTTGTTGGATAATTCATAACAATTTATATCGCGTGACCACTTTTCCATTCTCATCATTACTCCTTATATCTCTTAAATTATATCATTATTAATTTTTTGTCCTCAAAGAAATACCCCGAAATGAGTGAGGTAATGTTCTTTTAGCGTCTCGTATTTCCGACGTTTCTGAACTGGACCCTCGAAACCTTTCTTCTTGGCGGTGCTTGCACCCGGTGAAGGAAGGTGCTAGCGAATGGAAATATATTGTTAGACGACGATATACCCGGAATATCTCAACTATCTGTTATCTAAGAATTTATTAATTCTTTCTTTCATCTTGTCATAAGGTCCAATTTCAACTTGCTTTTCAAGCTTTTCAATCAAGCTAACATCGACATTATCGTAGCCCCAAGCTTCAAAAACATTGAGATATGCATTACGATTACTAATAACAGGACTATCCATTGCATAAAGCAATATACGTTTTCCTTTACCGGGAAACTTCTTCAATCCTTGAAGAACAAAATTGAAGCTATTATAGATAAGAAAATCCTTGCCAATTCCCATTGAAGTGTCAGGGCCGATACACTTCTCTGCAAAAGGCAAGTTATGTAAAGCAAATTCCAAAATGTTGTCAATATTTGTTTCATTAGAGTGTTCCATTACATTGTACCAACAACCTACTTCACCTGCTTTTTTGATAAGTCTCTTCCAGTGGACTTCTTTCAAGTCCACATTTAGTCTTTTTGCAGCAACGTCTAATTTCAAAAATAGTGCTTTATCATCCGTTTCGGAATGTTGTTGTCCCATAGCTCCATCAAGTGCTCCTGGAGCCCACTTAATACCTTTGTCATCTCCGTACTCTTTTTCATCTGGAAGATTATGATTACCAGCAAGACATCCATTCTCATCAAGGTTATTAATAATGATATCATAGATTGGTAATCTTGATTTCCATGGTTCTTTAGCAAACAAATTCATTTCCACTCTCCTAACATAACAGTATTCATGTCTCTCGAATTCTACCAATGCAGTAGGGTATATTGTTGTCTAACGTACCTTATTTCTGACGTCTCTGAAACGACTCTTCGCAGACGGTGCTCGCACCCGGTGAAGAGATGTGCGTAGCGAACGGAAATATTTTGTTAGATGATGTGCTATAACATTACCCATAAGGAATACCCTGGGTTATAGACATCTCTACCTGTCTAAATATAAATATTCCGGAAAATTCGATTTAATTATTGTACGCTACACATTTTCTTATATTTGTCTTTTTGTCAGTTTTCCATTTTAAAACTTTATATAGAACATTGTTATAGAATTAGTTATTTGCCTTAAATTACTTAATTCAAAAACCCGCCATATGCTAAAATAATATCTTCATGAGTTATTGCTATAAACCAGTCAGTTGTATTATCAAAAACGATAAGATCATAATCCATTCAATCATCTTACAAATATCAAATTTAGAAACCCAATTTAATTCTTTTGAACGTACGTCATACACACAGACAAGTTTAGGTAATGTTGAAATTACAGTTTTCAATCTGCTAAATGAAAACGCTGATAAATATGGTACAGCTTCGCTTTTACAAACTATTCCATATCATTTTATTCATATTAATTTTATTTTCATATCACTTCTCACTAAAAACTATACTCATTTGGCGAGCTTAATTTCATCTTCCATAACATCTGCAAACTTTTGAATTTCATCTCCAAGTGTTTCTGTCCAATCCCAAAAAGTATTATCATTTAAATAATCCTGTGGATTTTTTCTAATTTGAACAGCTTTGCTCAAAGTTTCAGGTATAGGACATATTTGCTTTTCCAACGCCCATTCTCCAGCTTTGGTTTTTGCTATAACTTTTCCTGTTTGTAAGGTATATATTCCTCGTGCAATATCCAATAGCCAGCCAACCGAATAAATACTCCTACTAGTATTTACAGCATATTTCCGAATAGCTTCATAATGGCGAACTACATCCTCTTTAAGCTGCTCATAAGTTGGCATTGTCAATTTAGCTCTTATATCATTTCCATACAACAACACTCCGTCTGAAATTAGCTCATACATACTGAAACTGTCAAAATGATATGTGTCAGTAATTCGTTGTCCGCTTGTACCCCAATAAATAACTGTCTCTGTAGTCCCATTCATAAAGGTATTCAAAGATATTATCCCACCTTCAAACAATCGAAAATATTGATTTTCCTGATCCTTTTCAAGTAAACTTTGTCTTAATGAAACTAATGTATTTGCTTGTTTATCTGCGATGGGGAATTTCGTTAAGCATAAAATATCAATATCACTCCATCCAGATTTAAAATCTCCCAATGCTACAGAGCCAAAAAGGTATATAGCTGAGATATTATTACCAAGTATATCAACAATCGCTTCTTTCATTATTTGTATTGAGTTTTTCATATCATTCATCACCTCTGAAAATATAATAATATTTTCTTAACAAATACGATTCTTATAACTCTGACCCATATTCATCTTATAACATAAGTCCTGAGCAATTCTAAGAAAAAATCTTTCATCTAACGTTCACTTGTTTCCGACGTTTCTCAACCTTAGAGGTGTTCGCTCATGCCCTGATAGGGGCTAATGCGGACGCCGTCCCGACGGGCTTAGGTTGAGGAATGTACGAGGGCTGACCTTA